>CAJWGB010000003.1 GCA_913031625.1 uncultured Planctomycetaceae bacterium | reverse complement strand
CCAAACTTCGACTGGAAGTAGCCCAGTGGTTTTGTCCACCGGATTTTTCCATCCAGAGTCAGACTCGTGGCGTGAATGTTCTCGCCATTCAGGAATCCGATGAACAGGTTTGTTCCATCGCAGGCAACCGTTCCATTGGCATGAGTGCTGTTGGGATGCATTTGACTGTTGCTGGTGAATCCTCCTGAATGCACCTCCGTCTGCCATAGCTGTTTGCCGTCGTTTCGATCGAGACACAACACAGACTGTTTTTGAGCTTTCTCGTCGGCCGTCGCCAGATAAATGCGGTCGCCAACAACGCAGGGGGAACTGTGGCCACGTCCGGGGATCTCTGCCTTCCACACAATATTGTGCGACGAAGACCATTCCACGGGGGCCGAATCACAATTCGAGATATTGTTGCCGTTGGGTCCGCGCCAGACCGGCCAGTCAGTCTCAGGATCCGTCAGGATATCGGTCGCGTCACCAATTTGATCGGGCGACGTCGACACCTCATCCACGGGACGACTGCCTCCACAACCGACAAGCAGGCACCCGGGAAGCAGCAGGCAGAGCAGACATGACTTCATTGCAAACCATTCACGTATCAGAGGCAGTCCGAAACTCTTCCAGCAGAGTTCACGATCTGGTCGGCCTCAATTTCAGAGAACAAGCTTCTCAGCCGGAAACACGGGGCCCTCAACGCACGTCCGCCGATAGTCGGTAGTTCCGTCGTCTTCCTTCACTGTAGCCACGCAGCTAAAACAGGCGCCAAAGCCGCATGCCATCGGTGTTTCCAGGGAGAGCCAGCAGGGAGTCCCGTGGTTTTCACACACTTCGGCAACCGCTTTCATCATCGGCTCCGGGCCACAGCAATAGACCTGAGTATCCGAGCTCTGTTCGGTCAGGCACTGATCCAACAACTCAGTCACATATCCGTGGTGACCCTCGGTGCCGTCATCGGTCGCGATACGAACATCCAGTCCTTTGATATCGAAGTCATCCAGACCGGCAAGGTAGTCGGCTGATCGAACTCCATAACAAAGTTTCACGTTTTCGGGCCGCTGAGGAACGTCCCGAGTTGGCGTGCCGTAGGTTCTGAGGCCAAGAGCTTCCATGGCCACAGCCAGAAACGGAGTCTGCCCGATGCCTCCGGCCACACAGATCAGATTCTTTGCCGAGGATGGAGCGAATCCGTTCCCGAGTGGGCCCCACAGGCGTACTTCCTCGCCGGGTTGCCACTGCGTCATTAACGACGTCATCTTCCCAACGACCACAAATCCAAAGTCGACTCCCGCCGGGTCCCCGTCCTCATCATCCCATGTATCGTAGAGCGCAAACGGGCGCCCCAGCAGTGGGTCAGATCCGTCTTCCGGTCGAATCATGAAGAACTGGCCTGGAGTAATCCGGGTTGCCAGTTGCGGCTGTCGCAACCGAACACACCAGGTATTACGAGCCATTGGGCGCACGGATTCGACGATGGCCGTATACTGGCCTGCAGTCATTA
Organism: uncultured Planctomycetaceae bacterium; assembly: GCA_913031625.1. Classification (GTDB taxonomy): domain Bacteria; phylum Planctomycetota; class Planctomycetia; order Planctomycetales; family Planctomycetaceae; genus Fuerstiella. The sequence goes on along the minus strand of CAJWGB010000003.1, from coordinate 80,780 downwards.
CCATGCCGGGAAGACAGTTCTGGTCGTTTGAGGTTGGATCCGCCATTGATGTTCCGGGCTGTGAGTAGTTCTTGATCCCTGTGGGCGGATCCTAGTTTTCCAACACTGAAAGTTCACCTGATGATTCGGTCCGTTTTTGCATTCGTCCTCCTCAGTGGCAGCCTTGCGGTCTCCGGAGAAGTGAAAACCATCGCAGGAAACGGGCAGGACGGTTACACGGGTGACGGCGGACCAGCCGTGCAGGCGGCCGTTTCTCAGCCATTTGGCGTCGTCACCGGACCGGACGGAGCGATCTACGTCTGCGAAGTCGGGTCGCACGTCATTCGCCGAATTGACAAATCCGGTCAGATCACGACCGTGGCCGGAAACGGAACAAAGGGCTTCAGCGGCAACGGTGGACCCGCGACAAAGGCAGCACTCAATGAACCCTACGAGGTTCGATTCGCAAAGAACGGCGACATGTACTTCGTCGAAATGCAGAATCACATTGTTCGCCGAGTCGACGCGAAGACCGGCCGGATTGAACTTATCGCCGGCACGGGCGAACGTGGATTTGCCGGCGACGGTGGCCCCGCAACAAAAGCAAAGCTTAGTCGCCCTCATTCAATTGCCCTGGACAATTCAAACAATCTCTACATCTGCGATATCGGCAACCATCGCATTCGCCGCGTCGATCTGACGACAGCGGTCATCACAACATTTGGCGGAACGGGCGAGAAGAAGCCGACCCCCGACGGAGCTCCCGTCACCGGAACACCGTTGAAGGGGCCTCGAGCGCTGGACTTCGATGGCAAGAGCAGCCTCGTGCTGGCGCTGCGTGAAGGTAATGCCATCTACAGTATCGATCTTAAACAGAAAATGCTGCACCACCTGGCAGGCACCGGAAGGTCCGGCTACACGGGCGACGGAGGCCCTGCACTCAAAGCGGAATTGTCCGGCCCAAAAGGAGTCGCCATCGGCCCTGAGGGAGACATCTATTTCGCAGACACAGAAAGTCACACAGTTCGAGTCGTTCGTATGAAATCAAAGACGATTGAAACGGTGATTGGCAACGGCGACAAAGGAGACGGCCCGGATGGCAATCCCGCCAGGTGCCGGATGGATCGACCTCACGGTGTCTTCGTCGACGGGGCGGGGCACGTCTTCGTTGGCGATTCCAACAATCACCGCGTGCGAGTGCTCGTCCCGTAGACCTCGGCGTTTCTCTGTGTTTCTCTGTGGCCTCTGTGGTGACCTACTACTCGCAGGAGCTCGACACACTGGCTTGCGCCTCGTGCCTGTAAGGACGAAGCAGGGCAGGCATCGCCCACCGCCCCTGCGATTCCAAACACTGTGGTCGTTGCTGAACGGTACACACCCTAATTAATCCCAGAGCTCGCTGCGGCCTGCTTTTTGCGGACTACGGCCAGCCAGTCCTCTTTGATGTCCGCCGGAGGCACGCCATGAATTATTCCGAGTGGAGCTTCAAACTTGTGTATGACGAATGTCTCTCGCTGACGAGGAAATTGCATTCATCGTTGTCCCTGGTTGTCGGGATCAGCTTTGCAGGGCTGACAGTATGGCGTCCGTGACTTCTGTGGTCGATGACGAACCACCGATATCTGCTGTGCGAACGGATCCGGCTTCCAGAACACTAATCACGGCGTCTTCAATCAGGCTGGCGGCTTTGAAACAGTCGTCGTCCGAGTGCCTGTCGCCCAGCCAGTCAAACATCATGCTGGCCGACAGAATGGTGGCCATGGGGTTCGCTATGTTCTGATCTGCGATCTGTGGAGCCGTCCCATGTGATGGCTGAAACAGTCCGTGGTGCTCTCCGACTTCCGCAGAAGGCCCCATCCCGAGACCTCCAACAATCCCGGCTCCAAGATCGGACAGGATGTCACCGAACTGATTCTCAGTGACCACAACGTCGTAGTTGGACGGATTCTGCACCATATAGAGGCTCATTGCGTCGACATAGGTAGCTTCGGCTTCAATATTCGGATGTTCCGCAGCAACCTCAAAAAATATCTCTCGAAAGAACGCGAGACTGCGGAAGATGTTGGCCTTGTCCACGCACGTGACGATGCGTTTTCCGTCACTCGGACGTCCTTTGCGTTTCTCAGCCAGATGAAACGCGTAACGACAGACGTCGAGTGACCCCTGGCGAGTGATAACCATCGTGTCTGTCGCGACTGCATCACCGACGCGACACCCACCACCATAGGATGCGAACAGACCCTCAAGGTTCTCGCGCAGGATAATGAAATCAATCCCTTTCTCGGCCGTCCTCAGGCAACTCTCAACGCCCGGATAAAGTCGCACGGGACGAACGGCAGAGTGCAGTTTCATAGCCCGTCGCAGTCCGACCATCATGTCGGGCTGAACCTCCGTACCGTCCGATTTGCGGACATCCGGGAGACCGATTGCTGACAGAATCACGGCGTCCGCATCCAGACAATCCTGCAGCACTGAATCCGGCAGTGCCACTCCGTGATCGCGGTAGTGGGACGCTCCGGCTTCGCGTCGCTGAAGGTTCAACGAAAGCGAACACGCGTCGGCGACAGCTTCCATAACGCGCGTCGTCTCACGCATGACTTCCGGACCGATTCCGTCCCCCGGCAGTGTTACGATTGTGTATTCCCGAGTCACTCAGGGCTCTCCTCAATAGCAATAGCGCGGGCAGGACACCCGTCTCACCTGTAGTCTTCATGGGCCGTGCAATAAATGCGACGGTCGGCTGAGTCTGTTTTCCCAGCCCGTTTATCCTTCCACGATCAGTTCATTGCCACACAGCAGGATCTGGTGGACCTCGGTGACCTCCGGCCGGTCATTCACATCAGGACCGGAAGGCGCTTCGACACCGATAAGATCAACCCGATGATCTGCCACCCAGCAAGCCAGTTACGGGGATATCCGAGGTCGAGCCGTTGGCCGCTGAGATCGCGATACGCTCCATGTACAGATTGAGCGTAGCAGGAACAGCAGAGAGACAAACCAATAGCGCTCGCGTGTAGGAGCTGAGGAATTCTATCAACTCCACCCGGAACTTCATCCTGCGTGAAATGCACCGTCAGGAGTCTGGAGCAGACGTGCGTCTGCGGCTACCGGTTAAACGAAAGCCGGTGATCTGATCGCGCTTTGCCGTAGAGATATCTCCACGATACCATGCAGGTGCTACGCGGCCCGCTCAAGTCCTGCAGCATTCATTGGGCCGGGAGCCGTTCCGATCCGCGTCCATTCTGGTAAGGACCATGCTATGAGAATTGCACGAACCCAACGCTCCCTCCCCAATCTGCTGTGTGTGCTTACGATGATGACAGCAGTGATCGCTCAGGACGCTGACAAAAAGGAAGATGCGAAACCTGCTGCTCGCCCGGCAGCTCGTGCAGCCAGAGCAGCACAGGTGATTGCGGCGGAAGCCGCCCAGCAGGTCCTTCAGAAGGCTCAGATTCGAGGGAAAGCAATCGCCATTGCTCCCAATGGTGCCTTAGCAATTGGCCGTGCTGCTCCCGCACCGCAGGCAGATCCCATTGAGGCACAGCGGAAAGCGTTCACTCAGGAACTGGAGGTAAGAATCGATGAACTGGACCGCGTCTGCGATCTTGAGGAAGCTCAGACCAGGAAACTGAGACTGGCCGCTCGAGGTGCCGTCGATTCGTCGATGAAAGAATGGAAGAAGCGAGCTCGCGAATATGCTGATCGCATTGGGGGCCGTCTGGTAAATCGTGCCGGTGCTGTTGCCGCCGCTCGTCTGGTCCCCGCGCAGAGAGTTCCACCAGCCAGGAAGGATCCTGCTGCCGACACTGAGGAGAAGCCGGAAGATCCGGATGACAAAATTCGTCAGCTACCCGCATCGGTATTCCGCAGCGTTGCTTCAATGGTCGCACCCGTTCAGCAAAACCGAATCTGGGTTCACACTGTCGCGAACACGCTGAAACCGGAACAGCGGCTGAAGTACGACGAGGCCGTTAAGGCACGAGCCACGTTTCTGCGGGAATATCGAGTCCGCCAGAGAGTCATTGAGCTGGACTCAAAACTGGTCTTCACTCCTGAACAGCGAGAAGCCGTCTTTGAGATTGTCGATTCAGTACTTGGGGCAGGCTTCTCCTACGAGACTCCTGCTAACTCTCGATCCACAGTCCTTTACGGTGAACTGGCCGGGCTGGAACCCGCTCATCTGAAGGATGTGCTCACCGCCAATCAACTGCAGTACTTCACCAGTCAGATTTACGCCGTCCAGAACGACGGCCGCACGCTGGCGTCGGCAACGACAGCACGCATGCGATTGATTCCGCTGCCGAACTTCGCAAATAGAAATGTGACCGTTGGCGCGGCCTTCCAGCCCGTGCCCGTGTTCCCAGTCGTCCCAAACGCCCCGCGCCAGATGAATGTTGCCGTTCACCAGATAACGCCGGGAAGCCCGGCTGCCAAAGCCGGACTAAAAAGAGGAGACGTGGTCAAGGAGATCGGTGGCGACGTGTTTGGCAGTATTACTGTCCTCGCAGATATCTACCGGCGTGCTCCCGGCGACGAACTCCTGCTCAAGGTTGAACGGGACGGGAAAGACGTCGACGTGACCATTACGCTGGAAGCAGTCAGGTAACGCCGGCCGAAACTGGTTGTCGTTTAGAATAGTCGCCGCCTGGTTCTGGTCACGCTGACTGCCTGGCTCTTTGAGTGCTTTGTTTACTGGCCCCGTATTGAATTCCAGAGGAGCTTCATGCCGCTGGCATTCGCCTCACCGGGAGCACTCCCTGTACGCAATAAATTCACACCATCGCGAGCATTCAATCTGTCCGACTGTCAAAGCCGCTTCTGATCATCTGCCAGACGGCATCCGCCATTTACTGATGACCGCCCTGCGGCAGATGAATGGAATCCAGAGTCGCCCCATCTTCCGCAAGCACTGACAGGAATACACGCTGGAGAACAGGAACCCCCCGATACTTCGCCGCAAGCCGTCGCTGAGCATGGCCGTATTGGTGGCAGAATGGAGACAGTGGCAATGCGAGCACAACGGCCTGCAGGTCAGTGTCTTCGGTGAGGTGTTTCAGCGACGATTCAGGATCTAATGTTCTCGCGACTGATAAGTCCGCTGTTTACCCTTGGGGCCGATCTGTACTGTATAGCTGGTGCCGTCCGGGCTGATTGAGGCCTTGATCCAACGGCCCTGACACGTGGCTGTTGTTCCGCCGTTCGCAATTAATTCCGCGGAGGTCTGCAGCTCCGGACCCAGCTTGACGTTGCGATGCAGCTGATACATGTCCTTCAGCGATTTGATTTCACGAAGTGTTTTAAGCGTCTGTTCAGCTCCCCCTTTGGTCGGGCCATTGCACATCACGGTGACCGTAGGGTCGACCGCAAGCACGAGCGCGGGGTTATTACTCGTCGGCAGACCGTGGTGAGTCACCATATACATGTCGACAGTCCCGACAGGATTGTTGGGAGTCATGAGCTTCGCTTCCACGTTCCACGTCAGATCACCGCAACACAGGAATCGAAAGTCTCCGAACTGGAACAGAAGACTGAGGCTGGCTGCATTGTCTGTAGCATCTCGCTCACATTACTGGTGGCGTCCGGCGTGAGGATTCGCCGGCCCTTTATTGGGAATTGTGTTTCGACCGGACGTCAACACCTGACAACTGAGTTTTGTGGAACCCGACTTCAGTGGCAGGATGTCACCCGCCGCAAGTGGTTTGGAAGCGTTCTGAGAAGCAGCCCGATAGTCGGCAATGCGATCTTCAAAGCTGGCATTTTCCTGCAGTTCATCCGGAATCCCTCGGTCCCAGAACGTTCCAATTCCGAAAGACGCTTCGAGGGCAGCGTGATTGCCATAGTGGTCGCGGTGCCAGTGCGACACTGCTGCATGGTCAATCTGCCTGAGACCAGCGACATCGCGTGCCACGTTGATGATGCGATCACGGTCACGCCCATTGTTGTCAGGGTATCCGGAATCAATCAGCAGTGATTCTCCCTCGGGTGTCACCAGCAGCGTCGCTGCACCACCCTCGACATCAATGAAGTAGATATCCAACCGCCTATTTGACCTGTCGGCGACAGCAGCCGCGGAAACGAGCAGAACACACCACAGTGAACAGACCAGTCGAAGCATAACGCACCCTGACAGTGAAGATGATTAACGAACACGCAGGCACTTCACAGTCCCGCGACGATCCCGACAATACAGTCGGCCGGAAGAAAGAACGACGTGAGGCCATGCGTCCGTGCGTGACAGCACGGCCTGACGAGTCAATTCGGTATAGCGATCAGTGTCTCGACGGGCATCGCAAAGTAGCAGATCACCCTTGTTACCATAGACGATCAGCCGCTCGTCCTTTGTCAGAATGCAGGATCCCTGAGAACCGATGCGGCCACCATTCCACAGCTCTCTGCCTGTCTCGAAGTCCACGCAATGAATTCCCCGCCATGCCCAGTAGACTCGCCCCCGGCTGATAACGGGCGAACAGACGCCGGATGCCAGTTTCGTGTTCCGCCAGACTTCTCGGGCACCGCGAGAGTCCACATCCACACGACAGACTGCAAATTGGTTGTAGGCGGAAGTAATGATGACGGACTGCCCATCAACGGCGACTGTTGCGATGTTGTTACCGTAGTCTGTCGTCCATGGAAACGAAGCCACCGTCTTTGCATGCCCGGCATTCGAGGGGATCTCAGACACCACAAGGTTTCGAAGAGTCAGGACAGCGACGCACTGCTGTCCATCCACCATCATCAGAACAGGGCCTCCGGTATGACCGGCTTCATCTGCGTTCTCTGATGTCCAGACTTCACGTCCTGTGTTCAGATCAAATGCTACAAGATTTCCACTCTTCCCTCCCACTTCCACAATGACCTCGTTGTTGTGGATCAGAGGAGAACAGACATAACCGTAATCGCGGCGGGTCTTCTTTCGTTTCGCTACTTCAGGTCGCCGAGGTGCCTGGTAATCGTCATAAAGACTCCGAGACCAGACCTGTTCGCCTTTCCGACTGGTGTTCCATGCTGCAAGGAGCCCGTCGATGGACAGGGTGACAAGCAGCCCACTACGCGAGTCAAATGAAGGTGTGGAACAGGCACCGGAATAAAGCCCCTGATCACCAACCGCCTCGCGTCCATACTTCGGGCTTTGGTACGACTGACGCCACACCTCTTTACCCGTGTCAGCGTTGAGACAGATGAGATGGTCCTTATCCGCAGCCCAGCCTGTCAGAAAAACACGATTCCCAATCACAACCGGTGCGCTGCTGCCTTCGCCGGCCTCAAACGACCACGCTTCGCCGCGAATCCAGTTGCTACCGTCCCAACCTGACTCTTCCGTCGATATGTCGTTCGCGGTTGGCCCACGCCACGCGGGCCAGTTTTCGGCATCAGCAGATACGATGCAGCAGAAGATGAGCCCCGGCACCAATTTTGAAATCAGAGGCCATCTCAAAACCGATCCACGGTGCTTCGTATACACGGCCTTTGCTACGTCAGTGATCCGCAGCTTCGACTTACGAACTGGTTCCGGTTCCAGGAGAGTGCGCATCATGGGAAGGCGAGATTGAGGGAGGGAGAGACTGACATTGCACCAATCGTCGACTCAAATCACAACTGTGTGGGCTCACGTCAGACAATTGCTGCCGAGATCAGTTCCTCAGACAGGCCATTGTTTCGAGCAGCCTCTGTCAGTTGCATCCACGTTGTTTCGTCGAGTTGGATTCCCTCATTCATCTGCTGCCTGCGGCGACGGTATTCGATTTCGCCCGGAACAAAAATCTCTCCGTCGGGGGCCGCCGTCCGAGCACTCTTGACCCATGCGATATATCTTGCTGATTCTTCACTGAGGAACTGATCCAGAGGCAGCTGACTCGGATCAATGAAGACTGACAGCATCCCCTGCTCCAGCCGTGTCACTCCTGGTTTGCTGCAACCGCCCCCCGTCAACAGACCGGCCAGCATTTCCACCATGAAGCACAGCCCATACCCCTTATGCCCACCGGTCGGCAGAATCGCTCCTTTCGGCGGACCATAGAACTGCTCCGGGTCATTGGTTGGATTTCCGTGGCCATCGACGATCCAGTTGTCAGGCACTTTCTCACCCTTGTTGCGGGCAACCTTCAGCTTGCCTTCTGCCGTCGCAGCAGCTGCGATGTCCAGAACAATGTGCGGATGACCGGGCAAAGGAACTCCCATCGTGACAGGGTTGACGGACAGCCTTGGCTCAACTCCGCCAGCCGGAACAACCATCATTCCTCGGCCCGTACTGTTTACAAAATGGAGTGAGACACAACCCGCATCAGCAGCGATTTCTGCCCAGTGCCCAATGCGGCCGAGGTGTCCGGAATTCCGGAGCGCTATCGCAGCCGCTCCGTGACGTCGACACTTCTCGACACCCATGTCCACAACCTGCTTCCCCAGCGCATGCCCGTAGCCCATCCGGCCATCCACCAGCGCGAGCGCGTCCTGGTCATGAATGATCTCGAGTGACCGGTTGGCAAAGACCATTTCACTCTTTAACCACTCGATGTAGATCGGCGCTCGAATCACTCCGTGGGATTCGTGACCGACCAGGTTGGAGGTCACGAGGTGTTGAGCAATCAGGTCTGCTTCGGTCTCGGAAGACTGATTTGCCAGGAACAACTCACGAATGAGGGCCTGAAGTGGCTGATGGTGAATCTTCATGTCACAAAGGTTCGCAGAGCGGACAGTCCGCCGCAATGCACGGTGACGGGGCGCGAATGCCTGACGATTCCACCCAGCCTGCCTGGTACGGGCCAGGCTGCAACTCAGCCCCCCTGTTGATCGACTCAACGCCGATCAGGAACCGGTATTCGATCGATAAACACGACCATGTGAGTCCTCAGCAGACCATGATCGTCCGGCACTTAGCCGCGGACATCCTGCTGATCTTCAAAGGCTCGCTCCAGCGCCTCACGCACGGCAGTCGCTGCAACGGATTGCTGGCGACAGTTCGCGTGCCGTAGAAGATTGGAGGTAAAGGTAACTTTGACCATGGGTCCACCGGAGAAAACGTCAGGACTTTGGCATCATAGTGGGGCCGCACCGGTCGTAAGAAACCATAAGCAGCCCTCAGACTGTCCGGGTTGGGCATCGAGCATAACATCCAAATGAAACTGATAAGCCTGCTGATTCGTGCTGCCACTGCCTTTGCCTGCAGTCTTCTTGTGCTGTGGTGTTTTGGAATACTCTGGTTTCTTCGCTCAGGGATTGGCGGGCCCTGTCTGGCAGTGAGCTGGAGTGCCGTGCTGCTGGTCAAGCTCAGGAAGCCGAAGTCCACTGGTGTTGATACTCCTCCGGAAGAAAGAAAGAAGTGGCAGCCCAGCCGCCGGCTGATGACGACGCTGATCGGGTGTGCGGGACCAATCCTCCTTTCCTTTTTCCAATGGCCATCCAACAGCAGAAACTGGGCTGATGACCATGCGTTTCATCCAATCATCTCCATCGACGGCGACGATGTCACCATTGAGATGTTTCGCAATTCCGTTCATCACTCAAAGAATGAGAAAGACGTGTGCTATGAGACCCGAACGTTTCAACTAAGTCAGCTCGATGGAGTCTGGTTTGTCGTTCATCGATTCACGGCTCTCGAAGGCATCGCCCATAACTTCCTGACATTCCGGGTCATGACAGAGGAAGGACCGCAGTACTTCAGTGTCTCGGTTGAAGTCCGCCGGGAGCAGGGGGAGAGCTTTTCTGCAGTTCGCGGGCTGTTTCGCCAGTATGAACTGATCTACGTGATCTCAGACGAAAAGGATGAGGTCGGAAGGCGGGCCGCATTTCATCCGGATCAACCAGTCCACCTTTACCCGCTTAAGGCAACTCCGGCGCAGATCCAGACACTCTTTCAAAACATCGCAAAGAGAATCGATGGCCTGCGGGAGACGCCGGAGTTCTATCATTCACTCCTGAACAACTGCACCAACAACATCGCCTGGCATGCCGACGATATCCTCAAACGAAAAGTGGACTGGCTGGACTCACGAGTGGTCGCGCCAGGATATGCTGACAGGTACGCCTATGAACTGGGTATGATCGGCCGCGACGGCGAAGACTTCGAATCGCTGAAGGCACGATGCCGAATTGACCAGATCGCGAGGGAGAAGGGGATTGGCGAAACCTTTTCCGCCGACATCCGAAGGAATACTGATTGACTGGTCGTGCACTTCGCACGAGTGTTCAATGAATCAGTTTTGCAGCCGGATGATTGCACATCGGCAGAAACTGCAGACTGGTCCTCGCCCACTCGGCGAACCTCACCGGAATTCGTCCTGCAGCTCCGTTCCCTCACCGGGAACTGCGGGAATCATATTGGGGCACTCCCACAATGCTCCTATGCTGCGGGCTCGCGCCCCTCAGGAGAAGAGTTCATGTCCGAAGCCGAAGTCATGCAGATTGTCAAAGACTCTCTGAATGAACTGCTGCGCTGGGTCGGATTCGGAACACTCGCAGGACTCGCTGCCAAAGCGATCATGCCGGGCAGAGATCCAGGTGGTGCTGTCGGCACCATGCTGATGGGAATCATGGGCAGCGTCATTGGGTGTGGATGCGTCCTGCTGATCTGGAACAACGCGAAAATTGACCCGATCAGTGGAAAGGGATTCATTGCTGCAACCGCAGGTGCCTTTATCCTGCTGTTCTTCTACCGTCTGCTTGCGGGCACCTTCTTCGCAGAGGGCAGCCATCATGATGATAAGCTGGCGCACCGAACACGCAGACGTCGTCGTCGAAGAAGAATAGTGGACGACGTACTGGGATAGCAGCACCGCAACGGTGCCTGATCAGCAGAAGACTCCGGCACGAGATAGCTGATCCTTCACGTCAACAGGCTCTCTTTCTGTGCGTCTGTTTACGAGTCAATGTGACTCGAAAGTCAAGCGAGATCAGGTCAACGATCGGCCCTGTTTTCTCCAAAAATAAATCACGGACAAGCCTCACATTTTGTCGCGGGCTGTCCTTTGACAGGCTCTCAGTATCTTCATATCGTCCCACCCTCTCGATGAGATGGCGTGCAGGAGGTTCGCTGGACGAGAGACCGTAATGGTGGGCCACGGAAGGCCGTTTTTTTATGCGCAGATTTCAAACAGCCCAGCGCGGTGACATGTTGTTTCGTGATTCCATGCACAGATATCACCCGCAGCAATGCTCTCCCTGACGTGAAACAATAATCTGCTGTTCGACCACTGCGAGGTCGCAACCTAACCATCCCTGACGAGTTTCGCTGACACCAGGGAACACCTAGAATGCCACAGCGTGCAGATGGTGCTCGCTCATTTAATTGAAGCATCCCGTGCGGGATAACCCACACCCGAAAGAGATATATGTCCAGGACGTTTGTGAAGGAACTTCAGGATGGTGATACCGTCAATGAGATCTTTCTGCTGGCTGACAAACAACTGCGCGCCAATCGAAATGCGGATCTCTACCTGCTGGCCACGCTAAGAGACCGAACCGGTGTCATCAGTGGTCTCATGTGGAATGTCAGCGAAGAGGCCATGCAGCATCTGTCTGCCGGAGACATGGTTCGAGTGAAAGGGAAAGTGCAGCTGTATCAGGGCGGGCTGCAGATGATTGTTAACTTCATTGATCACGTCCCGGATTCGTCATGGAACGCCGAAGACTTCGAAGTCCAGGCACAGAACAACGTCGGCGACCTGCTCGATCGCCTCAGAGAACTTTTGGGATCGATTAATTCAGAACACCTGCGGGTCCTCGGGGAGTGCTTTCTGAACGACGAAAAACTGGTGAATGACCTGTGTTCTGCCCCTGCAGGAATCAAGGCACACCATGCGTATCACGGCGGTCTGATCGAGCACGTTGTCAGCATGGCAGAGGTAGCAAACCGGCTTTGCGATCACTATCCCACGCTCAATCGTGACCTGCTGCTGCTGGGTGTGTTGATGCACGATCTCGGCAAGGTTCGTGAACTGTCATGGGACCCAACTCTGGCCTACACCGATGAAGGCCAGTTACTGGGTCACATGAACATTGCCATCGAAATCCTCAATGAGAAGCTGCTGCTGGCCCGAGCCGAGCTGGGCGGTGCAGAGATCGATGAAGAGGACGTACTGCGGCTGAAGCACATGATCCTCAGTCACCACGGAACTCTGGAATTCGGCAGCCCACGACTTCCGATGACTCCGGAAGCGATCGTGCTGCACTACATCGATAACATTGATGCCAAGCTGCATGAGTTCACTCGTGCCATCGAGGATGACATGAACAAGGACGCGTCATGGACTCCGTTTAATCCAAGAATTGATCGAAAACTGTTCAAAGGGCTGCGAAAAAAGTCGGAATAGAGCCGCATGCTGACCTCGGTTCAACTTATCAGACGCGCTTCAGCTGGCTTGTTACTGGCATTGATTGCCGGCTGCGGTCGTAGATTAACAACAGCAACCTGTCCGTCGTGATAGTTCCTGGTCATGATCACTTCAGTGTTCTATGGCCCGTCAACGAGGTGCCTGCAAAGAAGATTATGGCGTCACCGGATGCCCAACTCACATTGACTGCTGCCGAAGTCCGCTGATCAGGGCGTCCCTATGAAACGCGTTTTATTTTCAGAGACGGGAGAACCTGCTTCCGTCCTGAGGTGCGTCGAAGCAGACCCACCAGTCCTCACAAAAGGCTGTGTTCAGGTCCGCATGCTGGCCAGCCCGGTGAACCCTTCGGACCTGCTGTTCATCCGAGGCAAATTCGGACAGGACCCAGCGCTTCCGCAAAGTCCGGGATTCGAAGGTGTTGGTGTTGTTGAAAGAGCAGAGGCAGGCCTGCGGGGTCGGCTGTTTTCCGGAAAACGCGTGGCCGTACTGAATCGTGGAGGTGGTAACTGGGCAGAACAGCTGGTTGTGCCGGCCACTCAGGTAATTCCACTCAGCAGAAGTCTCTCAGTCGACCAGGCAGCGACTTTCTTTGTCAACCCGGCCACAGCATGGGTCATGACACAGGAAGTTCTGCGCGTCCGTGCAGGGGAATGGCTGTTACAGACGGCTGCGGCTTCCACGCTGGGACGTATGATCATCCGCCTCGGGAAGGCACTCGGATTTCGAACTCTGAATATCGTCCGCAGGCGGGAACAGGTAAGTGAGCTAAAGGCACTTGGCGCTGATCAGATCATTGTCTGTGATCCGGAGATTATTGAGCCGGAGGACCTGCAACATCAGGTTCAATCTGCCACAGGAGACGCAGCAATCCGCGCTGCGGTTGATCCTGTGGGGGGTGTGTTGACGGCTGCAGTCATCCGGTCTCTGGACAGGGGCGGCCGACTGCTTGTTTATGGAACTCTCGGGAACCAGCCGATTTCAATTTCCGGCCGAACCCTCATGACTTCAGATCTGTCGGTAGAAGGATTCTGGCTGAGAAACTATATGGCTCAGCAGGGTCTGCTCTTTAAACTGAAGCTGGTCAGGAAGATCACGCGACTGATTCTTGACGGCACTCTGCAAAGCAGCATCGCAGACCATTACTCGCTGGACCAGATTTCCGAGGCGGTGATCTCCGCTGAGCAGATGCCCGGCAAAACAATTCTGCAGATCAGCAGCGAACAAAAATGACAACGACTCAGCACAAGACTGCCTGTACCCGAGACTGTCCGGACGCGTGCGGACTGATTGCGACAGTCGAAAATGGGACAGTCGTGCGACTCGACGGTGATCCCGATCACCCTGTCACTCAGGGTTTCATCTGCGGTCGGACCCGACGGTTTCCAGAACGCCAAAACTCCTCGGAACGGCTGACAAAGCCCTTACTTCGTCGGCAGAAGAGTGGTTCCTTTGACGCAATCGAGTGGCCTGCCGCCCTCGACCTGGCCGCAGAGAACCTCATTCGATTCAAACAGGAATCGGGCGGCACATCGATCATGCAGTATCGGTGCGGCGGCTCCCTGGGCATCATGAAGCATGTGGGTGACTACTTCTTCGAACGATTTGGGCCGGTGACGGAGAAGAGTGGAGATGTCTGCACGGGAGCAGCAGAAGCGGCGCAGCTTGAAGATTTTGGAACCTTTGAAAGCAACGACTATTTCGATCTACACAATGCGAAGACAATCTTCCTGTGGGGCAAGAATGTCTCTGTCAGCAACATTCACCTCATTCCCGAACTGAAAAAAGCACGCGCCAACGGCACACGAATCGTCCTGATAGATCCTATTCACCATCAGACCACCGCTGTTTCCGACTGCTACATTCAGCCTCGTCCAGGTGGAGATGCAGCCATTGCCCTCGGAATTGCAGCCTGCCTCCTGAAGGAGGGCGGATGGGATCCGGATGCTTCAGGGTACTGCGATCATCACGACAGGTTTCAACAGCTGGTGCGATCCCACACTCCGGAAGAGTGGGCGAGGGCCGCCGATATCTCGCTCGATCAGCTGCGGATGCTGGCAGCAGAATGGAGTAACGGGCCAACGTGCAGCCTGATTGGCTGGGGACTTCAGCGACGGAAATTTGGGGCAACATCCATAAGAGCAATCGATGCATTGGTCGCCGTCACCGGCAATCTTGGAATCACGGGGGGAGGAGCCTCTTCCTACTTTGGCCGCCGCACCGCATTCGACTTTTCATTCAGTAACCCGGCTGTCTGTCCAAGGCGCATTCCGGAGCCGCTGTTTGGCCCCGGCGTGATGCAGGCCGCAGACCCGCCAATACGAATGATGTGGGTCTGGGCGGCCAACCCAGTAGCCATGCTTCCCGAGTCAGAGACGGTTGCTGAGGCACTGCGGTCGAGAGAATTCACAGTTGTGGTTGACCCATTCATGACAGACTCTGCCCAGTGTGCAGACCTTATTCTTCCGACAACGACAATGCTTGAAGAGGACGACCTTGTAGGCGCCTACGGACATCACTACGTCGGGGCAGTCAATAAAGTGGTCGAACCTCCCAAAGGCGTGCTCACGGATCATGAGATTTTCCGTGAACTCTCTCGCCGAACAGGACACGCGGAAGAGTTTGACGTCGAAACAGAGGTCTGGCGCAAACGACTGTTGTCGCGGATCGACGCCGAAGGCGCAACAGAGCAGTTGATGACAGAAGGTTTCGTCCGCAATCCGTTCACCCCAGAGATACTGTTCGCGGATCGTGTGTTTCCAACAGAAACAGGACGAGTAAACCTGATTCAGGAACTGCCCGAAGAACTCACCACGCCCGAAACAGACCGGGGTCTGCGACTGACGGCTCTCTCCACATCTAAGTCTCAGGCCTCGCAATGGCCGACTGAGTCGCAGGAGGGTCCGGCCGAAGCTGTTATTCATCCTGACGCAGCGGGTGACCACGCCGATGGTGACGTCGTCAGCATTTCGTCGACTGAAGGCACGATGCAGGTTCGACTGAAGCACGACGCAAGACAAAGGCCTGACGTGCTGCTCATGGAAAAAGGCGGCTGGCACTCAAAGGGCCGTAGTGCGAATGCGCTGGTGCCGGCTGAAGTTACCGACAACGGCGAGTGTGCCGTGTACTACGACACAGTGGTACGGCTTGAGGGATAGGGCAGTCGCATCATCGTTTAACCGGAGGCCCGCACGGCCTCGCGGCTTACATCCTCTGCGTAATGCAGGTCAACACGAGCGCCTTCGGCTGCCGCTCAAACGACAGGAGTATATGGGGTGAGGCCACGGACCCTCACATACGTTTCGGGATCCCCGATTCTGGAACTGATGATGGGGTTCCTGACGGCTCTCAGGCGGCAGGGATGTCTCGATCACCGGCGGACTTCATCAGCATTTTGATGCCGGCCGCCACGCAGACGAACACAATGTTGACCAGCATGAAGCCGGCCAGCCAGCGAAGGCGGCCTTCCGTGAACCCGTAGTTGTGCAGACCCGCACCAAGTTCATTCACACCGAACCACGACCATGCCGTCACAACATTGCCAAGAATCGCCAGAATGGCGGTTCCGTAGTCGCGAACCATGCGGTCCCAGCGAGCGTGAAGAATGATGGCGTTCCAGATCACGATCATCAGAGCACCGTTCTCTTTCGGGTCCCAGCCCCAGAACCGGCCCCATGAGTCATCTGCCCACAGACCTCCCAGGACAGTTCCGACAAAACTCAGGAACAGCGCGAAACATGTGGTTCCGTAGATCACCTTGCCCAAAAGCTGCTGTTCATCCTCACGCGCCACGGAAGAACCAATGATGCTCTTGAATACATAGACGATCCCAAGGAAACCGGCGAGGAATGTGGCCGCATATCCGAAGGTAATGCAGACCACATGCGTGGCCAGCCAGAACTGGGTGTCCAGAACAGCCTGCATCACAGCCATCGTGTCGCCGTCTTCCATCCCCAGAATGTTGGCGATCACCAGACTGACAGCACCGGAGATTGCTCCCACTACGTTGAACAGTCCAAGCTTCAGGAATGATTCCAGAAGAATGCAGGACAACGCCACACCCCAGCCAATGAAGACGGCTGAGGAGTAGAGATTGGTCACTGGTGGTCGCCCGGAAATCTGCATGCGTGCCAGCAGAAAGAATGAATGCAGCACGAAGGCAAGAATCGACAGACCAAAAGCAGTTCGCTGAAAACCCTTTCGCCAGATCATCCATGACAGAAATCCAAAGACCAGAGCCGTCAGGTAGATGAAGATCGCATTCATCTGAGGCTGCAGGTGATTGATGAAACTCTCATAGGTCAGCTTGTCAATGGACCCGACACCGAATGACACTCGCTCAGACAGGACACCGATCTGCTGCTTCTCAATCCACTTGTGATAAGCGATCGACTGATCCGTGAAGTCCTTCGTATCCTGCTGCCCCCATGCAGCGAAGATAGCCGCAAGGTGACTGTCGGCTTCGCTAAGCGTCTTCCCCGGATCACGGTCCTCGGCGGCAGTGGCGAGGTCTTCATCACTTTCCCAGTCATCCGGATCATCCGGCATCTGTTCCTTGCTCGTTCCGTTCTTTCGTGCCTCCAGACGTTCCGCCGCAATCTGCTGTCGCTCTTTCTCCGAGTCAGGGAACAGAAACGGCCCTGCCATATCTTCGAGGTCATCCAGCATGAGTTCCGCGACCAGTCGCCCAGCGGTACCAAATCCATTGGGGATCTGCAGGTTCAATCCCACCAGCCGCTGAAGATCAGCCTGCCGCGGGTCTCCTTTCAGCGACTCCGGAACACGTCTGACAGACTCCGCAGAGATCATCGACGTGTCTTCGGCCCCCAGGCTTTCCAGATCAATCTTTGCCACAAGTTCTTCGCTGGACAATTCAGGCCAGGAAGCGGCGATCACCTTCAGGATTTCATGCTGCGCTGATGGAGGCGGAATCTGACTGAGCGCTCTGATGGCAAGAACCTTCACCTCTGCATCCAGTTCATCGCCGGTAAGGTCCGGGTTTGACTGTTGGGTGATGGAAGTCAGCTCCATGAGGGCGCGGTTCATCTGAGTCAACAGACGCTTCCGGACATCTGACTCGTCCATCTCTGAAGTAAGTGCCTTCAGCAGATCCTCTCTGGAATTCAGATTGCGGTCACGCAGATGTTCAGCGAGGGTGCTGATGGCAACCGCACACGGACGCGACTGGAACTGCAGCGCTGACTGCCATGAGTTTGTGGGCACACAGAGTGCCGGCAGGGATTCATTCTTAGCGATCGTCAACGTCTGCCATGTCCATTCCACGGTCTCAAAGAGCTCGTAGTCTGGTGCTTCAGCTTCAGCCGGATTGTTGAACAGGAAGCTGAGTCGATTGTAAGTTCGCACGTTCGTCATGAGTTCCATGACTTTCCGCTGCCTGGTCGTGATTCGAGCAGATTCGTTCTGCTGCTGCAGCTGCATTGCTTCCATCTGAATCGGAATGAGGTCCCGTAGTTTCTCTCGGAATTCTGACAGTGAGTATCGCAGCCCGGGCCGGATCTCCAGTCCCAGAAGTGCGAGCACTTCGTCGTTCACGATGTGAAAGATCCGATGACGTTCCGCGAGCTCCGGGCGAGCCACAATGTCGAGCAACAACCACGACGCAGAACGCTCTTCCGTCATGTACGGTCGCATGAGTTCGAGGACATCCTCAGCATCGCCACCGGCAATATTGCGAATCTCTGCCGCCCACTCCGGATAAGTGCCACTGAAATCATTGAGGCGTGACCAGTCATGGTCTTCCCAGCCGGACTCCAGCGTTTCCACGATGTCGGCTCGCTCTCTGTCCAGCTCAGCAACTTCCATTTCGCCTTCAAAACTGTCCTTGCCAAGAATCGGGAGGAATGTGCCTTCGGCCAGCGAACGAATTGGCTGGACGCGGCCGCCCGCAGTAACCGGCAGACGGTTGAACGCGCGGAAGTCAACCTGGTCTTCCCTGGGCCTGGATCGGGCCTTACTGGCCACATAACCAACCGTGACGACCATCAGCACGACAGGAACAATCCATGTGGCAGGGTGACCTTTCGCTTCGCTGGCTGACAATGACATTGCAGGCTGCTTAAGAGGCCGCCTTGCAGCTTCTAATGGTGATACAGCTGCGTCTGATTCATCGTCAACATTACCCTGGGAGTCCGTAACATCAGCGGGAAGTGCACTGTCTTCGAGGCCCTGCCGCCCGAGGAAGCGAATCAGTGTCTGCCCAAACTGAGCAAACATGCCAAACGCAACCACCATGCAGCCAATGTAAGGCAACATCCAGCCGGAGTTCCGAACGACCTGCAGAGACGTGAACTCGACTCCATTCTGGAGCCCATGGTCCGACTGAAAGAATGTCAGACCGTTGTACCGAACCGGATTGTTCATCTTGGTGGTGAAAGTGTGCTCTTTCCCACTCTCCTCTGTAATCACAAAGGTGGAACGAAAGTCTTTCGGAACGGTCGTTCCGAGATAGTCGACTCGCCTGGTCTCCTTCAGGCTGATAGCCCATGGGAAATAGGTTCGACGAAATCGCAGGTAGAGATGGTATGTGCTGTCACCAAACTTCACCTCTTCGCCGCGAGGAAGCAGGTAGCCGGACATCTTGTTGGCAACCAGATGGGTGGCCGTTTTCTTACCGGACTTCGGATCAATGATGTCGAGGTAAATGGCTCCTGAATCCACCTCTGACTGCATACCGTCTTTCTGATTGATCGCGACGGCGCGAGCATGCTTACCGAGTCCTGCGGTGGCATCAATTTCGTCTTTGCCGTCAGACGGCGGACCGGCACGACTTTCCAGCACGCAGTTCACGAGGTATCGAGGCACTTTGAGGTGAAACGGCAGCGACTCTCGTGAAATCAGAGCATCATTCTCGTGAGCACCCAGCAGAGTGTCCTGTGGAATCACCCACACTTCATCTTTCTCATCCTCACCCGCATGCAGGTCATCGCCCTTCTTCCTGTCGTATTCCGGCTGCGCGTGTTTGACGATCGCCAGTTCGACGGACCGAATATCAAAGGCATAGGCTGCCGTGCGACCGGAGTCATCTTCCGACATGGAAATACGATCTTCGTGAGCCGTCATTGCCACCTGAAGTTCGCTCAGCATCAGCATCAGCACGCCGAGGTGCAACACGACAATACCACCGCGTTTATCAAACAGCATGATGGAAGGAATCAGCAACGCGGTTGCCGCCACACTCCCCTGCAGCAGTTGCCAGAGGATTCGCATGGACTCATTGCGGAGCTTGACAGACTCACCACCGACGATGAAGTAAATCGCGACGGCACCGGCTGTCAATGCCACGGTGCCCCAGACGACACGGCTGGCTTTCCTGCCGGCAAAAGGCCCAAACGTCAGGGCCATTGATCCCAGTGAAATCCCTGAAATCGAAACCAGAATCAGGGTCCAGATAATGCCATAGTCAGTTTGCTGTTCGGCGCTTTGGTAGTTGCCGTAAATCACGAGAGTCGCATTCAACAGGACGGCGCCGAACATGGCGGCGAGGCCGGCTGCCATTTTTCCGCCCCCGGCTCGCACCCTGATACGTTTCAAATGTGCCAGTGCCAGATTGACCCACATCAGAAGTCCGATGGTCCAGCCACCCGGCCACGGAATCTGTCTAAACACACCCAGGCTTTTGTCCCAGTCGAAATCAATCAGGCCTGGAAACATGCCCGGAGGAAACAGGTCCTTAATCTGAACCCATGCGACCCATGTGCGAAAGTATTCCTGCACTACTTCCCAGACATCTCGACGAGCCTGAGCAAGGCTGCCAACAAGCACGAGAAACATTGAAATCACCAGCAGAATGCAGGTGAACTTCAGAGACGCAAGAAAATTCAGGCCAGGGATATCGAGTGATTCCACCTCATCCTGAGAGCGGACATCGAGGGTGGCTGTTGACATGCTGCAATCCTGTCTGGCAAATACCAATTTCTGCGTCAGGACGCAGATTTCTTCTGTGGAAAGTTCTTCGTGCTGTTGCAGAACTCTTTCATTTCCTCGGCGTGCCGGTCAACTGCCGACACAGACCCTCGCATCTTGAAGAACCAAAGCGACTGCTCAACTTCCACAATGGCGCCGGCGATCGCTTCTCTTGGGCCTTCCAGATGAACATATAGTCCGCGGTGACCCGCAAACGACTTCCACTCCACATCTCGCGGAGTCGTGTCTTCCGTGATCTGGAGCTTGATCTGACCGGCCCAGCGACTCACATGCTGAGCAATCGGAATTGAAGCACCGAGTTTGGTCACGGTCACGCGGGCAGAGTTTGCTCCCGTCCCCACCTCAAAGGCCAGTTTGCTGAACTCGTCGTTGGAAGTCTGTTTCCAGCCCTTCGGCGAGTCAAACTCGGGCAACGCGAACTCATGCACAAAGTCATTGGTGGTGCTGTACTGCTCCGATTCAACCTTGTAGGTCTGCACCTCAGCTTCAAAGCCGCAGCCGGACAGGCTGGCAACCATCGCAAAAATGCAGAGTTGAATAATTTGAGCACGCATAATCTGAACCGGATCTATCGCATCCGCCAGGGGACAGGGCGGGCGTATTATTCTTTACGAGTTGCTGGAAGGGTCAACAGGCGGGACACAATTTGGCGGGGTCCGCAGACTCGGCATACGCGTCCCCATTTTCGGGAGGATACGGGACGAATCAGGCGGGCACCCATTACACCGTCGGGCATGGTCCAATTCTTCAGGAATCAGCGTTTTTCTGGTGATTCCCGTCCAGACCAGGTCCAACTCTTCCCAAATTTCCGCTCAGATATACTGGTCCGCCCGATTTGAACTTCCTGGGCCTCCCACGGATGAAAGAACTGTTTCGCACATTTCCGCTGATGTGCGTGGTCCTTCTGGTCCCCGTCCTCCCATTTCTCCTGTTCGGAGAGTCATTTCAGGGGTGGCTGGAGGATGTCCGCAATGATCCCCCGCCCCCGATCGCAACCGCCGGACTCGTGGTCGGTCTGCTGTCCACCGACATTTTCCTCCCCATTCCCAGCAGTGTGGTGATGACACTGGCCGGTGGGCAACTGGGAAAATGGCTCGGAACCCTTGCCGCATGGCTGGGGCTCTCGCTGGGTGCGGCGGCCGGGTTTGCGATGGCCCGAAAATGGGGGCAGCGATTCGCAACGTGGTTTACCAAAGAAGAGGATCTGAAGCGGATGGAATCGCTGAACGACCGATTCGGACCACTCATCCTGATGCTGACTCGCGCGATGCCCGTCTTTGCCGAAGCCAGCGTCCTGATTGCCGGAATCCACCGGCTCGCATGGCGGCGTTTCCTGCCGGCTGTACTCCTGAGTAATCTTGGGATCGCGATCGCGTACTCGGTCTTCGGCGAATATGCCGCCCAGCGAAACAGCATGCCGCTCGCTCTTGGCATCTCGATCGTCCTGCCCGTCCTGATCGCAGGCGTCGCGCAACGGTTTCTGCCGCAGCTTGAAGAGGCTGCGGAAGAGAGTGCAGACGGAGATTAGGGGCAGCAAAGGCATTGCGGAGTTCTGGCTTGCGGTGGACCGCAAAGAGTTCTGGCGAAGTCCACTCCCGGGACAGATGGAGCCCCCTAATGCTTCAACAGAAACTCGGAGGTCAAAGCTCTGTACTCTGGCGTCGGGAAATGACGCTCAACTTCAATTGCCAGTTCTGTCTCCTGTACCGACGACTCACTCGTGGCAAACGCCAGCATGGCGCGATGAGGATCCTTTTCGGGCCGGGGTCTGATTCGGCATCTTCTCTGCACAAACAACCCTCGAGCCTTTGCGACGTCACAGACATGCTGCTCCTGTTCGATGGGCAGTATGCAGCACAGTCTCCCATCTGTTGACAGCAGCCGCTCACCGCGATCGAGTAGTTCATCTGTTGAAAGCCAGTCATCGTGTCGTGCGGAAGCGCGGACGGGCTTCAGCGGACCTGAAGAAGTTCGGCTGCTGCTCGGCAGCGCGAAACGAGTGGCGGATTAGCAATCGCGCATCGATTTCGGTTTGGCGTCTCCTCGCAGAAGCAGCGTATTCCTTCCGGACCTTCGCTGCATTGCAGACGTTTAATGAATGGAACTCCTGTGGTGCGCATAAATCTGCAGGGTGGGGCAGACCTGAATTCGGAAGCTGAGAGGATGACTGTGTATCTTATGCCTCGGCAGGGCCGTCCCCAGCCTTCTCCGGGATGCTGCGTGCAGAGAGACACACGTTGCGCATATTCCAGCGGACTGGTTCTCGCGGAGGAGCAGACTCGTCGTGTAGTGCTACAATCTGCCGCAGTTCATTTCTACCAGGGAATCCTGAAATGCCAGCATTGCGTCTTGTTGTAACCGTTCTGTTTCTTTCGTCGACGGTTTCGGCATCCGAGGTAACGACGAAGCACTCAGCAGACGTGATTGTCTATGGCGGGACGTCCGCAGCGATTATCGCCGCGGTTCAGGCGAAGCGCATGGGCCGGACGGCCATTGTCGTGTCACCCGACCAACATCTGGGAGGCCTCACAAGCGGAGGTCTCGGATGGACTGATACGGGGCGTAAGGAAGTCATTGGTGGACTGGCTCGGAACTTCTACCACCGTGTCTGGAAGGAATATCAGAAGCCTGAAGCATGGACTTTCCAGAAGAAGGAAACGTATGGAGACAAAGGGCAGGGCACAGTTGCCGTCGACGGCGGCCAGAGAACGATGTGGATCTTCGAACCGCACGTTGCTGAAAAAGTATTTGAAGACCTCATCCGTGACTATCGAATTCCTGTGCTCCGCAACGAATGGTTGAATCGAAACGGCGGTGTTGAAAAAGATGGGAACCGAATCGTTTCCTTCGAGACGCTCAGTGGAAATCAATTTCACGGACGAATGTTCATCGATGCCACCTATGAGGGCGATCTGATGGCCGCGGCCGGAGTGTCCTTTCATGTCGGACGCGAAGGAAAAGATGTTTACGGCGAAGAATGGAATGGTGTTCAAACCGGCACACTCCACCATGGTCACCACTTCGACGCGATTCCCGGCAAACAGAGAATCTCGCCCTATATCGTTCCGGGTGATCCAGACAGTGGCGTCCTCCCACATGTCTCGACGGAACACCCCGGCCGGAAGCATGCGGGAGATCACCGAGTTCAGGCATATTGCTTTCGCATGTGCCTCACCAACGTTCCGGAGAACAGAGTTCCCTTTCCAAAGCCCGACAACTACGACCCAAAACGGTATGAGCTACTTGCTCGCATTTTTGAAACCGGGTGGGATGAGGGCTTCCGTAAATTTGATCCCATCCCCAACTCAAAAACGGACACCAACAACCATGGCCCCATGAGCACCGACAATATCGGCGCCAACTATGACTACCCCACAGCCAGCTATGAACGGCGCCGTGAGATTATTCGTGATCACGAAGAGTACCAGCAGGGCCTGATGTACTTCGTCGCCAACAGCCCGCGGGTGCCTGAGAAGATCCGAAACAGGATGCAGCAATGGGGACTGGCCAAAGATGAGTTCACTGACAACAGCAACTGGCCGCACCAGCTTTATATCCGTGAAGCACGCCGCATGACGGGCCGCTTCGTCATGACCGAAAACGAATTGTTAAAACGGAAGCCCACCCCTGAGTCCGTCGGCATGGGCAGTTACACGATCGATTCCCACAACGTCCAGCGCTACATCACGCCCGAAGGCTACGTGCAAAACGAAGGTGATATTGGAGTCGGCTGCCGACCCTACGAAATTGCACTGGGATCACTGCTGCCAAAAAAACGCGAATGCAGCAACCTTGTTGTTCCGGTCTGTGTCTCCAGTTCACACATTGCATTCGGATCTATCCGGATGGAACCCGTGTTTATGATCCTTGGACAGAGCGGTGCGACTGCTGCCTGCATGGCAATCGACAGAAATCTGGCTGTTCAGGACCTGTCTTATGAACTGCTCAGGCAGCAACTCGAAAAGGATGGTCAGGTCCTTTCGTACAAAGTTGTGGTCAGTGGCGCAGGAATTGACCCTCGCAAGCTTCCGGGAATCGTCATTGACGACATTGACGCTCAACTCACAGGACCATGGGGGCCCAGCACCTCATGGAAGAAGTGGCTGGGCGTCAGCTACCTGCACGACGGAGACAAGCGGGACGGGAAGTGCTCCGCCACATTCAATGCGAAGCTACCTCAGTCAGGCCAATACGAAGTTCGATTTGCCTACACCCCAAACGCCAACCGAGCCAGCAATACGCTTGTTGAAGTTCACCACCGCGACGGCGTATTAACAACTCGGATCAATCAAAAGAAAGCCGCTCCCATCGATGAACTCTTCGTATCTCTGGGGAAATTTAATTTTGGGGAGCAGGCGAAAGTGGTTGTCAGGAACGATGGCGCCGACGGATACGTGATCGTTGATGGTGTCCAGTTTCTGCCGAAGTAATCAGGTCGGGCTCGCAGAACCCGGATCCACAGGACACCCCGCCGGGCTCACAGAAACCATCAGCATGGCCACATTCCAGTCAGCCACCCTGCAACAGCAGATGTAATTCCTGACATGTAAGCGAAAAGGTCACAGTCCCCTGCGGGCTTTTATAATACGGTTGGCCTAACCTGGTTGAGTGCCTGTCGCAGCGGGCAACTCGACGGGACATCAAGACCGTCCCGATACTTCTTCAGCAGAGCTCTCGATCGTTCTGCCAGCATTCGTCTGACCTCACGTCGCTTGCCGCGGACTCGAGGGATACTCATCTGGTCATAGCCGGTTGTCTGATGACGCAACCATGCGATCACGGCTGACTCGGCACGCTCCTCAATCGGAATCCTCTTTGTTCTCGCCACTGTTCCGCTGCCGACCGGCGTTGCGTGTACAGTGACCTGAGTGGCCAGCTGTCGTGCGATCTCCCGATACCGCTCGTGGAATCTGAGAAACGTGACAACGGCACCATGAAAATCTTCGACATACTCCGTCTGCTGTTGCTCCCGACGACGAACCTGTGCCGCGCGCTGCTTCTGATACTTCTCCGTCGATCGTTCTGCATCAAGGTCATCCTTCACCTGCTTGATTGTGGCAGCCGGAGCGTAGATCCCTCGACCAAACGTCTTGCGGCCACGCTTCTCCTGCACGGTCCATGACGGCCCGGCTGCCTTAACACGACGCGTCCATGTTGCATCGCCGGGCGGAAGATGAGCCCAGTCGTCGGGCACTTCTTCAATTCGACCGCCATCAAATACAACCGTGCGTTCGCGGATTCCAGGGGAAACAATAATGCTTTTAGACGCCATTCGATGGCCGGGTCACGAGTGTGGTGAAGTCTCACAGGAGGCTGCATTTTGCTGCGCAGCGACGGAAAGACAACGGTGCAGGCCGAATGGTGGAAAGACTCGACCGGCAACGGCAGCCTCAGAGAGCCAGCTCGCGAGTTCGCGCAACCCGCACTGGGATCTCAGCCGACTTCGGAATCGCTGGCCATTCAACGATTCCGTGCTGGAGTTCATCGCTGATATCGCGCCGGTCCTGCGGCAGGTACCGAGGAGAGGCTGGATCATCGAAGATGGATCGACGCCCCCACAGCTGAGCTCTGCTGTCCTGATAAAGCAGGCACCATGTCTCAGAGTTTCGTTCCATCACCTCAATGCAGTTCGCTCGCATGCGTTCAAACAGAACAAGATCCGGGGAGTGAAACTCCAGTGCCCTGTCAGGATCAAACGGGCCAGATGCTGCTTCACGATATCGTTCGGTCGGAGGCAGATCTCCCAGAACAAAATCCGAATACATATCAATGATATGTTGCGGGTAACACGTTCGAAATCGGCCGTCGTAGGCAACTCGCGACTCCGGACTGTTCTCTGAGAAAACCCCAATGGCGTACTGAGCCCAGTTAAACGTCACGAACACATTGCCATACAGATCATGCTGGTCCATGAACTCCATAGCGCTGACCGGATAGATTTCACGTTCCACAGGCAGGATTGCCTGTTTGGGATACTGCAGACAGCAAAGTGCAATCAGAACAGCAACCGGCATGGCAAGACGCGGTCGACGGGCAACGGGACTCTGACCTGCCAACTCCACCTGTTGCTCCATCCTCCGGCAAATCGCCTGCCATGCAGATTGCAGGTGCGGAGCAAGGACAAACGTCAGAGACATTGCCACGAACGGCAAGTGGCGGCGATGAAGAATCGCCATCACCGCGACAAGGCCCGTCATGAGCAGGCCGGGCCAGCGAATCTCCGCTGTTGAGTTTCTGAGACTCAGCACAACCGCGAAGACCATCGCCCAGAAAGGAGCTCCCTGAAGTTCCAACAGTGCCAACGGCGCCCATTCCATGATCTCCGGACGCTGTCTGCCAAGCGACGAAAGCATCCATCGATGAAGCTCAAGGCCGTATGGATTTATCAGGCATGCCCCTACACTCACGGAGAACAGAATTGCATGGTGATAGACCGTTGACCGCAGGCGGCTGTCGCGATTGATGAGCAATTCGCCCGCATCAAGCCCCAGCCATGCCGCAAGAATGGCAAGGCCGGCAAGATAGCCGCCGTGGGCATTCGTCCAGACGCACAGGATGATTGGAATGAACCACAAACTCCTGCCGAATCTCCATGTGTTGTCTCGATCAGTTGTTGCCCCGGGCAGCCCCGTCACCAATGCGGCCATCATCAGGACAAACAGTGCGTAGCTGAACAGATGAGGCCTCATGAGCGAGTGGAACGCCATGTTGAACACCAACATGGCGACAATCACCAGACAGGGAATCAGTCCTGCTCCCTGGCGGCGTGCAACAAAGACCGGCGTGCCGAGGATTACCAGAATGAGAAAAGATTTCAGCAGCAGCAGGCCAGTCTGCCCCCCCAGCATGTCGGCGGCAGCCATGGAGAGTTCGGCAATGTTCTCATGGTTTACCCAGCGGAAGTCATCGACCGCATATGACCATGTCGTGGTGGGGTGCAGATATCCGTCCCTCAGCACGTCCTTTCCATAAGTCACGTGCCCCCACAGGTCATTATCCGCACCGTGAATCGACATCACGACAAGTCCTGCCATCAGGAAACAACACAGCCAGATTGCGTCCGCCATGCGTGATCGAGAAGTCATCGAGCCTGCGGCTGAGTGCGGGGCTTCTATGGAAGGATCTGCCATGATGGCGTGACAAGTTGAAGCGGTTATGCGGGGTATGCCGGGCGTTACCAAAACGCCACACTTCAACATAGCTCCCAAACTCTGGCCCGATGCGGGAATCTGCTCAGACACACCGTTTCGAGACCGCTTTCTGCAGAACGTGCGACCCAATTGGAGGGAAATTGGGTTTGAAGGGAGAATGGCACGTCGATGAGCGGCACGGAACCGCGTTTCAGACTTTATCGATGCCCGAAACTCAGGAAATCTCCAATGAAACCGACACAATGGATTCCGATGGTCCTGTGCACACTTGTAGCGCTGGCACCACCGTTATGGGCTCAGGGTGGCCCGCGGCCCTCTGACCTTGGCGCATCAGAGCTGGACATCGGTGAACCGGGCATCGCATGGTACACCACATGGGAAACCGCTCTCGCAGAAGCAAAGAGAAGTGGGCGCCCGATCATGTTTGTGGCGGCCGCAACCCAGTGTCACGGCGTTTCAGGCGTCTTCTGACCAGGCTACACCTCTACGCAGAACGGTCTGTTCGCATCTAATGAGTTCATTGAAGCCACTCGTGACTTCGTGTGTGTTCGTATCGATTCCTACGAGAGTGCTGAGCATCAGAAATATGTTCGTACGTTTCTGAATGGTCGCTTCGAAAACAGCGCCTTCTGTCTGTTGTCACCCGACGGACAGGACTGGCTTTCCAGAGCAGGTCGTGGGCCCGAGCATGTCCTGGGACGCAGCACGGCTGCCTGTGTCGCGCAGCTCGAACGAGTGGCTGCCGTCTATCCGGCAAAAGAGAAAACGACACGCGCAAACGTGCAGGACTTCCACAGTGTCCGTCAGGCACTGAATGTTGCGTCCGCTGATCAACGCGTCCTTGTTCTGGTGCATGGAAGCGATGAGCAGACTCAGCCGCTGCGGAGCAGCCTCAAAGAAGTCGCAAACGATCCAACGATCATCGGACGGTTCCATATCGACTTCGATTCATCGGCCGACTGGAAGAAAAAGATCGAGGGACTGAAAGATGAACCGTCGATCGTGCTTGTGAGACCCGGAGAGTTTGGTCTTGAAGGTAAGGTCATGGCTCAACTTCCCCTGACCGCCGAGAATGCAGCAATCAAAACAGCGATGCTGACGGCCAATGGAGAATTCGCAAAGACGACCGAAAAGAAAGTCTACTCGGAACACGTCACCAAAGGCCGCAATCTCAACATCTACTTTGAAGCCGATGTTCCCTATGGTGAAGACCGCGACGGTGACGGAGAGATTGATCGTGGGGGACCAGGAGGGGGACGCTCAGGTCGGTCAGGCTCCGGTCGATCGCGTGAGGGCCGACGACGGTAGGACCACCATGTAGGCTGGGGCGAGCGAAGCGGGGTCCGGCACCTTCAAACTCACGGGGCTGTTTTGATCACTTCGAATCAGGTTACTGCGAGGACGAGTCACCGGACAGGCCTCGCTCTCTCTACTCCTGCCAAAGCCAGCGTTTGATCAACAACCCCTCGCTCAAAGGGGTGCCGCTCAAAAAAGAAGGCGACCCACAGCCAGGCTGCGGGCCACCTTCATTCGCAGTCTGCACTACTGACAATCAGGACTGGCCTACCAGCAGGTGCTTCCATAACCGTACGAAGGATATCCGAATCCGTAACTCGGTACCGAGTAGGAGCGATACACGGGAACTCCGTACCCGTAGTTGCGGAATCGACTGTTGTAATAGACGGGACTTCTGCGGACAGGACGAACCACATAAGGGTTGTAGCCGCGGCTATAAGAAAATCCGCCGGAAGGTCCGCCGATACTAATTGAGAATGCCGAGCGCGATCGTCGCCAGGTCTGAGCCTCCGCTGTGTCTGCGGTGACAAAAGTCATTGCCGCAGCCAGCATCGCCAGCATCATGGATTTACGAGTCATTGCCAGTTCCTTTCGTCATGAGTCAGGGTCCATTCTGCCCCGCATCGCGATCGCCATCGAAGAAGTAAACCACGCCAATTGCTCCGTGGTGGGTTTCACGATCGGATGCGGGAACAGAAAGTCTCCATTGAGTTATCGCTGGAGTGCATGGACGTACGTCGACAACTCCAGCGCCATTTCCGGTGTCGGCAACCGCCGTATCCGGCGAACGCAAACCGCTCGCCTGATCTCAATTCCGTCTGAGTTTCCTTGTCTCGGCTGACGACAATTCTATTGGCGAAGCCTGTGCCAAAGTTTCCGGACAACAGGGATAACCCACCGTAACACCCTTTATCCAAATGAGTTACGATCACACGGAACCCATGAGTGTGGCGTCAACTCGAACCAGGGATGGCACCCAGACTGATCACACGTGTGATCGAAGTGATATCGAACGATCAACAGGGACGAGAATGGACAACATGAACGGTCGCCCGCATGGCCCATGGACAATCCTCGAAACCACAGAGGCATACCGAGACCCCTGGCTGCACGTGAAAAAGGACGACGTTATCCGACCGGACGGTCAGCCAGGCACGCACAGCGTCGTTACCATCAAGCCCGGAATCTGCGTCCTTGCATGGCAGGGAGATGAGGTCTTCTTGACTGAAGAGTTTCACTACGCCGTCGGCCGCGTCACCATTGAAGCCGTCAGTGGCGGGCGTGAAGGTGATGAACCGGCCGTCGACTGTGCTCAGCGGGAACTTCTGGAAGAGCTGGGAATCAGAGCTGCCGAATGGACCGAGCTCTCGACCGTTGATCCGTTTACCGCAAGCGTGGTTTCCCCCACAGTCCTGTTCCACGCCACAGAATTGACGTTCCACGAATCGTCTCCGGAAGGAACGGAACAGATTCAGTGCGTCAGGATGTCAGCACGGGAAGCTTACGAAGCCGTGTGCTCCGGAAAAATCACCCACACACCATCCTGCATCGTGATTCTTCAACACTGGATCAACCAACTCAACAACCAGTCGGAGCGAGGGCAGTAAGGTCCGACGTCAGCGCAGGTCAACATAGGGCACCGGCACGTCATCGCTGTTGAACCCACGGTCTGCAGAAAAACATTCTGATTTCAGAGCGACGCTGGCTTTCCCGCAGACATTCATAAACCGCCCAACACTGCTCGCCGTCGGTCCTCGCTGCGATCGCTCCGGCCGACGAATTACCCCGACCCAGGTGAATCGTGGATTGCCACGCTTTGCGTAGATACTTCGCAACGCCGTCGAGTCGATGCATGATGAGCGCGCAGCGAAGTCCCCGTACTTGCCACAGACCACACAACACGCTGGTCAACGCTTGATTCACAGACCTGTGGCAATCGCCTGCGTATTGAGCGATTGCAAAATGCAGTGCCACGTGAAAGCCTCTAATGGCACGTCCGTTGCTCTTTCGGGAATGCACTCTGTGGACTCGAGCATTGTGATGAGCATCGAAAGCAATACTCCGGACGAACCGGAAACGATCGTCGTTATCGGTAACGGCATGGTCGGTCTTCGTTTCTGTGAGCGGCTGGTCGAATACGACCTGAATCGTCGATACCGGATTGTCACATTCTGCGAAGAACCACGTGCAGCATACGACCGAGTGGGTCTCACTTCGTTCTTCGCGCATCGAGACGCCGAGAAGCTGATGCTGGCAAGGCGTGAATGGTACGAACGCGTTGGAATTAAGTTGCACCTGGGAGACCGAGCGTGCACGATCGACCGAGACTGCAAAACAGTCGTCAGCAGTCGCGGTGTTGAGATCGCGTACGACAGGATCGTCATGGCGACCGGTTCGTATCCACTCGTCCCGCCCATCCCCGGCATCCGGAAGAAAGGCGTATTTGTCTATCGCACCATTGAGGATCTTCAGCACATTATTCAATACGCAGAGCACTCAAAGGCCTGTGCCGTAATTGGAGGAGGCCTGCTTGGTCTTGAAGCTGCAAAAGCCGCATTCGACCTCGATCTCGAGACACACGTTATCGAATTTGCTTCACGCCTGATGCCACGACAGGTGGATGATGCCGGCTCGGAAACGCTCGTCCGCAAGATTGAAGAATTGGGAGTTCATGTTCATCTGAGTTCCGGTGTGCAGGAAGTTTACGGCGACAGAAAAGTCGAGCGAATTAAGTTCACCACCGGCGAATCAATCGATTGCGAGATGATCATTGTGTCGGCCGGGATTCGGCCACGAGACGAGTTGGCGCAGGAATGTGGACTCGCGCTGGGAGAGCACGGTGGAATTCAGGTCAACGATCGTCTGCAGACCAGTGACTCTGACATCTTCGCGATTGGCGAATGCACGTTTCATAATGGCATGATCTACGGCCTTATGGCTCCCGGCTGGGAGATGGCTGAGATCATGGCAGCAAACCTGTGTGGGGACGATCGACGATTCGGCGGGACTGACGTCTCCAGAAAACTCAAACTGATGGGTGTCGATGTTGCCAGCTTTGGCGACTACGAAACATCCGACGAAACAGTCTGCTCAACAGTCTTCAGCGATCCAGTCGCCGGAACGTACCGCAGGCTCGTCTTCTCGAAAGGTGGCAACCACCTGGTTGGTGGTATTCTGATTGGTGACGCAGCCGACTATGGAACATTGCTCAGCTATGTCCGATCGCAGGAAGCACTTCCCTGTTCTGCAGGAGATCTGACGGCTGGATCTGCCGGCGGAGCAACTGCCGTTGGAACTGACATGCTGCCAGATTCGGGTCAGGTTTGTTCGTCCAGCAATTTCTCTGGAACAGTTCCTCAACATGGAGAAGTGTCGCGGGGAAATCGAATCTCAGCACGAAGATGAACTCGAGACGCTGAAATGGGTGCCTGTCGGGATGGTCGACGACTTTCCTTATGACGGAGGCGGTACCATCAAGCATGGCAAAGTGCAGATTGCCGTGTATCGGTTCTCGACGCGCGGCGAAGGTATGCCACACAGAACATGTGTCCCTCACACCGACCTACATTAGCGACCTGACAATGCGAATACCCTGCTATGCGTGCGCAGGAACATTCGTCCGCCACTCACTGCTGGTGTGGCCTTCGACCCTTCACCGAGAGGCACGCGTGCCAACAGCTTAAAACTGTCTCCGGTTTGGAAAACGGCCACGGTCCCGTCGAGGTCAATGCAGTAGATCACCCCGTTCACACAAACAGGCGATCCAAAATAGCTCCCGTTAAGCCTCCCCTTCCAGAGCAACTCACCGGATTCCGCATCCACACAACTGGCAATCCCCTGATCACTGACAATGTACAGCCGCCCGTCATGAATCACGGGCGTGGGAACATGCGGTGTCATTTTCACACTGCGCCACGCTTCCACGGCTGACGCACTCCCTTTTGAGCCCGAAGGTCTGACGGCGACGAGTTGTCGCTCTCCGGCTGCCGCGCCACTTGTGGCCACGACCACATTGTCAGTCACGACGGGCGAACCAAGAGCACGCTGCGATGAGCGACCAAACACGTCGATGTGCCAGTGTTGTTTTCCTGTCGCCGGATCAATTCCAACGATCCCTTCATAACAGTGAGTAAAAATCAGTTCGTCACCACGACCAGTAGAGCGAAAAACGCAGGGAGTTGAATAGCAGGCTCGTTTGCCCAGGCGAGGCACCTTCCATTGTTCCTTACCGGTCAGCCGATCAACTGCGAGCAGGAAGCTTGGTGACTTCTGGTCGTTGCTGAGGATGACCCGATCACCGACCACGATTGGAGAGGTGGCTCCTCCCTGCCCATGCGTGTAGTTGCCGAGGTCATATTCCCAGACAGGTTCCCCATCATGGGAGATTGCCGAGAGCGAAGACCCGGCTTTTGACTGCCACAGCACGTACACGTGATCCGAATCCACGCACGGCGTACTGGATGCAAAGCTGTTGTTCTTGTGCTTCTTGTATGACGAGAACTCAAACTGCCGCGTCCAGAGTGTCTTCCCCGAATCTGCAGCAAGACACAGCAGGAATCGCGTCCCGGAGTCCTCGTCTGCCGCCGTCACAAACAGTCGATCGCCCCAGACAACCGGCGAAGAGTTGCCCGTGCCCGGCAACTCGGCCGTCCATGAATAATCGTCTTCGGTCCATTTGACGGGTAGCCCTGGTGCGACGGCAACGCCGGAACCATTGGGTCCCCGAAATCGTGTCCATTCCTGGGCAGCCAGACACGGAACAAAACAGAGGACGAGGGCAGCGGACGTCAGTCGGTGCATGGCTGGGGCATTCAAGGAGCCCCAGTTCGATCAGGGGCCGGTGAGAGCAGGCGCGGCGTCAATCATGACAGGCAGAGTTACCTGAGATCCATCCTGAGAAATAACCCATGGTGTTTCAAGTGTCCGAATGCGATCTGCCAGTTCTGCAGGATTTGCATTGCGACGTGAGTTATCTGCTTCGCGAAATTCGGAACGCTGTACACGGGACGCTGCGGGTCTGCGGTGAAACGAATGTGGCCCGCCGTCTGACGATGGCCGCGAGGCCGCGGGTGGCAACGAGCATTCAGTTTCTGCATTTCACCCGCTCGCTTGCGGGCCCTCGGCCGTGGTTCGCGCTGTTAAACACCACGATCTCTGAGATGCGTCAATTGCTCGCACGCGCAGCACAGCATGAGATAGAGCGGGTTTCCGAGGCCCGCAGAGCCCGGCTACAGTGCGGCAGGCGGTTCTACGCCTCTTTAGACAGATACAGCCGCTGAATGTCTTCCAGCGTGACTGTGATGATCCGTGTGAAGCCCGTATGAGATCGCTCATATTGAAGCTGACTGGCCTGCTCCGGAGACGCATGGATCTCACGGATAACCCACTGGCGATCTTCTTCACTCAGGTCACCGACGGAATCATCCCATTGTGTACGGGTTTCCATCACAAGGGCGTCTACGCGAGGATCGAACTTTGCCATGAGTCTGCCTGCTGAGTCTGACTTGCAGCGGGATTGAATTGAGCGCCAACGTTAGTTGCGGCGTGCAATCGTAATCATTTTTCGAGCTCGATCCAGTTTCTGCTCACGTGATTCAATGGCTGCGTCCGTGCTGCCTTTCTCTGCTTTCGCCTCTTCAAGAGCGGCGGTTCCCTCTTCAACGGTCAGTTCGCCTGCGGGAACAGCTGCACTTGTGAGAACAGATACCTGAGGTCCTTTGACCTGAACAAATCCACCTTCGATGAAGTAGGATTCTGTTCCACCACCGGAACGCAGCGTCAGCTCACCAACACCCAGACGTCCCACAAGGGGAGCGCGATGAGGATAGATGCCCGCACTTCCGTCGAACATCGGCACGCTGACTGAATCGACCTCTCGGTCGAACAGTGTCTTTTCAGGTGTTACCAGAACGAGTCGCAGGTCAGCCACGTCAGTGTCCCGTCAAATCAAAGATTACTTATCGGCTGCCGCCTGCATCTGCTGATACTGCTCTTCCGCTTCTTCGATTGCACCCACGTACATGAAGGCGGATTCCGGCAGATGGTCCCACTTGCCGTCACACAGTTCTTCAAAGCTGCGAATCGTGTCTTCCAGTGAGGTGATCTTACCCGGCTTGCCGGTGAAGACCTCAGCCACAAGGAACGGCTGTGACAGGAAGCGTTCGATTCGACGAGCACGGTGTACGACGAGCTTGTCGTCTTCGCTCAACTCATCAACCCCGAGAATCGCGATGATGTCCTGCAGTTCGCGGTACCGCTGCAGAGTCTGCTGAACGCGACGAGCGATGTTGTAGTGTCGTTCTCCCACGTACTGTGGGTCCAGAATTCGGCTGGAAGAACCCAGAGGGTCGATCGCCGGATAAATCCCTTTTTCAGAGATCTTTCGTTCCAGATAAATAAACGCGTCAAGGTGAGAGAACGCTGTCGCAGGAGCAGGGTCCGTCGGGTCGTCCGCCGGAACATAAACCGCCTGAACAGAGGTGATCGCACCATTCTTGGTTGAGGTAATTCGTTCCTGCAGCTCACCAAGCTCTGTGCCCAGGGTTGGCTGATAACCTACCGCCGAAGGCATTCGACCCAGCAGAGCTGATACTTCTGAACCCGCCTGTGAAAAACGGAAGATGTTGTCGACGAACAGCAGTGTGTCTGTTCCGGTTGTGTCTCGGAACCACTCCGCCATTGTCAGAGCAGACAGAGCAACACGCAGACGAGCACCTGGTGGTTCGTTCATCTGACCGAACACCATGCAGGTCTGCTCAATGACCGAACGGCCAGTGTCGCCGATCTGAGCTTCCTGCATTTCCAGCCACAGGTCGTTTCCTTCACGGGTACGCTCACCCACGCCCGCGAATACTGAGTAACCACCGTGAGCACTCGCGATACGAGCGATCATCTCAGTGAGAATCACGGTCTTACCCAGACCCGCTCCTCCGAACAGTCCCGCTTTACCACCACGAACGAATGGAGTCAGCAGGTCAACAACCTTAATTCCGGTTTCGAAGAGCTCAGTCTTTGCAGACAGGTCTTCCAGTTTTGGAGGATGACGGTGGATGGGCCACTTGTCTTCATGCTCCACGTCACCACGACCGTCGATCGCTGTTCCGGTCACGTTGAAGACGCGTCCCAGCGTTCCCTTACCGACGGGAACGGACAGAGGAGAACCGGTGTCGGTCACGGTCATACCGCGGACCATTCCGTCCGTACTTCCCAGAGCAACGCAGCGGACCTTTCCGCCCCCGAGGTGCTGCTGCACTTCTCCGGTCACGCTGATCTCAACTCCCTTGATCGTTTCACTGATCTCAAGAGCGTTATAGATCGCCGGAAGGCTGTCTTCCGGGAACTCAGCATCAAAGGTCGAACCAATGACCTGTGTGACTTCACCTGTGTTCGTGTCGCTCATAATTCTGTCCCTCGCGTACGCTTCGGGTTATTAAGTTCTGTATTCTGTCTGGTTCAGTTTTATTCAAGGGCCGCTGCACCGCCGATGATCTCGGCCAGTTCAGAGGTGATGCCCGCCTGGCGAGCACGGTTGTATTGCTGCTTGAGATCGCCCGCCATTTCGTCGGCATTCTCTGTCGCACCCTTCATGGCCACCATTCGAGCGATCTGCTCACTGACGGCTGCATCAAGGAAGCACTTGAAGAGTTTGGCACGGAATGCGGCCGGAACGATCTCTTCCAGAATCTCCTGAGGAGAAGGCTGGAATTCGTAATCGACGCCGGAACCGCCCGATTCTCCTTCGTCTCCGCCGAGGCTGGACAAAGGAAGGATGCTTTCCACGACTGCCTGCTGACGGGAAATTGACTGAAATGAAGTATAAGAAACATCCAGCCGATCGATTCGTCCCGCAATGAAATCGTCCACGTAGCGGCTGCCAAGTTCATCCACTTCGGCAAACGTCGGGCTGTCTTCAAAGTGCGTGTAGCTCTCGTCGATGTCGACCTTCTGGAAGTTCAGGAACTTGATTCCGCGTTTGCCGGAGACTTCCAGGCTGTAATCAATTCCGTCTGCTTTCAGCGTTTCGATGTGCTTCAGCGTGTTACGAAGAACGGCACCGTTGTACCCGCCGCAAAGTCCTCGGTTAGAGGTCAGAACGAGGAGCACAGACTTCTTTGGCTCCGGCCGATCCTGAAGCAGCGGATGAGAAAATTTCAGATCCGCTTTGCCGAGGTCTCCCACAATCTCAGAGATCTTGCGAGTGTACTCGGCCGCTTCTGTCGCCCGGTCCATCGCGCGCTTGAAACGGCTAGTGGCAATCAGTTCCATCGTCCGCGTAATCTTGCGGATGTTGCGAACTGATTTCA
Source organism: uncultured Planctomycetaceae bacterium (assembly GCA_913031625.1). Lineage (GTDB taxonomy): Bacteria > Planctomycetota > Planctomycetia > Planctomycetales > Planctomycetaceae > Fuerstiella. Next base: position 43,784 of record CAJWGB010000003.1, on the reverse strand, counting down.
GTCGTTTAACAAGGAGTCTTGCGTTGGCCATTGTTGTCGGGTCTTCCGGTCAGTCGATCTACGGTTACGCACTTGCACGACGAGCGACAAAGGCATCCAGTGCTGCCTTCAGTGCATTCTCGACTTCTTCAGTCAGTTCAGCGGCTTCAATCAGCTTGTCACGCATGTCTGCATGCTCAGTCTGAATGAACTCCAGCATCTCTTTCTCAGCAGCCTGAACTTCCGGCACAGGAACCGTATCGAAGTAGCCCTTGGCACCGGCGTAAATGACGATGACCTGGTCAGCCACGTGCAGCGGTTCGTACTGAGGCTGCTTCAGCAGTTCAACCATTCGATAACCACGGTCCAGCTGCTGCTGAGTCGCGGCGTCCAGTTCCGTACCGAGCTGAGCAAACGCTTCCAGTTCGCGGAAGGCAGCGAGGTCGAGTCGCAGAGAGCCGGCGATCTTCTTCATCGCCTTCGTCTGTGCGTTACCACCTACGCGGGAGACACTGATACCCACGTTAATCGCGGGACGAATGCCTTTCCAGAACAGGTCCGGTTCCAGATAGATCTGACCGTCTGTAATAGAAATCACGTTGGTTGGAATGTAGGCCGAAACTTCCCCTTCCAGAGTCTCGATGATTGGCAGGGCAGTCATGGAACCGCCTCCCAGTTCATCGCTCAGCTTCACGCCACGTTCCAGCAGTCGGCTGTGACAGTAGAAAACGTCCCCAGGGAACGCTTCACGACCCGGAGGTCGTCGCATCAGCAGTGAAAGCTGGCGATAGGCGATCGCCTGCTTGGAAAGGTCGTCATAAACAACGAGTGTGTCTTCGCCGTTGTACATGAACTGTTCTGCCATTGCCGCACCTGAGTACGGTGCAATGTACTGCAGAGGGGCTGGGTCAGAAGAACTGGCGGCAACAACAATGGTGTAATCCAGAGCACCATGTTCGCGAAGAACTTCCACAACGCCCGCAATGGATGCAGATCGCTGACCACAGGCTACATAGACACACTTAACTCCCGTCCCCTTCTGGTTCAGGATGGTGTCAATGGCGACAGCCGTCTTACCTGTTTTACGGTCACCAATGATGAGCTCTCGCTGACCACGACCAATCGGGGTCATGGAGTCAACGGCTTTAATTCCGGTCTGCAGGGGCACCTTTACCGGCTGACGTCCGGCAACACCAACGGCCTCGTGCTCAACGGGCCGAGTGTCTGACGACATGATCGGTCCCTTGCCGTCCAGCGGATTACCCAGCGGGTCAACAACGCGACCCAGCATGGCGTCTCCGACAGGAACCGACAGCAGTGCGCCTGTGGCTTTGACTTCGTCGCCTTCGGTAATCTGGAGGTAGTCCCCCAGAATCACGACACCGACGCTGTTTTCTTCGAGGTTGAAGACCAGACCGCGGATCCCGTTAGAGAATTCCACCATCTCGCCGGCCATGGAAGTGGACAGCCCCGTACACCGGGCAATACCGTCGCCTACTTCAATCACACGGCCGACTTCAGCGGTCACAATCTGACCCTTGAAGTCTTCAATCTCGCTAGTCAGTACTGAAGCGATCTCGTCCGCTTTGAATTTCATTGAGAGTCCTCTCCGTCAAACGACCCGCGAGTGTCTTCACGCGGGTTCGCAGAGATGAGTCGTAAACAGTGTCGCCGACCTGAATCACAAGGCCGCCGATGAGAGATTCTTCGACCGACTCAATCAGAATCGGGTCAAAGCCAAGTTTGGACTTCAACTGTTCGGTGATCTGCTGCCGTGAGGCATCAGACAGAGGTTTGGCAGAGCGAACCTGAACCCGCTGCTTTCCTGCCTCTGTTTCCCGAACAGTCGTGACAACACTACGGATCTGTTCCAGCAGCTCGATCCGCCCATGTCGGATCAGGACCTTGAGAAAGTTCGCAAAGAACTCGCTGCAATGAGGAGCGATTGCCCGATCCACCAACGCGACGCGATCATCGCGGCCAATCGAATCTGCCGTCAGAACCTGTCGGAACTCCGGATGCCCCACCAACACATCGTCGATAAAACTGTCCAGCTCTTCGACAGCGTCCGTGGCACCTGCACCCTTCGCTGCATCGAGAAACGACCGAGCATACAGACCCGCAACTGCCTGCGCACCGGGATCTTCCAGCACGTGGTCAGGTCGAGTTTTCAGTTCCTCGGACATTTCCTACCTCAACGTTGATGCAACCAATGCGTGATGCAAACCAGGATCAGATTTCTGCGAGGGCTTCGCTGATCAAACGATCCTGATCAGCGTCCGACAGTGCCCGCCCAAGAACGCGTTCGGTTGCCGCGGCAACCTGACCATTCACGGTACTGAACACTTCAGCCAGAGCAGCATCTTTGGCCTGAGCGATATCGTCTTTGGCACGCTCTCGCATGCTTTCGACGTCGGCCTGGGCCTTGGCCACGATATCCTGACTGGTTCGTTCCGCATCACGCTTTGCTTCGGCAACCATCTCAGCCACAGTCTGCTCAGCCTGACGAAGCTTCTCTTCGTACTCAGCCAGCAGGACCTGAGACTTTCGCTGGTTCTCTTCTGCCTCTGCAATCGCCGCCCGGACACCAGATTCACGCTTGTCCAGACCGGACAGAAGTGGCGCCCAGGCCATCTTCTTCATCACGACCAGAAACAGAACGAAGACAATCAGAGACCACAGAGCGAGGTCTTCCTGAAAGTCCATCGGGACACCTTCGGCGTGTCCTCCATGAGAATCACCTTCGGCGTCCTTTGCGGCTGCCTGAGGAGCAGCAAAAGTAACGGCGAACAGGGCAACCAACAGCAGTGTGAAGGCTCGAAGCTTGGACATGACGGCTCCGGAACTAAACAGTCAGTAAAGTGTGACGCGAGTCTGTGAAACAGTCGTTACTGCATCATACAGACAACGAGACCAATCACGGCAGCACCTTCCACCATCGCGGCAACGATGATCATGGCACCACGAATGTCGCCGGCAACTTCAGGCTGACGAGCCATGCTTTCGAATGCAGCAGCAGACAGCTTACTGATTCCGAAACCAGCACCGATCACAACGAGACCAGCACCAATGGTGGTGAGAACAACGGCATCGCTCTTCGCTTCACCTGCGCCATCTTCGCCATCTTCGCCCTGAGCCATAGCCGGCGAGGTAAGAGCGAACAGCACTGCACAGAACAGACCAAATTTCTTCAGAAACTGACTCACGAGAGTAACTCCTCTTCAATGTCTAAGAGAGACGTGTGATTCGAACCGCCCACTTCCAGTCAGCAGGCAGAAAGTTTTGGTTTAGTGTTTGTGAATCGAACCCGCGATAAAGATCGTCGCGAGGAACGAGAACACATATGCCTGGAGAACTGCAACCAGCAACTCCAGAATGCCAACGCCGACCTGACCCGCCACACTTCCAAAAGTGATAGTGGCCCACAACCCGGTGCTGACACCGTGCTGATACGAAACAGCGATGAATCCAAGAATAATCGCCAGCGCGGTATGGCCACCCATGATGTTGCCAAACAGACGCAAAGCGAGAATTGTGTGTTTAATCAGAAAGCCGAGTAGCTCGATCAGGAACATGCCGATCGACATCGCGAGTCCGGCTGCACCCGACATCCCGGTATCCGGAATCAGGTTGCCAAAGAAGCCACCGACTCCCATGGCCTGCACGCCATAGATGGTTGTGGCACCAAAGGCACACAGAGCCAGGACACCCGTGACGTTGATATTTCCTGTTGCGGAACCCATCCAGGGAATTGCTCCCAGGAGGTTGCAGATCAGGATGAAAAAGAAACAGCTGAGAATGAAGGGGGCATATTGATCCGCAAAGTGGGGACCATCATCACTGTGGCCGTGAGCATCGTGTCCGTGGTCACCATGGCCATGATCATCGTCATGTCCGTGATCGTGATGCCCGTCGCCGATTGTGGGGCGTATGAGTTCATCCCGGAGGAATAACGCAATTGCCTCCCAAAAATTCCAGAATCGGCCGGCGACCGGCTGCCCTGTCCGGGCGCGTTTCGCAAGGCCTTTAAAGATGACAAACACGATTACTGCAGCAATCACCTGCAGGACCATGAACTTCGTCACCTGAAATCCGGCAATCTCAGGAAGGTCGATATGCAGACCACGCGGCAACTCGAAATAGTTGGCGTCGCGGACATGATGAAATGGGTCAGATGCACTCATGGAAGTGCCGGGTCCTGATGAGAAGTTTGATTAACGTCGGGATTCGATTCCTGCGTTTGGATGGCCTGCAGCTTCCGCCGCAGAAACATCACTTCAACAACCATCGCCACAAGGTAGTAAATCAGCAGCCAGAGGTAAAAGTCCACCAACCCCAGCTGAGGTCTCATAATCTTGATTACTGCACAGGCCACAAGAACCGACAGAAATCTCGCACTCATCTGACCAACGATCAGCTTATTGAGGCTCCCCCGAAACCAGGGCAGAAACTCAATCAGCACAATCCCCCAGCCTGGTATCAGACTGATGAGACATGCCACTGTCATCCACCAGACACCCTCTTCCGGTCTCAGGGTTCGGGCCGGCCAGAAGCAGACGCTCCAGGCAACACCAAACACCAGTGTGAGCCGAATGAGAGAACTAATCACACCTTTCGGATCGCTGCTTTCGGTCATCCGATCGCCTGTCCTCTGCCAGTTTTCGACGGCGCTCCATTCGCTTCATGAACTGCCAGAGAAAGATACCGGCAGTGAGAAGACCCAGAAAAACACCACTCAAAGTAAGAAGAGGCTTCAACCCATACCGCTGATCCAGCCAGAACCCGCCCCAGATGAAAACTCCGAGCAAAATGCAGGCTGTCATCAGTTCCTGAGCATCCCGATAGGCCTGAGCAATTGAACGCATCGCGTTTCGCCGCCGCTCTGTTCGGTCGCTGACCATGTCACCGCCGCGAAAAAAGAAGGTCGCCTGCTCAGTGTTCGGGAGTCTACAGGCCCCCTGGGAGCAGTCAAAGAGGGGCTCCGGGCCTCCCAGTGTTTCCCACAATCGGGAGGTAGGCATCCCAGGCCTGGCAGGCATGACGGCCGGTCAATCGCCAGGGTTGGTGGAAGGACGCTCCGGCAATTGCCAAACTGATACTCCAATTACCTCTTTTTGCCCTCTGAGAACTCTGTGCTACAGCCCACCGATTCCCCGGTTGACCACTGGCGTCTCAGACAACAGAGCGCATTCTGATGCTTACACTTACGCTCAGGACGGTTCGATGAAACTCCTTGTGCTTCTCCTGCTGTCAGCCTTGCCCATCAGTCAGCCGCCGCCAGAGAATCTGGTCGACTCAATCAATCAGGAACGCGGCGGCCGGCACTGGATCGACCAAAAGACAGCTCCTCCTCTTTCGCCTGCAGAATCACTGGCCCGCTTTAAGATTGAGCCGACCAGCCGCATCCAGCTGGTCGCCAGTGAACCGCTGGTGAAAGACCCCGTCTGGATCGACTTCGATGACCAGGGCCGCCTGTTCGCTGCGGAATACACGGACTACCCGATCGGACCGGTGGACAAAGACGGTACGCCCAAAAAAGACGCCGCTCCGCTCTCGCAGATCGTCCTGCTGGAAGATGAGAACGGCGACGGAGTGATGGATCGCCGCACCGTCTTCGCCAAAGACCTCAATTTCTGCCACAGCTTCATGCCACTGATGGGAGGCATCCTCGCTGCTGCTCAGACTCAAATCCTGTTTCTGAAAGACACTGACGGTGATAATCAGGCGGACATTCGGGAAGTCTGGTTTGAGGGGTTCACTCCGGCGCACCCGCAAATGCAGATCGGCTGCCCACGCTGGGGAAACGATGGCTGGGTCTACCTGACCTACGCTCCCGGAAAGATTGTCTGTCGGCGACCCGGATTCGAAACCAAAGAACCTGTGGCAATGCCACGGCAGGACATGCGATTTCACCCGGTCACCATGGCATTTGAGCCTGTGACTGGGCTCGGGCAGTTCGGTCAGTGCTTCGACAACGAAGGACGGCGGTTCTTCTGTACGAATCGAAACCCATTCATGACGGAGATGATTCCTCATCATCTGGCATCGCGCCTGGGCTCGGTCAGCCGCCGCCACACAAATGTCGGGCCGGCAGGAGCAGCCACCGAAGTCTTCCCGCTGGTCGCCATGAAAAGCAACTGGCTTTCACATGCGGGCACACACACGTCTGCCTGCGGTGTCACTGCGTATCGCGGCCAGTTGTGGAACTCTGCGTTTCAAAAAAGCGTCTTCGCCTGCGAGCCGGTTGGACATCTCGTGACGAGATCCATCCTGAAACCTCAGCCCAACAGCCCGGCACTCACGGCCGTTCGCGCACGGCCAAAGGCAGATTTTCTTGCGTCGAGTGATACCTGGTTCCGTCCGTCCAGTCTGCGAACGGGGCCGGACGGAGCACTCTACCTCGCAGATATGTATCGACTGTGGGTGGAACATCCGAAATTCCTGCCTCCTGAAATTGCGGCCCGTATTGATTGGCGCGCGGGCGAGGAAAGAGGACGCATCTGGCGAATCGTCCCGATTACCCAGAAGATTGTCCGGAAACCATGGAAGTGGGACGGACGGGTCTTCAGCCTGACTCATGCACTCTCCCATCCCAACGGCCATGTCCGCCAGACTGCCCACCGGCTGCTGAGTCACTCCAGGGATCCCGACGCAGAGCGTGCGCTGCGCAGTATCCTCGAACGCAGGCCAGCTTTAAAACAGGCGACTGATCTCGCAGTCCGATGTCTTGTGGCACGTGGAGAATGGACGGACGCTGATTCAAGAGCACTGCCTCCGGGGGCCTTCCTGCTAAGGACACACATTGAATTCGGAAATGGAAAGCCGTGGTTTCAGGCAATTGAAGCCGGGCTCAATTCGGCTGATCTTGAGCTGAGGTACACAGCAGCACTGCACTGGATGACTTCCGATCGGGAGTTGAACGAAGCGCAGCAGGGACAACTTCAGCAGCTGTTTGTGAAACGCAGCACGGGAGTCGACTGGTTCAATGATCTGTTTCTGCTGTCAAGAGACCCCGCCGGGTTGCTGGCGGAGATGTCTCATGCCGAGCTGGATTCTTCCCCAGCTGCGGCAAAACTACTCAGCGAGCTTGCTCGACGCGCCGCAGCATCCGGAACAGAAAAGGAACTGCTATCCGTTGCCGCGACAGCTCATGCCCTGGCGGACACTCCACTCCGTGTTGCAGTGCTGACCGGTCTGGGGCACGGCATTGCCGGGAATGCCAACGCCCCGGCAAAGTCAATTCCTGCATTCCTTGCACACTATGCGACAGAAAATGACTGGCTGGCCGAACTCTCGATATTCGTCACCGACCTCTCTGCTGCTCGCACCGACCGAAGTCGCTCGCTTCAGGACAGGCTCGCTGGAGTTCAGCTGCTGGCCGCTGCCAGTTCGACACAGATTTCTGAATACGCCCCTCAATTGTTTGTCCCACAGGAGCCAGCAGAACTTCAGGCTGCCCTCATGCAGATCGTGCGGACCCGAGGAGGCGAACCTGCCGCCACTGCAATTCTTGATCAGTGGAAGGGCCTTGCCGCCGGCGTTCGGTCAGACGCCATTAGTCTGTGGGTGACACGTGCTTCCACAACAAAGGCTCTGCTGAGCAGGATTGAGGCCGAGGAAATTCCATCCGGAGCTGTGCCATTGGACATTCGTCTGCGACTGCTGCAGAACAGGGATGCATCCATTAAGGAAACAGCCATTCGGATTTTCGGTGGAGTTGTGTCTGCCGACCGCACTGCCATTGCAAAAGAGTATCGGCCTGCGATCACAACTCAGGGATCCGCAGAGCGAGGCGCTCAGGTTTTCCAGAAGAACTGCAGCAAGTGTCATCGGATCAAGGGAGTCGGCCATGTAGTAGGTCCCGACATTAGTGACACTCGCGCACGTTCCAGAGATGCACTGCTGTATGACATTCTCGATCCCAATCGGCGCGTGGATGCCCAGTTTAGCGAATACGTCGTCTTGACGACATCAGGCCGGACGCTCAATGGATTGCTGGTCAGCGAAACTCCGGAGCAGATCGTATTGCGGCAGCCGGAAGGCAAAGAGACGACCGTTCCGCGTGCAGAAATTGAAGAGATGCAGGGAACCGGTAAGTCACTGATGCCCGTCGGAATTGAGAAGGAAGTCAGTGTTTCTCAGATGACAGACCTGCTTGAGTTTCTGAAGCAGCAATAGTTGCGATGGTGGATAGAAAGCAGAGCCCCCACGCTCAGGCGAGCGCAGCTACTTACTGCAGCTGTGACTGTGATGGCTGGCCTGCGATGGCACGCGCAGCTCGTTAAAACATTAAGAGGAAGTGCTTCATGAAGTTGGGGCGCCCCGGCACGGCCGGAAAAACTCTGAGATTTCGTGGCGGGGTTAAGTCACCAATTGCGTGCTGTTTGATGTGAGCAGTGATCAACAGAATCGCTGACAAAAACCAAACACCTATTCGGAGACTCAAACATGCATCGCTTCATCATCCCCATGCTGGCTCTCGTAATCACCGCCGGTTCTGTTTCAGCAACTGCTCAGACGAAATCCAAATCATCCGGCAAAGCTGTATCAGAACAGAAATCTGAAAGTGCTCGTTATCGCCGCCTGCCACCATACTGGGGCAAGCTGGAACTGGACGAAGATCAGCGAGCAGACGTGTATGACATTCGTGAAGACTACGGAGTGCAGATCGCGGAGCTGAAGGCTCAGATTGAACGACTGCAGGCAGAGATGGATGACGAACTGGATGATGTTCTGACCAGCTCTCAGAAATCAGCCCTGGCAAAGCTCAGGAGCAGCCGGACAAAAGCGACCAAAGCCAGCGACGAGGAGGAAAAGGAGGATTCAAAGACAAGCTCTCGTCGGTCCAGCAGTCGCACTCGACGAACGGCGTCAAAGTAACACCGCTTGCACCGTCTCCGACACTTCCTCTGGGTGACTCCGGGAAGTGTTGAGACAGGCCAGGCTTTTCGCCTGGCCTGTTTTTGGCTGCGCGTAGGTCAGGTTTCAACCTGACAGTACAGCCATGATCAGTCGAACCTGGCTCACAGAACCTGGCTCCCTTTTGAGGACCGGGAATTCGCCACACCGATTGATCGGTTATTCCACAGCGTCTGCAGTACCGAATGCAGATGCTGTCGATCAACGAAGTGAGACACTGGCGGTTGCCCACTGACCAAAATTCTCCTCGACCCGCACGTCTAGACGGTCCAGAGTGGAGACAGCCGGCAGTTCAAGTTCGCGGACCAGTCGCTGCCCCGTCCAGCCGGCAATGAGTTCCGCAGTTGTATTGGCAATGGGCAGAATGGCGCAGTCTTCCACGGGAAAAATCCAGCGCCGCTCTTCAAAGGTCGCCTGAACTTCTTTGCCATCACTGATCTGCTGAACCTTGATCAACGGATGATGCTCGGGAAGCAGAACACGATGATCGAGCTCTTCCACGACCCTGCCACACGCATCCCGCAGCGCGATAAAGTCAAAGACGTAGCCGTTTTCATCAAGCTGACCGGAAATGGAAACATCCAGCCGCCAGTTGTGGCCGTGCAGTCGTTCGCAGATGTTGCCATTGAAGGTGATGAAATGAGCCGCACTAAAGACAAGGGAGTCTTTGGTCACGCGCGCTTCAAAGTGACTGGACATTCGCACCTTCCACAAACACAAGCTGATCATTGTCGCACCGGCAGACACCGGAGCGCAGAACAGCAAACAGAACGGCAGCAATCATATCAGCGGTGGTTCCGGGATTCCTGCGGTGATGAGTGTCTCGCAAAAACGTGTCGAATTCGGCGTACCGAGACTCTCCACTCGCACTCTGAGGCCAGCCTGACTGCAACACGCCATGAGCACGGCATTGAACATCCAGACTTATCTGTTCGCCACACTTGCGTGCGATCAATGAGTCTCCGCGCGTGGCCAGCATGTTGACGGCCAGCCACGCCAACCGTTTGTCAGCGCAATCTTCCCATGACCGGGTGTGGAACAGACTCCATGCACCGTGTTCCAGCACATCACGAAACCCATTGGAGTACTGCGCTGCAATGAGATCTCGTTCCGCTGCCAGTCGCATGCAGTCGCGAAGATTCTGATCGGGACTCTGCCCAACGTCCTGTGCGTCTGCCGTTCCCAGCCCCCCTGGTGCCGCAGCAGCAATTGCTCGATAGGTCTGGACAGCATCGTCAACCGTCAGGCTATTCAGCACAGAGCGAATGCCGGCCGAAAGACACTCCCTGCGTGGCACAGCGGCCAGCGGAGCAAGCAGCAGGATGATCCCGAGGTTTGTGTTGTGCCCAACCTTCTCCACTGTGAGTTCGACGGCGCGCAGAATAGCGGCACCCACTCCCAATTCAGCAGACTGCGCGAGGACAGGGGCAACGGCGTCAGCCGAGACCAGAAAGTCGTCGACCGTTGCGTCAGCGAAGCTGTACGCAGGGCACACATTCCCTGGCTTGCTCGCCAGTACTTCCAGTCGGCAGGCTGAGCGAATGAATTCTGTGAGCTGTTCGGTCCACTCGCTCATGGACGTGCTCAGCGACGCAGGTCCATGTGTCCAACAAGTGCACCGCGACCTTCGCGATGGATCTGGAAGGACAATTTTTCCAGACGTTGCACCCGGGAATCCTGCAGAATGAACTTCAGGTTTCGATCGTCGAGCGTTTCAAATCCATCCAGCCCAAGCAGGATATCGCCCTTGCGAACGCCATATCGTTCCGCTCGACTTCCTTTGTGAACAGACGCGACGCGAAGCCCACCATTGTGGGTCTTTTGCAGCAGACGCAAATCATCAGTCGGCAGGTTCTCAAGGTGCATTCCGAGCAAAGTGAGGACACGCTGGCGGACCTCAGACAGGTCCCCTGTATCGACAGAGACAGTTCGGACCGGGTTGCGTGGAGCAGCCGCCGACTTGCCAACGCCCACGTTCATTTTCAACGCGACAGCCTTACCGTCTCTCATGACATCCACGTCGAGGACTGTTCCAACTGGCATGTCCAGCAGGCTGCGTTCGAGGTCTGCTCCGTCATGAATCTCGATACCACGAACACTCGTGATCAAATCACCCTTTTGCAGTCCACAGCGATCAGCAGCACTTCCGACGGCGACGGTGTCGACCTTCAGTCGCTTGTTGTTGCCTTCACGGATGTCCGATGAAAACACTCCGTGAGAAACCCCGTTAAGACGTTCAGTGTTCAACAGACGAGCAATGGTTCGTCGAGCATCATCAATTGGAATCGCAAAGCCGATTCTCTGAGCTCCCGCCCGAATCGCAACGTTGATGCCAATGACTTCACCGAGAACGTTCAATAGTGGGCCACCACTGTTCCCCGGATTGATACTTGCGTCAGTCTGAATCAAATTCTCGTAAGCCTGAGTTTCATCCACTTCGACGTCTCGACCAAGAGCACTCACGATGCCAGCGGTCACAGTGTGTTCGTACCCGAACGCGTTTCCGACTGCAAAGACCTGCTCCGCAAGCAAGACGTCTGATGAGATACCCATCTCCATGACCTTCAGCGGGCTGGACGAATTGACCTGAATGATGGCCATATCCTGACGTCGATCGAACGAGACAGGCCGCGCATCGAGCACTTCGCCGCCCTTCAGGGTCACGGTGATCTGATCGACATCCTGAATCACGTGATAGTTCGTGACGATGTAGCCACGCTCATCCACAACGATGCCTGTTCCCATCCCGGTTACTTTGCGACTCTTCGGGGAAAAGAACCGTGACTCCGCTTCACCGCGCCCCGTCTTTTCTGTGTGAATGTTGACCACACATTCCTGACAGTGCCGGACAGCACGAACCAGTGGAGTGATGCGTGGGTCTTTGTCTGTGGCTTCCACAGCAGGAGCACAGATGGCTGCGGTCCACACTGTGACTGCGAGCAGCAGCAGAGGTCGGCATCTTTGCTGATTTAAGAACATGCAGAACCTGCGCCTTCTTCAGCGGTTCAGAGAGAAGAGGTGGTGTTCGCAGAGAGAACGAACACCGTGAGTTTCGGCTGTGTCAAAAATCCCTCTTGAACGGGACGTGAAGAGCGCTCAAACTTTACCTGTGTTCCTACAATGTCAAACTGGGCAGCTTTGTCCTGTGTTGTTGCAAATGTGACAAACCATTCCAGTTCATTGATGCGGACGACTAAAGTTCCAGCCACGGATGCCTTCTTCACACCTCGGTTGATCACATCCCACCTTTATCAACCGGCAATCCATGCATGTCAGTCGAGCAAACAGCAGAAGACGCCAAATAGAAAAGACCATTCTTTCTGACTGTTAGCCTCTCCTGACAGGGAGCAGTACAGATGACCGACGCAAACGCAGCTTCCCCCCTCGCTGTTGCCCGCCGCCTTCTTCAGGAGCGGCAGGCTGAAGATGCCCTGGCAGTGATTCAGGAGATCATTGCCGCCGACCAGGACTCCCGAGAAGCGCAGGATCTGCTGGGAATGACCCTGTTCATGCTGAAACGGTTTGAAGAATCGCGAGATGCATTCGAACACCTCACCCGCATGGACCCGCGCAACGCAACTCCCTATGTCAATCTGGGAGCAGTATTGAATGTCCTCAAGGACTATCAGGGGGCCACCAAAGTCCTGCGAAACGCTATCAAACGCGACAAGAAGTGTTCGTCCGCTTACTACAACATGGGAATTGCTCAACGAGCTTTGAAGATGAACTCAATGGCAATTTCGGCGTACCGCGAAGCCATCCGCCTCGAGCCGGAGATGGCAGATGCCTACGTCAATCTCGGCAATCTGTACATTGAGATGAACAACCTGACTCAGGCGGTGAGACTGCTACAGGATGGCGTTGACAAATGTCCGGCTTCCAAAAAGCTTCCTGTCATTCTTGAAAAGGCCAAACAGGCAAAGGACGGTATCGAAGTGGATGCATCCCCATTGGGGCGTCTTGTGGATGAGGAGGAACTGCAGAGACGAAACATCCGAACGGCCCCGCGGCAGCTGGATGCTGTCACACGAAATGAAGAACGAGAGTCACTCCATGTGCTCGGCAAAAGAATCCGGCGAGCGACTCGTCCGATCGTCGAGCTCATCGGGACGGACCTGCAGCGTCAGCTGCATATTATCGACCTTGCTGCCAAGCAGCACGATCAGCGGAATGAAGCACCGATCGCAATGGAAGAGATGGAGCAGACGCTCAAGAACATTGATTACCTGCGCGGGATTGTGCGTGAAGCTGTCGGCGAGATCCGAGAGGGGTTGCAAAAAACAGACCCCGGCTTCTGAATCACAGCCTGAGGTTGCGTCTTCGCCGCTCGAACGCTGCAATAATTGTTCAGGGCAATCGTTTGCAGTTTCTCTCCGATAATGCAGGAGCAGTTCGATGACCGACCACGGAAACCATGATCGACGTCATTGGATGTCGACCGTCGCGGCCGGAGCCGTTGCCGCAACATGTGGAGCGTCGTCCATTGCGGCTCCTCCTCCACCTCGCCCCGTGGCCGCTGTGGTGACAGCCTATGAGCGCGGCCTCCACGCAGACGTGCTGATTGGAAAGATCCTCGAAGGCTGGGAACAAAAGGGAGGGCCTCGTCCTCTGCTTACCCTGTCGTCAATGTATGTCGATCAATTCACCGATCGCGACATGGCACGGGCTATGGCGAAAAAGTATGACGTCCCGATCTTTGACACCATCGAAGGAGCAGTCACCGTTGGGGGCAACTCGGTCCCCGTTGATGGCGTTATCAGTATCGGTGAACACGGCACCTACCCAAGGAATGAAAAAGGCCAGGTCCTGCATCCTCGTCGTCGATTCTTCAAAGGAATCACCGACGCCTTCGAAAAGTATGGACGCGTTGTCCCCGTGTTTAATGACAAGCACCTGGGGCCGGTCTGGAAAGATGCCAAATGGATGTACGATCGAGCACGTGAACTCAAGGTGCCCTTTATGGCCGGCACGTCTATGACCGTGGGCTATCGGAAGCCACAGATTGAAATTCCGATGGGCTGTGAAATCGAAGCCGCAGTTGGCGTCGGTTACTCAGGTCTCGACATCTACGGAAGCCACGCCCTTGACTTCTTTCAGTGGCACGCTGAACGACGAAAGAACGCCGAGCATGGTGTGGCGCGCGTCCGCTGTCTTGAAGGAGCCGCCGTCTGGAAGGCAATGGACGAGGGCATTGTTTCTCAGGAAGCCTTCGATGCTGCACTGGCCGCCGTGCCGCATAGCGATGGAGACGTTCGTAAGCAGAAGAACGTCACTCTGTTCCTCTTTCATTACACCGATGGGCTGACTGGCGCGGTTGTAATGTTGCCGGGATTCTCGCGAGGCACTTCAATTGCCCTGAAACTTAGAGAGAACAAAGAGATCATTGCCACCCGATTCGACGAACGGACGGAACCCCGATACCCGCACTTCGCGTGGCTGTTAAAGGGCATTGAACGAATGGTGCATACCGGAGAACCATCGTATCCAGTGGAACGCACTCTGCTGAGCAGCGGAATTCTTGACCGCGCGCTGACATCACGAATCAAAGGGTATCGTGAACTCAGGACCCCTGAGCTGGAAATTAACTACACGGCTGTCGACTACCCCTGGGCGCCAAAGCCGAAATTGACATCGCATCCTCCCGTCGACATGTAGTGTCTGTTGGCACGGACGCAGAAATATGTTCACCCTCACCGTGGAGTTCGAATGGACCGAACCGGCAGTCGCTTCGTAACCGTGCTCGACCGGGCGGCTCGCGCCGCTCCGCTAAGATTGAAACACACGGGGCATGGCGGCTCCTAAGCCTGACGACATCTTCTGCTCCCTTACGATTCCCCACGCCGCTGGCGACGGCCATTCCAGCCGAGCTCAGCTCGGTCTGTTTCGCACGCCCCACAAACGCGCACTGTGACCTCTAAGCACCCTGGCCGTTCAGGGTCTTCTTCAGCACGATCGAGTTGCGGCCATTAGTGGCCCACCGCTGATATCTGGCTTCCGGCAGTTCGGTCGGGTCAGTCTTCTCAAATCCACCTTTGCGACGAAACCAGGAGTCCGCCTGAGTTGAGAGACAAAAGAGCTCCCGAACTCCAGCATCCCTGGCGCGATGCTGAACAAACTCTGTGAGTCGTGACGCGAGCCCAAAATTGCGGTGGCCCTCGCGAACAACAAGACTGGCCAGTTCCGCTTTTCCACACTCCTGATAAATGTGAAGTGCGACACAGGCGACCGGATTGGAATCGATCTCGGCCACAAAATGATCGTCAATGGTGGCTGCGATCTGCTCAGGCGAACGGGCAATTAACTCGTCATCTCCGGCCGCGCCAACAACCAGCGAATGAATAAAGGCAACATCTCCTGGAACGGCAGGACGAATCGTCTGATAGTCGTCCGAGTAAACGAGTGTGCCGATCCCTTTATTGGAGAACACTTCTGCCAGCAGTCCCTGGGGCGTTCTTCCGTTAAGAATATGGACACGGTCGATGCCCGCCTCACAGGCTTTCAAAGCCAATCTCAGCTTTGCCTGCATCGTGTCAGAAGAACCTGCATCGTCTGCCAGCAGCGCACGTGCCTGCTCAATGTTCAGCTGGCGCACAAGCGATTCTTCTTCAGTGATTCCATCCACGCTTCCCGCAAACATGACCTTTCGCGCGCCGACCGCGATACCGACTTCGACTGCGAGGGCATCGGCCCCCACTCTGAGCAGCTGTCCCTGATGGTCGAAGGCAAGAGGTGGAAGGACAGGAATGATCTGTTGTGCCAGCAGATCATTCAGCATGGAACCGTCGACTCGCAGCACCACACCGGAATTCTGCATGTCGATCCCGTTGAGAATCCCCGCAGGACGGCCTACCACAGCATTCGGAGACGCGGCCGGCAATCGAGAGGCGCGAAAGGCGCCCAGAATCAGCTGCGTCATTTCGCTGCTGGCCTGACGCACCAGGCTCATGGTGTCTTCGTCGGTAACACCCCCGGCATGGTCGCTGGAAAGGGTCTGGCCGCGTTCTGCGGCCAGATCTCGCAGGTGACCGCGAATGCCGTGAACCACAATCACGTTGATGTTCAGACTACGCAGAACTGCAACGTCGAGCATAAGATTCGTGAGATTGACGCGGTCCACGACGCCCCCATCCACGCCCACGACAAAGGTCGTGTCGCGGTATCCCGGGACATAGCGGAGGATTTCACGAAAGTGCGTCAGACTCATAGCCTTACCAGTGTGACCAACTCAGCAGAGGCGTGGAATTGCGCTCCGACGAAAACGCCCGAGGGCCGAAGAGATGCTGCGAGATAATCGCTACGTTCCGGACAATGATCAGAGATTCACGTTCGCGAATCCCGCTGGATTCCTGCGGACCGTCTCTCGTCTGTCCTCCAGCCTTCGGGACGTGCTTCCAATGCTGCAGGTGCACCTGCCGAGCTGTCCCCTAACGTGTTTTTGTGTGGCTCGCTGACGACTGCAGAAGTCTGGCCAGCGCGTTTGCCGTGATTTTCTGCACGCGTGAATCAGGTCCATGCGGTCTGCTGAAGTGTGACCACGGGATGATGTGTCCCGGAGGTGCGGCAAGTCCCTGCGCCCAGAAAACACTTGAGGCATTAAACACGAGGTTTCCCTTTGGCCCTTGAAACACAACGCTCTCGTAGTGCCCCTCCCGAGTCCCGCCGGACCAGATGGAGCCAGAGGCCACGACCTCTATCCCGGCGAGATTTGGGTCGGGTTCGCCGTGGTGTTCCCAGCCAACCAGCCCCGGGATGCTCTCACCGGCCTGCATTCCCGTACCTTCAAACAGCCAGTGATCGGGTTTGCGGCACGTCCAGTCGCCTCCTCCATTGAATGGCACCACACTGCGAACACCCATGATGCGGCGTTCGTCGGGTGCAGTCTGTTTCAGCCCTGCGAATAGAGAGGCGTAGGATTCCTGCTCCTCCCTGCGCATCTCTCCGAAACATCCGGTGCGTGTAATAATTCGACCGTCGACCCCACGGGATGATGCTGAAAACGGAGAGTCGATGAACACCGAGTTGCCACACAGCCATGCAAGGCTGGTCCCGTTCTTCAGAGCCTTCTCAACAGCGTCATATTGTCTTCGATCCCAATATTCATCATGGCCCACACTGACAAACACTCCACAGCGCTCCACGAACTCACTCTGGCATGTATCAAGGTTGGATCCGTACGTCACATCCATCCCCTGCTGCTCCATCCAGAATGCGAGTGGATATTCCCACAGCAGAAACTCGCCCGAACCAATCGACAGCGGGTGATCAAAGATCTGTGTGTACTTGCCGTACGGTCGGTCGAAGCTGACAGCAACACCCGGAGCATGAGCACCGTCCGGATGCGTGTAGAGTGACTCATTCACGGGCCATTTGTTGTAGGCCTGCCACGTATTGTCACTGCACTGAAAAAGGAAATCTGCTTTCCTGTTGTCTCGGACAATGAACACGACGTAACTCTGCCAGTACGGTTCACTGGCGGACTCCGGAATGGTGGTGAGTTTGCCGAGGTAAACACCGCTGACCCAGTCCTGAGGGATCGTGATCTCGAGTGTCGGTTCCCACTGACACTCTCGTAGTCGTCCTGGCAGCGAGCCGATTTCCGGAACTGCCTGAGGCTTGCCACTTCCTTCAAATGTCGCCTTGTGATAACCACCTGTGCCGCCGTAATATCCCATACGGTAAACATCGAGGCGAAACTTTCGAGCGGGCTGAGTGCTTACGAACACACTGAGGGTATCACCAGCCGCAACTGACTGATGAGAACAGTATCCTTCAATCAGCGACGTCCGAAACGGACCTTCATCAGTCCGGACACGAGTCAGCTGCCAGTCCGTTGTTCCTTTACGAGCATTCTCCCCGGCAATCAGGCCTGACTGTTCGTCTGCATTGACTGTCCCGGTAAGGGCGGCAGCACTGGCTGCCGCCGTTCCTTTGAGAAGGTCACGTCGTCCAAAGCGATCACTGCCAGGGCTCATTGGTCTCTCCCGTCGGAATGAATTCTGCCATCTTTTAAGCTGTCCAGCTGCATAAGGTACTCCTCACAGGCAAGAAAGCGATCGGTTGCTTCCGCGTGATACCGATCAACGATCTCAAACCCGTTCTTTTGCAATACCTGAACGGAAGCGGCATTACTGACGGCCACGCGGGCCATCAACGGCCGTTCCGGATGAAGCTTCAAAAGTTTACACAATGCCTGCGTTGCAACGCCTCGGCCACGATCGTCAGGTCCGATCCAGTATCCAACATAGTCAGTGCTCTGCATCCGATAGCGTGCAATCGTTCCGACCAGCCGGTCGGAAACAATGATGCTGTATGCACCTGCACTGGAGTCGTTCAATACGAGGTCCCAGTGTTCATCGAACGATTCCCGACTTCTCGGAATGGTGGCGGCCTGGTCGTTGCCAGCAGCGTCTCCCTGCAAAACGAAGATCGCATCCAGGTCTGATCGTCTCACAGGTCTCAGCTGAATCAGTGAGCAGGCGTCTTTTTGCGAGTCGGTCATCTGGGGTAATCCACGACAGAGAAGCACGGGTGTGCGCCGCTTTCAGCAGATTCTGCCGAAACGAGATCCCATTTCGCCAGTCATACGTAAGTCGGACCCTCTGGAATCACAGCAGATCATCGAGGCGACCGGCGAAGAACGGCTCGTATTGACCCGTTTCACCATTCACAGATACGGTTGCGGCCAATGGAAGTCCTGCGCCCCGAAACCTGCGCGCTGACTATCCCGTTCAATGCAGTCATGAAGACGATTTACAGACTCATCCTGGCAACCGTTCTTCTGGGGCACGCGGACCTCGCAGCCCAGCAGCTGTCGCTGCGCGATTCCGATTCCACGGATGCGTCACGGCGAGGCGTTCTCGTGCTGCATACCGGAAATGTGGTCAAAGGCGAATTGACGCCGCGGCCCGGCGGTTACGAAGTCAAACTGCCCAACGGTCAGATGCTGGTTGCCGCCGGCAATATCAAGTTTGCCGCTCGTGACATGGATGACGCGTATCGCAGAATGCGTTCGTCATTTGAAACTCTGTCGCCCGACGTACATCTGCAACTCGCACGGTGGTGCCTGAGCCATCACCTGAAGGCCGCCGCTCGCCGTGAAGCACTCGACGCGCTGCACCTTGACCCGAACCGACAGGACGCAAAGGGTATCCTCGAATCACTGGCGCGAATGGAGCGACAACGGACTGAGGCTGCTCAAAAGCCAATGCATCTTCAGCAGGCAGTCGCGGAAGCGATGGTGGCCGACCGACTTTCTCTGGGAGGTCTCCCGCCGGAGCAGGCTCGACAATTCACGCTGCGGATTCAGCCAATCATGATTAACAAGTGTGCGCAGTGTCATGCTGGCCTGAAGACGGACTTCCGACTGGTGCGATATGGTCGAATCATGAAGCCGCGAATCTCGGAGCAGAATCTGGCCTCAGTGCTCAGCCAGGTTAACCTCGAATCTCCCGACAGCAGTCCGCTCCTGGTCCACGCATTGAAGATGCATGGTGGGAGCCGACACCCCAGTTTCCCTGGCCGCAGCGGCAGTCTCCAGCTTGACCTGCTGAAGACATGGGTTCGCAGTGTTGCCCAACACCTTGAGCCAACGCTTGTCAGCACAGCCTCGTCGCCAGCACGTACAACTGTCAGTCAGATCAACCCTGAGCAGCTGCCAGCTGAGCAGAAGTTTCTGTACAACGCCAAATCGGCCGCGCGCCGAGACGACTTTGACCCTTCAGCATTTAACCGCAGATACCATTCCGGTTCCCCAAAGACCGGAGTCAATCCGAGTCTGAATCCGACTGCCAAAGAGCAGGCGCCGATTCAGCGGAAGAAATCGCGATGAAACCTCTCACATTCACTCTGATGGCCATTTCAATCATCGCAACGACCGGTTGTCATCGGTTTCGTGAGATGACGCGCCCCGGTTACGCAGCCCTCACGGATGATCCGTTTGCACTGGACACCGGTGATGAATCGGAAGCTCCTCAGCCAGCTCCCGTCAGACCGGGCGGCTTTGATGTCGCCAGCCTGTCAGGAAGCGCTCCGAAAGATCCGACCGTTCCGTCCGACCCGTCCGATTATAGTCGCATCATGCACACGGCGGGCTCGCAGAAGGCCGGAACAACGGACCCGCGACTCGCGCAAATCGAGTCAGAGGCTGATTCACTGTTTACCGACTTCACCAAAGAACCAAACACGCCTGCCCCTCCACCCAACATGGAAGAAATGGCGGCCTTCGTTCGTGATGAAGCAATGGAAAGTGGTCTGACTGAAACGGTCGAAATGCTCAGCAAGGACTTTGCACAGTTCCGAGAGTCAAGACAGCGAGAATGGGACCGCGAGGCTACTCGCATGCATGCCGGGGCCATCCAGCAGGTCAGCCAGACCGAAGAGTCGTTTACGGACCTGAGGAATGAGTTTGAAAACGAGCTGCATTCCTCTGCAAATGAGTTTGAACAGGTTCGACGAGAAGCTCGCAACAACATGGAAGCACAGCGGGAAGCTCTGGCAAGGGAATTCGCGGAACCTCTGATTCCTGAATCAGAAGGCAGTTCCGGGACTGCGCCCATGGCAGGCTTCATCAAACCACAGCCGGTCGGTTCAGAGAAAGCGGAACCACTAATCTATGAAGATCCGAACGCCGCAGTTGTTCAGAAGCTCCCGCAACCGCGAACAACACAGAGTCGTACTTCACCAACCCGAATGCAGACGCACCGATCGACACCTGTGAATCCACTCAAGACACTTTCGCCCCCGGTTGATTTGGACGCAGACCCGTTCGGTGACAGCTCGGGGCGGACGGCCGTGCCGCTGGAACCACCGAAACCAACCGTTCGACGCATGCCACCTCGTCAGGTGGAGCAGCAGGATGACAGCCCGTTTGCCCGATTCCGGACAAATGAGCAGAAGCGTACGGACGGCTTTGGATGGCAACCCTCCGGCGGACAATAGCTGAGATTCATGTCGCTGAGGTATTTCACCTTGCGGCTGATCGATCCGGCCTCACAGAGGCCGACTGGAGATTCCGGCTTCTCAATGACCGGCGACAGGTGTCGTGTTACTCGACGACCGTCGCACAGGATTTCTGAGTCCGTTGACGTCACGCGCTGAGATTGTCACGGTATGAGCTTCCCGCGAATTCAACGGACTCAACCATGACATTTCGACACCTGTCTACCCTTCTCGTGGCGTTACTCTGCACAGTCGCCAGTGCTGCGGAGCGTCCCAACATCCTGTTTATTCTCATTGACGACATGGGATGGATGGATATCGCGTGTCAGGGGAATGAGCACGTTCATACGCCCCACGTCAATCGACTGGCCAGTGAGGGCATCCGATTTACGGACGCGTACGCTGCTGCTCCCGTTTGTTCGCCAACCCGAGCTGCAATTGTCACCGGACTGGCTCCGGCACGACTCCACATCACGAATCATCTGCCGCATCAGGATCGTTTTACGCCGGAAGACTCAAAGCTGCTGCCGGCTCCCATGAAGGATCACCTCGATCTGGACTACACAACGATCGCCGAGCGCTTGAAGGCAGATGGCGGATATGCCACTGCGTTTATCGGAAAGTGGCACCTGTACTGTAACAAAGATCATCAATTCGCGCCGCAGCACCAGGGTTACGACATCAACATCGGCGGATGTTCGTTTGGCGGTCCCCGCACGTTCTTTGATCCGTACCGAATCGATTTTCTGCAGGACCGCAAAGAAGGTGAGTATCTCCCGGATCGCCTTGCGGATGAGACGATTCAGTTCATTCGTCAGCAACAGAAGAAAGATGAACCGTTCTTTGTCTCTCTTTTCAACTACACAGTCCACTGGCCGATGGAAGCGCCGGAAGACCTGATCAGCAAGTACAAAGATCGTCCGTTGAAGGGTTTTCGCGATCATCGATACGCCGCCATGATTGAAGCCATGGACAACGCGATCGGACGGATCCTGCAGGAACTGAGAGATCTGAAGATTGAGGATGAAACGTTCGTCGTATTCACATCGGACAACGGTCCTTATGGAGGAGTCGGCGACCCAACGCCACTGCGAGGCGATAAGGGGCATCTCTATGAAGGAGGCATTCGGATCCCGTTAATCGTTCGCTGGCCAGGCATCATCCCCAAAGGCAGAGTCAGCAGTGAACCGGTGATTCTGACGGACTTCTATCCCACACTCCTTGAAGTCGCCGGCCTCAGACCTCGCGACAGCTATCCGGGTGATGGGATCAGCCTGCTGCCACACCTGAAAGGGGGAAAGCGGCCGGACAGAGACGCCATCTACATCCATTATCCCAACTTCGCATTTCACAAAGACAATCGGCTGGGGACTGCCATCCGGTCCGGTGATCACAAGCTCATTCACTTTTATGACACTGACAGTGTTGAGCTGTACAACGTTCGGAAAGATATTTCGGAGCGAAAGGACCTTGCGAAGAGTAAACCACAACTGGCGAACAGACTGCTGAAGCAACTCAAAGACTGGCGACAGTCGGTCAACGCAAACGAACCTGTGCCCCGACCATCGGCCGGACTGCAGGACCGGTAAACAAGCAGACCTGCCGCCAATCACCTGAAGTACTCATCAGGACACCACTGCCGGATGAACACCCCACTGACTGAACCTACTTCTGATCAGTTCGAGGACGTCAACTGTTATCACTGTGGTGAGTCAGCTCATACCTTTCTGCTCACCGGCCAGGATGACCTGACTGGCAAGCCAGGTAACTTTACCTATGTCACGTGTGACGGTTGTGGGCTCGTCTATCAGACACCGAGACTGAAGATTGAACATATCGGCGACTGGTATGATGACGATTACATCGCCCATCGTCGTAAGAAGAACTGGGGGATTCTGACAAAGTTCTATCAGCGCGGAATGGATAAGCATGACCGCGAAAAGGACAAGCTGATCAGTCGCTATATCACTCTGAACTCCGACAGTCGTGTTCTGGATGTGGGGTCAGGAAGCGGTTCCTTCCTGCAGCGTCTCCGCCAGCAGTACAACTGTTCGGCCGGAGGAATCGACTTCAAGGACCTGAGCGACCTGCCATTTTATGAGGGCGTCGACTTTCATCAGGGTCTCTTCTACGAGGCACCGCACGAAGACAACAGTTATGACCTCGTCACCATGTGGCATTTCCTGGAACATGATTACGACCCCGTTCAAACACTGGAAACCGCCGCTCGAACTCTGAAGCCCGATGGCAGGCTCGTGGTGGAAGTTCCGCGCCTCGACTGCGTTACCTACAAACTGTTTGGCAATCGCTGGCCGGGCGTCCAGGCACCGCAGCATACCGTCCTGTATTCCAAAGAGATGCTGACAAAGTTCGCCGAACGATCCGGACTCGAAGTGGTTGACTACCTTCCCTGGGGCGCGTTCCCGGCTTACTTTTATCTGTTTGCAGGGACCGTGTTTCTGTTCTTCCGGGGGCGCGGACTAAACCTGCAGAAAGCCATCTACCCCTACGCGCTGGGCCAGTTGTTGCTAAGTCCGATCCTGCTGTTCGAGAAGCGACTGAACCTGTCAATGCAGACGATCATCTGCAAGCCACGCAGTTAGCAGACGCATTCGATTCAGGCGCGCTGGTGAAGGCCACGACTTGTCTGTTGTTTGTGGAGTGGACTTCGCCAGAAATCCGGACGCGGAATAATTCCGCGTCGGCCAGCTTACGCCGACGAAACAGTGATGTGCCTTGCAGCAGCTTCATCGGTTTCCGGGTAATCAGTTCGCAGGTGCACGCCTCGACTTTCCTGGCGTGATAAAGCGGCCGCCGCCATCACGCGGCTGACCAGCATCATGTTCTGCAGTTCCCAGCCGGCAGGTTCTGTCAGGTCACGCCGGCACACATAATTTGCCCAGAAGTCCAGCTGGGCACGAGCAGTACTCAACTCCTGTTCGGTCCTGCTGATCCCCACGCTTCGCCACATCAGACTGCGAAGTGCGTTTCGAATGTCCGTCAGGTCCAGAGTCTCATCCGTCTCGTGAGGCAGTCCTTTCTCAGAAACCAATGACGGCGCGGTGAAGCTGTCGCTGGTTCCGAGTGCTGCGTCGGAGGCATTCTTTCCACACCGCAGCCCGTAGACCACTCCCTCCAGAAGGCTGTTGCTGGCGAGTCGATTGGCTCCATGCAGACCGGTGCTGGTCACTTCGCCGGCAGCCCAGAGTCCCGGCAACGAAGTACGTCCCTCTGTGTCCGTGGTGACCCCCCCGATCATGTAATGCGCGCCTGGCCGAACAGGCACTCGGTCTCGAGTAATATCCAGACCGAATTCCGTACACACACGGCCAATGTGAGGGAATCGAGCACGGATCTTTTCCTCCCTGATGGGTGACAGATCCAGATACACACATGGGTGTGATGTGCGAGCCATCTGTTGTGTGATCGCCTGGCTGACAACATCACGAGGAGCCAGCTCCATGCGTTCATCATAGTCTTCCATGAAGCGGTAGCCGTCTGCGTCTACCAGATGAGCGCCCTCACCACGGACAGCTTCTGTGATCAGGTGACGGGAGCTTCCTGCGATGTACAGGACAGTCGGATGAAACTGCATGAATTCCATGTCACGCAGTTCGCAGCCGGCTCGGTAAGCGATTGCGTGACCGTCGGCTGTCGCAATCGGCGGATTGGTTGTTTCGCGATAAAGTGCTCCGGCACCGCCGGTGCACAGAATTGTCTGTTTGGCCCAGACAAACGTCCGACCGTGACTTGGGTTCCAGACGAGCGCTCCACAGCACTTACCGTCGACAGTGAGCAGGTCGATCGTAAATGTCTTCTGCCACAAATCGATGTGATCAGCCTCAGCAATTGACTGCTGCATGGCTCGCATCACTTCCTTGCCGGTGGCATCTCCGAGCGCATGGGCAACTCTTGGATGACTGTGCCCGCCCTCGAGCGTCAGAGCGATCTCACCCTGCACACGATCAAATTCGGCTCCAAACCGCATGAGATCGCGAATTCGATCCGGTGCTTCCTGCACAACAGATTCCACGACGTCCTGACTGCACATGCCTTTGCCCGCCATCATCGTGTCTGCAACGTGGTTGGCAAAATCGTCGAGTGGGTCCAGGACTCCGGCGATTCCTCCCTGAGCCCAAGCGCTGTTGGATTGAGAAATCTGATCCTTGGAAACGATGATCGTCCGCAGGGACGAATCAATCTGCAGCGCGGCGCGGCAGCCCGCAATCCCACCTCCCAGAATGAGCACATCGGCAAACTGGTGCGGAACCCGCTTAGGGTCAAATGGGACGAGATATCGTCGCAAAGCCGGAACGATGATCTGATCAGGCTGCATGCTGAACCGGTGGGAGACTGTCCGTCAACAGGGAATCAGGCGAAATTGCCGGGACCGAATCAGCTCACCGTACACGGAATAGCGTGTTGAAAAAGGGGGTGACCAAAAAAATCGCGGGATGTGAGCGAGAATCGGGACCCCAGACTCTGAATCCGGCAATTGGCTGCCAGAATACGCAGATCACTGCTCAAACGTGGACGAAAACGATGACTGCTGACGTATTTCGCGGCTGTGTGCCCGCTCTGATGACTCCCTGCAACGAAGACCGAACACCCAACTTTGATGGCCTTGTCCGCAAGGGTAAGGAGCTGATGGACGCCGGCATGAATGCCGTTGTTTATTGCGGCTCGATGGGTGACTGGCCGCTGCTGACAGACGAACAGCGACAGGAGGGCGTCCGACGACTCGTGGAAGCTGGCGTGCGGGTCATCGTGGGGACCGGAGCTCAGAATTCCCAGACAGCGGCCGCTCATGCGGCTCATGCTCAGGAAGTCGGAGCACACGGCCTGATGGTGATTCCGCGAGTCCTTTCCCGAGGCACTTCACCCGCAGCGCAGCGACACCACTTCGCAGACATCCTGCGAGCTGCTCCTGATCTGCCGGCCGTCATCTACAACAGCCCGTACTACGGCTTCGAAACCAAAGCACCGCTGTTCTTCGATCTCAGGTCTGAGTTTCCATCCCTCGTGGGATTCAAAGAGTTCGGCGGAGCCGAGTCGCTGAGCTACGCGGCTGAGCATATTACATCCGCGAAAGACGACGTCGTCCTGATGGTTGGTGTGGATACTCAGGTATTCCACGGCTTCATCCACTGCGGCGCGGTCGGCGCGATCACAGGCATCGGAAACTGTATTCCGAAACAGGTCCTGAAGCTGATCGACCTGTGTGAACGAGGCGCAGCCGGGGATGTGGAAGCACGTCGGTTCGCCAAAGAGCTCGATGATGCGTTGATCGTGCTTTCGACCTATGACGAGGGGCCGGACCTGGTCCTGTACTACAAGTACCTGCTCGTGCTGCTGGGCGACAAAGACTTCACTCTCCACTTCAACCCAACCGATGAGCTGACACCCAGTCAGGCAGGATTCGCAGAAGCACAACTGAACGCATTCCTGCAGTGGTGGGAGAACTGGCCAGGCAAAGACGCCTGACAATTGTGACAGGTCAAGCCGAGTGGCATGCTCGTATTCGCGCGGGCATCCCAATAAGGAGTGCCAATGGACGGCGCAGACATTGCGAACGTCATCGCTGACATCCTGAATCTGCCCGCAAAGCAGGTTCAGGCGGCTGTGCGGCTGCTGGATGATGGCTGCACGCTCCCGTTTATTGCACGTTACCGCAAAGACCAGACGGGCGGACTGGACGAAGTTCAGTTGCGAGAGATCGAGCGTCAGCTGCAGTTGCAGAAGGAACTGCAGCAGCGACGTCAGACTATTCTGAAGACGATTGACGAACAGGGAAAACTGACGGCCGCACTTCGCCAGCAGGTCATGGGGTGCTCCAACCGAGCCGATCTTGAATCGCTGTACCTCCCGTTTCGACCAAAACGAAAAACACGAGCAACTGCTGCCAGAGACCAGGGGCTACAGCCTCTGGCCGACATCCTGAAGGGGCAGCAGACCTTTGATCAGACAGCAGGGCAGTTGCTGCGGTCATTTGTGTCAGCGGAGTCAGGAGTCGAAAACGAAAAGGCTGCACTTCAGGGCGCCTGCGATATCGTGGCAGAAGAGTGGTCTGAAGACACATCGCTCCGTCGTACTGTTCTTGAGGCGGCAAGAGACGGTCGAATCCACTCCGTGGTCAAGCGAGGTAAGAAGGAAGCCGGTCAGTCATTTGAGGCATGGTTTGACCATTCCGAACGACTCTCGCGCATTCCTTCTCATCGTTTTCTGGCGATTGATCGCGGAGTTTCGGAAGGCATCCTGCGGGCCGACCTGGTCGTGAATGAACGTCAGGTCGGTGGCCAGCTGAAACGGCAACTTGATCTGCGTCCGGACTACGAATTTGCGGACGCTTTGCGCCGCACGGTCGATGACTGTCTGACGCGACTGTTGATCCCTGCTGCTCGCACCATTGTCTTTCAGGAACTCAAAGAACAATCTGACCTGTCGGCGATCTCTGTCTTCGCGGGCAATCTGCGAAACCTGTTACTTGCTGCGCCAGCCGGGCAGCGAATCACTTTGGGAATCGATCCTGGATTCCGAACGGGCTGCAAAGTCGCAGTGGTTGACGGAACTGGCAGATTCCTTGATCAGGCAACGATTTATCCAACGCCCCCTCACCGCAAAACTGAGGAAGCTGCCGAGCGACTCGCGGATCTGATCGCGCGACATTCGGTCGACCTGATCGCGATCGGCAACGGCACTGCTTCACGAGAAACAGAGTCGTTCGTTGCCCAGCTGATTCGCGATCGCGATCTGCAGGTCACAAAGGTGATGGTCAATGAAGCGGGTGCCAGCGTTTATTCCGCCAGTGAACTGGCAGGTGAGGAATACCCTGATCTTGATGTGACGATTCGTGGAGCCATCAGCATTGCTCATCGCCTTCAGGATCCGCTTGCCGAGTTAGTGAAGATCGACCCCAAGGCGATTGGAGTTGGCCAATATCAGCACGACGTGGACCAGAAACAACTGCAGCGTGCTCTGGAAGGTGAAATTCAATCCAGCGTGAGTGCAGTGGGAGTCAATCTCAACACGGCCAGTGCGAGTCTGCTGCAGTTCGTGCCAGGGCTGAATCGGTCAGTCGCACGGAGAATTGTGCAGCATCGAGATCGAAAGGGACCATTTCGAAACCGTGCCGAGCTAACCTCCGTCTCAGGACTGGGTGCCAAAGCATTCGAACAGAGTGCCGGTTTTCTCCGCATCTCTGACGGCGATGAGCCACTGGACAACTCTGCCGTTCACCCGGAGTCCTATGAGGTTGTACAGCGGATGGCCGACCACCTTAAAACGTCGCAGGAACGTCTCGTCGGCAACCGGTCGATCGCTTCACGACTGGACGTGGCGCAATTTGTGTCCTCCAATTGCGGGGCTCTCACGATCGCTGACATCATCGACGAACTTGTCTCACCCGGACGAGACCCGCGCAGCGACTTTCGAACAGTGCAGTTTGCGGAAGACGTGCAGGAAATCTCAGACGTTCGCGAAGGCATGCGGCTGGAAGGCGTTGTCACCAACGTGACCCATTTTGGCGCCTTTGTGGACATTGGTGTTCATCAGGATGGCCTGATTCATATCTCCCAGTTGGCAGACCATTTCGTTCAGGATCCGGCCGACGAACTGAGTGCCGGAGACATCGTTCAGGTTCGCGTCCAGGAAGTGGACCCCGACCGAAAACGCATCAGTCTGAGTCGCAAGTCTGAGTCGTAATTTCGCTGCTGAAAGCAGGCCGGATTATGGAACGCAGCGACAATCCGGCGCGTGTTTCGCCTCGTCAAAGATTTGCGCCGTGATCGGTGATTGATCCCCGATCCGCCAGCCCGTGGGTTTACACCCAAGGCTCGCCGGGCGATTAGCACGGAGCTCGACCTTAGGCGATTAGCCTAAGGCAACGAGAACGCGGTCCCATTAGTCAATAATCTTGCTGATAGGATATTCCACGATCCCTTTGGCACCGGCAGCCTTCAGTTGTGGGACCGTTGTGCGGACGACCTGTTCGTCAACGATCGTGTTGACGGCCACCCAGTCCGGGTCAGACAGATGGGACACGGTGGGCGTCTGCAGAGCGGGAAGAATTCCGACAACCGAATCGAGCATCTCCCGATGCACATTCATCATCAGACCGACTTTGCCCTCCGCGGCAAGACATGACTGCAACATCAGCGCGATGTTGTCGATCTTGGTTTTTACCCAGTCATCCTGATAGCTGTTGGGGTTGGCGATGAACCGAGTCGTGCTCTGAATAACTTCGTCGAGGATCCGAAGATTGTTGGCGCGAAGTGAGCTGCCGGTTTCGGTGACTTCGACGATGGCGTCTGCAAGTTTTGGGGGCTTCACTTCTGTGGCGCCCCATGAGAACTCAACTTCTGCAGTTACGCCGTGTTTCTTCAGATAAGAAGTCGTCAGCCCCACCGCTTCGGTAGCGATTGTTTTGCCTTCGAGGTCGGCAACCGTTTTAATGTCCGACGACTCCGGCACACACAGGACCCAGCGAACGGGGCGGCGACTGACTTTTGAAAACACGAGTTCACAGACTTCGTGGACGTCTGCACCGGTCTCGAGAACCCAGTCATGGCCTGTGATGCCCGCGTCCAGAATTCCATTGGCAACGTACCGCGCCATTTCCTGAGCACGAATGAGCATGCATTCGATTTCGGGATCGTCGACGGTCGGAAAGTACGAACGGGAGGCAAATTTGATGTTGTACCCGGCGCGACGAAACAGCTCTGCCGTTGAATCTTTCAGGCTGCCTGCCGGGATGCCGAGTTTCAGAATGCGATCACTCATGGAATTCTTTGATTCTATTAGCGTGCCAGGTGAGGCGACTATTTTCCGTAGACTTCAGCCGGATCAAAAACGCGATCTCCTTCAGTCGCAATATCTCCGGTCGCGGGATCGATCCGTCGGAAGAAGCAGCTCCGGTAACCGGTGTGACAGGCCGCTCCACCGATCTGATTCACTTTGACCAGAATGCAGTCCGAGTCACAGTCGAAGTAGACGGCTTTCAGTTCCTGAACGTTGCCACTTTCTTCCCCTTTGCGCCAGAGCTTCTGACGGCTGCGACTGAAGTAGACGACTTTGTTAGTCGCCAGAGTTTCCTTCCATGCCTCTTCGTTCATCCATGCCATCATGAGCACATCGCCGGATTCTGCGTCCTGAGCGATTGCGGGAAGAAGTTCTGATTTTGAAAAGTCGGGTCCGGTACTGTCACTTGCCATGGTCTTGTTCTCCGTGATTTCGTCGTAAGGCGCCAAAAAGGGGACGCTGAATCGACCAAATTCGAAGGATCAGGTTCGGCCGAACCTGAAAACGATGCGTCACCGGAGCGATCCTCGCTACTGCAGATGACGACGGGGACGCGGCAGAGTATCAGCCCGTTTGAGGCCTCTCCACAGCAGGGCGTGCGGGGTCGCGAGATTCCCGCAATCCAGCCCGAAAATGGCCCTACAGTCTCACGCAAGCCGCAATTTAGGCCATTTCTCGCTCCAAATCGCGCTCTTTCGGTCAATTGAGGCCTGAAGTAGACTTCGGCAGATTCTGCCGTTTCAGCACGGCGGGGCTGTCAGGAACGACTGCTCAAACTGACTCAGGACAAGGTCATGGACGGCCGCACTCAACTGCCACACTCCGCGCATTACCGCATCGAAGGCGGTCAGCCGCTGCGCGGTGACATCGCGGTGCTCGGTGCCAAGAATGCCCTGAATAAGCAACTGGTGGCCACCCTGCTCACGCGGGAACCCTGTGTCCTCCGAGGCATCCCGCGAATCGCAGAAGTCGACACAATCCTGAAAATGCTGACTCAGGTTGGGACGCAACATGACTGGCTGGATGAATCCACGCTGCGACTGCAGACCGAAGAGATTCAGTCGGTGAATGTGTCTCAGGAATACTCCGGGTTCAATCGAATTCCCATCCTGCTGCTCAGTCCGCTGCTGCATCGGACCGGGCAGGCCTCAGTGCCGATCATGGGTGGCTGCCGAATTGGACCACGACCTGTGGACTTTCATCTCGCGGCTCTGGAACAGATGGGAGCCGACGTAACCGCATCCGACTGCGGCTTTATAGCAAGGGGTCGGCTCAGGGGGTGCCAGATTAGTCTGCCGTACCCCAGCGTGGGAGCCACAGAAACAGCCATCCTTGCTGCGGTGCTGGCAGTAGGGACGACCACCATCTCCAACGCTGCCATTGAGCCGGAGGTGATCGATACAATTCTGTTTCTGCAGAAGATGGGTGCTCAGATCAGTATCGGTGTTAACCGTCAGCTGACGATTGAAGGTGTTCAGGAGCTTCACGGAACAACTCACGCACCCGTTCCTGATCGAATCGAGGCTGCTTCATTCGCCGTGGCAGCAGTCGCAACGGATGGCGAAATCTGTGTGAGGAATGCTCGCCAGGAGCACATGACGACCTTCCTGAATGCGCTGCGCAAAGCGGGTGGCGGATTCCGAGTTGAAGATAACGGAATCACGTTCTTCCGTGAGCAGTCAGAGCTCCGGCCACAGCATCTTGAGACAGACGTTCATCCAGGATTCATGACCGACTGGCAACAGCCGTTTGCTGTCCTGATGACTCAGGCGTCCGGAGTCTCCGTGATCCACGAAACGGTTTACGAAAATCGGTTCGGCTATACGCGTGCACTCATCGAAATGGGTGCCGACATCGAACTCTCCGACTTCTGCATGGGACGAGCAGAGTGTCGATTCCGCGGGCGCGGACATGCTCACAGCGCCATTATTCGAGGAGGAACCACTCTTCACGGAGCCGATATTGCAATTCCCGATCTGCGCGCAGGATTCGCATACATTGTGGCGGCTCTGGTCGCGGATGGCATGAGCCGCGTGACGGGGCTTGAATATCTCGAACGAGGCTACTCAGACGTCCCCGCTCGGCTGCGATCAATTGGGGCTCAGATCACGGATTCCCGACAGATCGATTCAAGAGCCGCCTGAGTTCTTTGAATCTCTGTGGACCTCTGACGACTCTGTGGTAAAACGAGGGTGTCACCTCGTCCCTACTGAAAGCAGTCCGTGGCTACCGCTGCTCCTGCCGACCTCGGCTTCAATTTCGAACACACCTACACGCAGTTGCCAACGACGTTCTATTCGGACGCAACGCCCGCCCGTATCAGCGCGCCAAAAGCAGTGGTGGTCAATCATCGGCTGGCTGACGAGTTGGGGCTGAACACTGATTCAGCTGACAGTGATGCGTTGTCTCAACTGTTTGGCGGCCAGCAGGTTCCGGAAAATGCTCGCCCAATTGCTCAGGCGTACGCGGGTCATCAGTTCGGTGGCTTCACGATGCTGGGAGACGGACGTGCTATCCTGCTGGGAGAACAGAGAACGCCCTCCGGTGACCTCGTTGACATTCAGTTCAAGGGATCCGGACAGACCGCTTACTCCCGTCGAGGAGACGGGCGCGCTGCTCTGGGCCCAATGCTGCGTGAGTACATCATCAGCGAAGCAATGCATGGACTCGGGATTCCAACAACCCGCAGCCTCGCCGTGATACTGACGGGTGATCCTGTTTATCGAGAGACGATCCAGAGAGGCGCTGTCCTCACTCGGACCGCTGCCAGTCACATTCGCGTGGGCACCTTTCAATACGCCGCAGCACTGCAGAGACCGGAGGCACTCAAGGCACTGGCTGATTACGCGATCCAGCGGCATGACCCGGATGTTGCGTCGGCAGATCAACCTTACCTTGCATTTCTCCGCCGTGTGATTGAGCGGCAGGCGGAACTTATTGCCCGCTGGCAGATGGTGGGATTCATACACGGCGTAATGAACACAGACAACGTCAGCATCTGCGGCGAAACAATCGACTATGGCCCCTGTGCCTTCATGGACAAGTACCACTACGAGACCGTCTTTAGCTCGATCGATCATGGAGGCCGCTACGCCTACGGCCAGCAACCACTCATCGGCCAGTGGAACCTCGCTCGCTTCGCTGAAACGCTGATCCCTCTGATTCATGATGTTCAGGACACGGCCATCGAAATGGCCATGGAGCTGCTTCAACAGTACCCGGATCTCTTCGAGGGGCACTGGCTGACTGGAATGGGGCACAAGATTGGCCTTTCCGCAGCGACGGAGTCGGACCGGCCACTCATCGAAGACCTGATGTCGTGGATGCAGTCAACGGAGTCAGACTTCACACAGACATTCACCGCACTCACAACCGGTCAGCACACTGAGCTGATGCAATCCGATGAGCAGTTTAGGCAGTGGCACAAAAAGTGGCAGCGGCGAATTGAAGAACAACAGGAACCAGGGGAAGTCAGGTCAGCACGAATGAGGTCAGTCAATCCGTTTTTGATCCCAAGGAATCACCGAGTGGAAGCAGCTCTCGTGTCAGCAGACACGGGCGACCTTAATCCTCTAAATAATCTGGTCGCTGGAGCATCGGACCCGTACTCGGACCGACAGGAGTTTGCCGATCTGCGGGAGCCGCCTCCGCCGGATTCGTGCCGATACCGCACGTTCTGTGGAACATGATTTCCACTTGCCCCTCCCGGCTCCGGCATGAATTGCCGGATGGTCTGTCCCGGCCGTAATTCAGTCCCGGATGCGGCTAGGAGTGATCGCGCCATGACGTCTACGCTGCGAGCTGTCTGGCAGTTCTCCGGCGGCCCAATGAACCTTCTGTTCCGAACACTGTACGCTCACAAATGCTCCAGCACGCACCACAAGCTGGCGTTGGATGCGCTGCGCTACCTGTCGACGGAAAATCAGGAGCACTGGGTTCAACTGTTTCTTAAACATGTCGAGCTCTACACCGATGGAGCCAAAGCGCCGGATAAGAAGTTCAAGGACTTCCGAAACCACGTGCTGCATGTCTCAGAAAACAACTGGGGCGGAGCCGTCAAAACCGCAGAGCTCTGGTACGGACGTCTGATTGAAAAGCTGAAAGAACAGGATTGGCCGCGAGCGGTCTATAGTGCCGGAGTCCTGAGTCATTACGTCACAGACCCGCTGATGCCACTGCATACCGGACAGACCGAAGACGAAGGACAGGTCCATAAGTTCATTGAATGGGGCACTGTGAAAATCTACGAAGAGCTGCTGGCCTCTCCGCCGGCTGAACAGATCCTGAACTCATGGGTGGCACCGGAATCGGAGCCCGCACCGGAATCGGACCCAGACGACTGGCTGGGCCATCTGATCATCACGGGCGCTCAGACAGCACACGCTCATTACGACATCATGATTGACCATTATGACCCGGCGATCGGCAGGAAGAATGCGGCCGAAGGATTTGACCAGACGTGCCGTGACAGCATCGCACTGTTGCTTGGGTGGTCGGTGAGGGCGTTTTCTTTTGTGCTTGATCGAGCGATCGCGGAGGCCAATGCTGCTCCCGGAAAAACTCGCCTGACTCTGGCGACGGTTCTTTCCGGAGTCTCTACTCCGATTTTCTGGATCACAAGGAAACTCGCCAGCGCTGCCGACCGAAAGCCCGTGAAGGCGATCTGGGATGAATTGCAGGAGACCGGAAAGGTCATCAAGAGTCTGCCGCCGGATGAGAAGGAGATCCGTGAACAGCACGCGACAGAAGTGCTCAAGGTCTCGCTTGAAGAGCTGGATGCTGTTCAGCCTCGCAAGGCTGGCACCAAACGGCAGCAAGCTGCCACCACTGACTCGACGAGGGAAGCACGTGAACACAAGCCAGACACGATCCCACTGCCAAAGCCGGGGCTGACTCCCAAAAGTCCCGTCGTGAATGCTCCATCCATTGGTCCCAAAACAGCAGCCAGGCTGGAACAAATCGGAATTGAAACGGTTGAGGAGCTACTTTCAGCCGACCGAGCCGCAAGCGTGTCACGACTAAGGCAAAAGTGGATCACAGAGGAACTGTTTGAAAAATGGCAGCAGCAGGCCCAGCTCGTTTGTGATGTCGCTGGCTTGCGCGGGCACGATGCTCAGCTTCTGGTCGAAGCCGGGATCACGACAAAAACAGATCTCGAAGAGACAGACAACACGACGGTGCTGCAGTTGGTAACCCATGTTTCCACTACTAAAGAAGGCCAACGCATCCTGCGAGACGGGCAGCCTCCCGATGCAACTGAAGTGGATCGCTGGAAGCAGTTCGCCGCTCGTGAAGACCAAAAACACGCCGCATAACACGCTTGATGTTTACGTCAAACGTCCGTTGGGGGCATTTGGTTGAATGCAAACCCGACGCGCGAGCGACGGACCTCTTCGCAATCAGCCCCAGTACGACTGCTGCACGCCGGTCCATTGAGCCAACAGACAGAGTCATTTGTTCAAACAACTCTGATTACTGCTGAATAATCCACTCAATCGCAGCGGTGGTCGTATCGAGCCGTCCTCCTGATGATCCAACGCTGTCGCTGGCACTCGACTCAGCGTAGGCCTGAGTGACAATTCCCGGCACGGTCTCTTCGCCGCCAATCCAGAGCCTGTTGGGAGCAGACAGAGAGAGCAGTGTGGGCAGGTCACCATACTTTACGGCACCGGGCAGAAAGTCTGCATGCTTCCAGGTCTTGAGCGTTCCAAACCGGAACCCTTTGGTATCAACGGCAGCCTTTGAAAATTCAGAGCCGGCGATTGCCCGAGCAGCAGCCAGCAGCGGTCCGCCGCCGTTAACTCCGACAGCATGCAGGGCCTTCGGACTGTGCTCATCACCATTCACCCATGCCGTGACTGTCAGGATGTCGTGAACACGACGAGCAAACACAGTATCGTTATAACAATAGGTATATCCTGCGAACTGACGTGACGTCTTGACGGTCGGATTCTCCTTCAGCGGTACGCCATTGGTGGTGAATTCGCCCTGCCCATACAGGTCGATTCCAACCACTGAATAACCAGCATCAATCAGACGCAGCAGATCGGCATGCGCCTGACCGTTGGGAAACATGCCCTGTTTTCCCTGTCCGTCAATCCACAGGACAACTTCCTGATTCCACTCAACAGACTTGGGGTAGACGCTGACGATTGGCAGCTGCTCTCCGTGAGTCGTTAGTGTCAGGTAGTCACCGAACTCAAGATATCCTGCACGAACTTCCTTCCAGCCTTTGGTGCGCTGGACGTCCTCCGCTTTCGGGAGACCTCGGCCAATCAGCGTGCTCCACGCCGAACGAACGGTGGACAGATAATTTTGCGTGGCCGTACTGCCTTCCGGTTTGTGATGCGCCAACACTTCGAGGTCGCGATCATTCAATTGTTGCAGCAGCTTTCGTTCGTAGTTGTTGCCTTTGGGAGGTTCCGGATGATCGTCCGTCCAGACGGTGTACTCTTCTTTCGTCAGCGGTTCCCAGTCGAGTTCCTGGATCGGATCGTCCAGCCCCAGCTTCAGGTGTCGATTCATCCATGTGTACATTTCACGGCGAGTGACGGCGTTGTAGTTGTGAGGAAAGTGCAGCATCTCATAGCAGTCAACGTTCTCGGGAACACCCAGCATCTCGTAAAGCTGTTTCAGCTGCGGGTATCCCTTCGTCATCATTTCTTTGGTCCAGTCGTTGGCAGCCGTCATGCTCTGCGGACGAGGTGCGAACAGAGCCGCCAGTTCCACGTTGCCGGTGCCGACTCGCAGCAGACTACAGTTCTCACACGTGCAGCCTCCCTGCATGCTTGTGGACACCATGCCGTTAGGAAACCCGGCGATGTGACGATCGTCTACGGCCCCGAGGAGAATTGTCTGCGTCCCTCCTCCACTTCCTCCGGTGACCGCCATGCGTTTGGCATCCACATCCGGCAGACTCTCAAGAAAGTCGAGTCCCCTGATGCAGTTCCATGTCTGCAGTCCAAGAATACTGTGGAGCCGCCCTTCGGCCTGCGGGCTATAAAAGCCCCAGCGTCCCTGGAGTTCCATCTCCGGCCGGATGGCCGAGTATCGATGGGCCACTTCGTATGAGATCTGGTGGCTGTCAACGTAACCAAGCATGTCAAAGATAAACGTGACGCACCCCATTCGTGCCAGCTGAGCACAGCGGGCCAGCTTGGGGAAACGGCCTGACTTCTCATGCAGTTCTGCGCCGGATTCAATCAGTGCCTTCATCTTGTCGGCACCATAATTCTGCTGCCTACCACCGTGACCATGAGGAGAAAGGACGGCCGGACGTTTGCTCGTCACCTTGCCTTCCGGGCGGAACAGCAGACCGGAAACAAAGTGTCCCGGAAGGCTCTCAAAGTAGACCTTCTCAACCGTGAATCCGTCGCGCTGGACTTTCCCATGGATCACAGCGTTCAGCGGTGTCTTCTTCGGCATTGGAAACAGGCCGGTGGAAACCATCACGCGCTGTTTCAGCTCCGCCTGTCGTTGCTCCCACGCGGCTTTGGATTCCGGAACAACAAACGGGAAATAGGCGTTCAGATCTTTGGGATCTTTCAGTCGGCTGTCATCCGGCTGCTGCCCGGCGTCAAAGACCCGGTGATCCGTACCATCGGCTGCGCATGTGTTCGCTGAAACAACACACAAACCAGTCAACAGAAGCAGAGCAGTTGTTCTCATGGCCAGACTCACAAATCCTGAAGGACAACGAAAGATTGAGCCCGTTCAGGATACGAGGTTGCCCACAGATTCTCCAGCGAGGGCAACGCGAAGAGGGCTTCATCCCGTCGACCAGATCCCGGCATGGGAATGAATCATCTGGCTGTACGTCGTACTGGTCAACTACCAGTCGGAACAGGATGCTCAGAAGATGCCGAACGTGGGTGAGGCTCTGAGTTCACTCAAGTAGCATCGGGGTATCGTAGACTGCAGGGCTCTGCAGCCACCGGCAGCCATTAAGAGATATCCCCGGCGAGATTCGAACCTGCAACCTTCGGCTTCGGAGATGTAGTGGTATTACTCCACTGTTCACATGGCGTTGAAAAACACTGAAGGTGACAAAAGAGCCACTGGCCGCTGACACCTTTGCCCCTCCCTGTTTTCTCGACGTCGACCTGCCGTTGCTTCTATCGGGATCGAAACGACTCCAGTGGCGGTGAGTTGTAGTCCAGACATTACTCCTGAAGCCAATCGTGCCGACGGCAAATTTCCTTCGAATTCAGTCGGAGCGGACGATCACGGTGTCCAGCCATTTTTACTGTGCTTGTAGGCAAGTGGGTATTCTCGCTTCAGTTTATTTGCGATTCTCGCCCACGCTAACGCGTTCAACTCTGCGCGATTGGGCCAAAAATATTCCTCACGCTGCACCAGACCCTTATTGCGAGCATGATGATAAACACCGTACGGCGTATCAAAACCTCTCGGATTGAAATTACGTTTCGGCAAACCGTAGTCAATTGCCATCGAAACCTGCTGCGAACACACACCTGATGTACCGTAGTCATCATCATCTCTGATCGATTCATTGATGTACGCGAGAACACGCTTTTCCTGAACCTGGGTTAACCACTGGACCAGAGCAGGACGATGTCCATTCTTCTTCAGATAAGGTGCGAAGCCAAAAATCTTCCAGCCGCTCGTTTTCGTGCTCGTATTTGCCCCCAAGAACTCTTCAAACGAATAGACTTTGTCATTCACGGCCACAGCACTGTGCCCTGGACCTGTACCCCCGCGACCGTTGGTAACCAGTGTCAGAATCCTGACCGCCATATTTCTCTCCTTTGCTGGATTATTCGGTACTTATGTAGTTTCCGATTTCGGGTGGTGAGGTTGCGTGAAATCCTGAGAGTTTTTCTCCTCGACATGGAATCTATTGCTGCAAGTAGTAGTTGACGACCTCCCCGTAGGGTCAAAATATTACGCCGAACTCAAAGCGTTATTGAATACGGGACTTTCGGCTCACCAGAGTCTCCCATCTCGTCCGTTTAAATTAATCCGTCGCCACCGGACACTGCCCGATTTTCGGCGCCGTCCGTCAACGCCTGAAAGCATGACCGTGTTCGGAATATCGCCTGTCACTCCGCTGACAATG
Organism: uncultured Planctomycetaceae bacterium; assembly: GCA_913031625.1. Classification (GTDB taxonomy): domain Bacteria; phylum Planctomycetota; class Planctomycetia; order Planctomycetales; family Planctomycetaceae; genus Fuerstiella. The sequence continues at coordinate 5,074 of CAJWGB010000003.1, read as the reverse complement.
CTCTGCCTGTTGAGTCTTCCGTCCAGCATCACTCTTAGGACTGGGCCCGGTGATGAGTTCAGGCCGGCCGCTCAGGAACCCGTAACACTCGACGCAAAAGACCCTGCGATCCGGTTGAAGGCGTGCCGAAAGGCGATTCGGAAAGGTGACGCGAAGTGTCTGGCAGTTCTGCCGCGTCTCCTGCTGGCGAAGGAATTTCATGTCCGCCTTGAAGCAATGCTCATTCTCCATTCGCTCAGCAAAGAACGGTTCGGTTATTCGCCTGGTCAACCCCTCGAACAGCAGCGCGTCGCCGCCCTGAAATGGCTGCGGTGGGCACGAGCAGCCCAACTCGATGATTCCGCTGGCACTCAGCTGCCGGAAATGAAGCGAATTGACTTGCTGAACGGGAAGGACTTTCAGGGCTGGCAGGCGATTGATGGGGGCCGGCCGACGCCGGCCGCTCCCGTGTGGACATATCGAGACGGCATTATCGCATGTTCAGGAAAGGCAAAAGGATACCTGCGAACAGAGAAGCCTTACGACAATTACATTCTGTCTGTTGAGTGGCGGTGGCCGGAAGGCACCGGCGGAGACAGCGGCATCTTCTTTATGCTCTCAGACGAGGACGCTCTCATCCCCAACGGGCTCGAGGCGCAGCTGTATTCCGGTCGTGCAGGTGACTTCTGGTCACTCGGAGCGTTTCAGGCCAAAGTGTCTGGTAAGCAACTGATCTCTTATGCCCGGAAGAGAACTGAGACGAACGAAAAACCGATTGGAGAATGGAACAGGATGCAGATTGCCGTCTACGAGGGCAACGTCACGGTGCTTGTGAACGGTACGCTCCAGAACGGAGCGACAGAAGGCCGCAGGTCCGGACGAATCGGTCTTCAGGTCGAAGGAGACGCGATTGAGTTTCGCAACCTTGAGCTGTTTCAGATTCGCGCAGTTCCGCCAGTTGAAGGGCAGAATAAGTTACCCGCGCCGTAGCGAGCATGTCAGCAACGTAGTCGGTGTTGTTACCCGAAGATCCACTGACGTAATGGGGGACAGGCAACGCCTCGGCTTTCACCACAGGGAGCACAGAGTCTCACAGAGTCGATAACTGAGACGAACCGGGATCGCGCCTGAAAGCGCATTCCATTGAGGCTTCCCGTTATTCCGGCGTCCAGATTGCTGATGCACGGGCCTGTTCGTCCCCGGATCGCGGCCGGCGGCGTGCTTTCATGCGCAGGTACGGAGCGACAAAACGCCCCCGATATCCGTAGTGAGTGACGGGGGCTTTGGGGTTGGCTCGCACCGGTTCACGCAGGTCTTCCAGAATAAGCCCCGTGCGGGCGAGACCTCCGACAAGGTCTTCGAGCCGGTGCAGGTACTCGGTGGCTCCCGATTCGCGATAGGACTCGTCAATCTGCCGAGGGAGTGGACCCTGGTGGTAGTACTCAACCCCGATCACAAACTGGTGGCGTTCATTGCGATGGCTGATCTGCAGACTGGTCGGCTGTTTGTGCTGGCTGATGTAGATTCCATCATCCCGCAGCACGCGAGCGATCTCTGCGTACATCGGGACAAGGTCCGGGATATAACACGTGCTGACAGGTTGATGGACAATGTCGAAGGTGCTGCTGTCCAGCATTCGCAGGTCGTCCATCGAACCCTGAATTGTGCGGATGCTGAGTCCTCGACGTTTGGCTTCCTGGTCGTCCAGCAGCAGCATCGATTCACTGATGTCCAGAACCGTCACATTGGCGCCGGCAACACCATACAGGATGGACTGCCAGCCACCTCCGGATGCGAGGCACAGCACATCCAGGTCAGCCACGCTGGGGGGCAGCCAGCCGCGGCCGTCAAGCACCTTCAAAGGTTTCTGGCACTCTTCATCCGTGGCAACCCGGGCAAACAGGCTGCCGGAATCGGCAAGGTGATTCCATGTCTGGCGGTTTGAGGACTGGTATTCGCTCATGAATCTGGTGTTTCTGCACGGATCGTTCCGGATCTTCTGTATTGATGTTCGGGGAAGTGTCCTTCAAACGACTTCAGCGCTTTTCTACTCACTTTGGCAGCTTAGAATGCACGAAACCGGGCATGGATACACTTTCATTTCGAGAACGGCCCCACCGTGGCATTTCTTTCCAAAGTCCATCTGTCGTGTTTTGTCCTCAGTTATCTGGTCGCATTTGGCGGCGAGCTGACTCAGGTGCTTCGCGCACGAACAAGAGTCCTTCGCTGGGTCATACTGATCGCTGCCTGTGCCGGGCTGCTGGCTCATTCGGCTTACCTGGTTACACGTTCGCAGTCATCCGATCTGCCTCCGCTGGTTGGCAGCAGTCACGACTGGCTGCTGGTGCTGGCATGGCTGGGCGGACTGGTCTATCTGCTGATCACGACTCTGCAGCAACGAATCAGTCTGGGACCATTTCTGTTGCCGATCGTTTTCGCCCTGATTGGAATGGCGTTGCTGGTCGACGACGCAGCCACCGCCGGCGAAGTACGTGAACGAGCCACTCACCGCTGGGGCATGCTGCACGCTTCCACACTTGTCCTCGGGATCAGCAGCGTCTTTTCATCCACGGTCTGCGCTGTAATGTATCTGCTGCAGTATCAAAAGCTGCGGGGCGGAGCATCGTGGCTGCACGGTTTTCAGTTTCCCAGTCTCGAGCGGCTCACATCAATCTGTTACTGGCTGGCGTCGGCCACCGTGTTGTTGCTCACGGTGGGGCTGGTCACCGGATTCGTGCTGTCCATTCAGAGCAGCGGTCAACCGTTTCAGTGGACGGATCCTATTGTCGCCGGGACGGTCATTGTGTGGGGGCTGATGGTCACGACGTTTGTCTGGCAGATCAGGCATCCGGACGAAAGCGGTCGTAAGGTGGCGCGGCTTACGCTGCTGGCAGGCGGTTTTCTGTTGTTGACGGTGTTTGGCCTGATGCTGCTGTCAGGCGGTGTGCACGGCCAGTCAGAAGAATCGAAGACTCCTGAGAATTCTGAGACGCAAACCAGTTTGATCCACGAATATAGCTGGATCGCCTGACAATAACGGAGTGGCGCGACTCCGCGTCGCTTCAAACAAATCATGAACGTATTTGTCCTCAGCTGTAATCATCACAACGCAGGGCTGGAACTTCGCGAGAAACTCGCTTTCTCCTCCGAAGACCAGCTCAACGACGCCTATGCGCGGTGGCGGGATCAGCATCCAGATTCAGAGATTGTTGTTCTGTCAACCTGCAACCGTGTCGAGGTCTATGCAGCGACAAGTAACGACGAAAGCAATCTGAGCTCAGCACACATCACTGACTTTGTCTCAAAATTCCATAACGTGCCGTGTGATGAATTCACAAGCTCTGTGTTGTCTCACCATGGGCCCCGCGCTGTGGAACATCTGTTTGAGGTGGTCTGCAGTCTGGACAGCATGGTGCTCGGTGAACCACAGATTGTCACTCAGGTGCGCGAAGCATACCGCATCGCCAGTGAGAATGGTTCCTGCGGCGCTCTGACCAACGTGCTGTTTCAAAGAGCTCTGGATGTATCGGCTCAGGTCCGGACCCGGACGAAGCTGAGCGAAGGCCGTGTGTCAATCGCCAGTGTGGCAGTCGGAGAATTCGGCAAGGGCATCTTTAATCGGTTCGACAACAAACAGGTCGTCGTCATCGGTGCCGGCGAAATGGCAGAGGAGACTCTTCGTTACCTTGCCGATGAAGGTGTGAAAGACATCGTCGTCGTAAACCGCAGTCGAGAACGCGCGGAAGCGCTGGCTGAGTCATTTCAGGGGCAAACTGCCGCATGGGACGAGCTGGACGACTGGCTCATCAAAGCCGATGTCGTCGTCAGCACCACGGGAGCAACCTCTACTCTGGTCTCCCGCGATCGATTTGCGAAGATTCGGCAGGCTTCCCGACGTCAGCCAATCGTGATCCTTGACCTCGGGGCGCCACGTGACTTCGACCCGTCAATCGGTGGGATCGACGACAATGTGTTCCTTTGCGACATCGATTCTCTCGAATCCATCTGTGAACGGAATCGCCAGAAACGGCTGTCAGAAGTCGACAAAGCAAGAGAGATTATTCAACAGCAGACCGAGCGATTCATGCACGACGTGTATCACCGGGCAACAGGACCCGTGGTTCAACGACTGCGAGATCAGCTGACAGATATCAGCCAGAATGAACTTGAGATTCTGTTTCGCCGACTGCCGGAACTGGATGATGAACAGCAGCAGGCCATCGAGAAAACCGTCCATCGGATTGTGAACAAGGTACTTCACCCACCGCTGGACACGCTAAAGTCAGAAGCCAAAGAGGGCACACCTCACGGGCTGTTGGATGCAATTCGAAAGCTGTTTCGGCTCGAATAGTGGTACCAGAGACCTCATCAGCCGTAACCACCCGCATTTTGTGAATCAGATGAGAAAACCTTCGGGACGAGTCCTTGCCGTGACTCAGACGGGCTTCGTACCATGACGATAACTGATGCAGCGTGTGAACTGTCTGTCGGTCCACACGATCCATACAGCCCGAATATTCGGTAAAGTAATCCCATGTCGAAAATGCAGGTCATCCTGATGTCGTTCCTCGTCGCCGTGCCGGCCGGGATTCTGCTGGCACTCATTGGCTTTCAGTCACGTGAGTTGCATGGGGAGAATCTCTTCAGCGGAGTCATGGCCGTTTTCGTCATCATGGCGGGTGTGCTGGCGCTGCTGCTCGTCGCGAGCCCGTTCGTTCTGATGGGCCTGTACCCCAAAGAAGGGTTTGCCGGTCTTGCTCCGGAAGCTGCTCCACCATCACCGTCTCCTGCCACTCAGGATGACAATGAGGACGACTTCGAAGACGACGATGATGACATGGATGAAGAACCCTCGTCGTTTGACGACGAGGGAGATTTCGAAGACGACGCTGGTGACGAAGAGTTCTTCGACGAGGGCATGGATGATGATGACTTCGACGACGACGACGAATGGGCCTGACTCTGGCCACGCAACCTGAACAAACCAGGCGACGTGTTACCCACGTCGCTTTTTTTTGTGCGCTGAGAGAACGATTGACATTGCTGCATGAAGTACATGTGAGCCGAAGGCCGTGAGGCCTCGGGTGTCAACGAG
>CAJWGB010000002.1 GCA_913031625.1 uncultured Planctomycetaceae bacterium | reverse complement strand
CTGATCCTTTTGCATTGGGATTTTGGTTTGTAAATACAGGAAATACACCAATAATAGATTCGATTGTTACCGCTAATATATCTGTTGCTCCAGTAAATTCAAATCCCCTAAATTGGCAGATATTAACCTTTACACAAAACATACCTCAGGGTATTTTTGATATAGGAGATAGTCTTTTTATGTCAGATTTAAATGCTCCTCTAAATGGTGGTTCACAACTGTATCAGCAGGCTGGAGACAATTTAGTGGTCCGTTCGGATGATGTGAGGAAAGAGGGCGGCGGGTTCCATCCCCTCTTTCTGCTGGCCAGTCTGCTGTTGGGAAGTGCCGCGGCCGAGGACTTCAAGGTGACGGCCCCTCCGCCCGAACTAAAGCTGAACCCGTTTTATACGAAGTACGTCTCGGCGAATGGTTACCCCATCGTCTCTTCGAGTCATGTGAATGACTATGCCCTGCGTGAAGCGGCATGGCTGGTCAACCTGATGCTGGCCAAACGGCCGGACGTTCGCAAGGCGATGACTGACAGCGGCTCCCGCCTGGTTGTGATGGCACACTCCGAGTTCACGACGGACGTTCCTGAATACGCCCACTTCCGTCCGAAGGACTTTTGGGATGCACGTGCCCGAGGTCTCGGTGGCTCTGAGGAAGACCCCATCTGTTCCTGCGCGGAAGAGAATCTCCTGTGCTATCGAGGCGATCCGTACAGTGCAGAGAACATCCTGATTCACGAGTTCGCTCACAACATTCACCTGCGAGGCCTGGTTCGCGTCGATCCAACATTCGATACTCGACTGAAGGCACAGTACGAGAAAGCAATTTCAGCAGGACTGTGGAAGACCAAATACGCTGCAGTGAATCACTACGAATACTGGGCCGAAGGCGTGCAGAGCTGGTTCAGCAACAATCGACCACCGGATCATGACCACAACCACGTAGACACACGCAAAGAACTCATTGAGTATGACCCGGGCCTCGCCAGACTGTGCCGCGAGGTGTTCGGCGAGACTCAGGTGGTTTATACGAAGCCTCAGACGCGACTCACCGGGCACCTCAAGGGCTACCAACCGGCGAAGTCACCAGCGTTCAAATGGCCGGAACGACTGACGAAGGCACTCCAGGATATCCGAAACGAAGCCAGCAACCGAAAGTAGGCTGCGGCTGACCCAAGCAGGACCGGCGAGTTGAACCAGGCCGGAACAAACAAAGCGAGTTCCGGCAACAGAAGCGCGATTGTGTCGGGTCAAAAGCTGACCTGTAAATAAGACGGCCAACCGAACACAGGTGGTCGTTGAACTCCCAACGCAACCGGGGCTACCGAGCGGCCTGAGTCACCTGCAGTTGAGGGCGCAACTTCTCTTTGCGAGCATCGACCAAAGCCTGTGCCTTCGCCAGTTCGCCTTCGGCTGCAGTCAGCTTCGTCTTTGCTTCGTCGGCCGCCTTCTGAATCGGAGCAGCTTCCTCAGTCAGCTTCTTCACCATTGCCTGGTGAGTCGTCATCTCTTTCTGAGCAGCTGTGATTGCCGTGTTGACGCCAGTCAGTGCCGTCTGAGAATCCTTCATCTGTTTGTCAGTGGCCGCCATCCTGGCCTTCAGCTGCTCCAGTCCGGTTGTCTTGGCTGTCACAGTCTTGGTCAGCATATCCGCAGCCGCCTTGAGTTCCGCATCGGCTGGCAATGAGGCCAATGCAGCCTTCGCCTGAGCAACCGCATTCTGCAGTGCCGGAATCGCTTTCTCGTGGCGACCGATCATGTCCTTCACACCGGTCAGCTCTTTGCTGTACCCATCAATTGCTGTGGTGAGATCTTTCTTCTTCTGAGTTGAGTCCGCGATCTCCTTCGTCCTGGTTGAGACAACCTGCTGGCTGGCTGCGATGCCGTCAGTCTTCTCCTTCAGTTCTGCGTCTGCTTCCAGTGAGGCCAGCAGAACTTCATCACGAGCCGTCTTCTTCTGAGCAAGAGCCGTCAGTTCATCTCGCAGTGCAACGTACTCTTTCCAGCGGGCAACCGTTGCAACGGCCGTATTGACCTCTGCCTGAGCGGCGTTCACAACTCCCTGAGCAGCAGCCACCTTCTCGTCGAATGGCTTAAGAGCAGCCGTCTGCTTGTCCAGCTCAGCTTTCGTGGCAGCAACCTGCTTCTCGTCGACCGGAATCTGTTTGGTGGTGGCGTCCACGATACCCGTCCACTTAGTGACATTGGCCGTCTGAGCCTTGTACTCGGCATCGGTCTTCGTGAGCTCTTCGGAACGCTTTTTGTGGTGTCCCTGAATCGCCTCAACAGCTTTCTTGAGTTCTGCGTCGTCCTTCATCAGTTCGAGGACTGCGGCTGCGCTGTCTGCAGCTGCCTTGAGCTGAGGCACAGCTTTCTGAAGTTTGGCGAGATGCTGCTGCTTCAACGCCTGAGCCTTCTTCTCGGTTTCCAGCTGTGTCTTCTGAGACTCCAGTCCCTTCTTACGATCTGCCAGAGTGTTGGTTGCAGTCGCATACGCAGCTTTAGCGGTATCGATTACTTTGACGTGAGCAGCCTTTGCCTTGCTGGCAGTGTCCAGGCCGGTACTGGCTGTTGCGAGCTTCTGCCTGAGCGGTGTTACCGCAGCCTCTGCCGCAGTCACGCGTGCCTGGAGCAGCGGTGGGTTCGTTGTCAGGTTACCGACACGTGCACCGTCTTCGACCTTCCAGACGCGAATCTCGCCCGTCCAGTCACCGGCAATGACTCGGTTTGTTTCGTCGCAGTGGCTAACTCGCAAAGCAAGATCGCCGAATGCCTCAAACGCTCGCTGCTGGGCACCATTCTGATCGAAGATCTTGGTGGTGCGGTCACGACCGCAGGTCACGATGCGACCATCCCGGCAGAACTCCATCGATTCTGTTCCGCCACCATGGGCGTTCCATGACTTGATGTTGCGACCGTTCTCCATCTCCCAGAGTTTCACGGCAGCGTCAGAGCTGGCTGATGCCAGAACGTTACTGTCGATTCGCCATGAGACTGAGTTAATGGCACCCTTGTGTCCGTTAAGCGTGAGGTACTGTCGACCGGTGTATGCTTCCCAGACGTGCAGTCCACCCACACGGTCCCCCGTTGCCAGCAGAACGCTGTCCGGGCTGAACTCAAGAGAGTAAATCCAATCGGTGTGCTTGACGATCTCATAGGCCAGTTCACCAGTCGCCGTGCTGTAGACGCGAACAATCTTTCCGGGACCACCCAAAGCAACCATCGACTGGTCGGCGCTAATATCGGCGGCCAGAACTTCATCCAGCTCGTCACCGACTTCCATTACGCGGTCGCCCGTTCGAACATTCCAGACAACAGCAAGGCCCTTGGCGGCACCATGTCCACCGCCTGCCAGGAGAAGTCCACCAGTCCGGCTGAACTTCAGTACGCGGGCCTGTCCTTCAGGAAATGGCAGCACGCCAAGCGGCTGCAGTGTTTCACTACTGTAAAGGATCCCCTGCTTCTGACCGGCGACGGCAATCAGCTTTGCCCATGGACTGGTCGCAATTGCAGAAACAGCTGTCGTGGCTTCGGTGTGAACAACAGGTTCCAGTGACAGAACATCCGGCAATGGTGGTGGGCCTTCCGGTCGAGCACCCGCCGCAACGTCCACACTGAGGTTGACCTTTTCCTTCTTGGGAAGTGTCACCTTACTTGTGGATGTTTCGGGTGCACCCAGTTCGATCCATGTCTTGACCGTCTGAATCATCTCGTCCGGGAGCTTGTCAGACTCCGGTGGCATGTACGGTTCTGTGTCATGGTTAATCACCATGAACAGATAACTGTCATCCGGGCTGCCCGGTTCGATCGCAGCACCCGAACCACCACCCTGCATCAGGGCCGTATAGTTCGTGACGTCGAGATCTGCCGTCTTCTTGTTGGTGTTATGGCAACTGGCGCACTTGGCCCGAAAGATGGGCTTCACGTGATCCTCAAAGTTGATCTTCTTCTTTTTGTCCTGAGCATGGACGGAAGAAGCGACAAGCAGGAAGGCAGCCAGCAGGGCAAATCTGTTGAAGGACATGTTCGTCTCCGGTGAGTCGAAACGGCACAGACGGCAGGGTTTATTTGTATTGACCTGTTTTCGAAATCGGCAGACTTTGCCACTCAATTTCACATTGAATGGCGCTGTCTGCCTGATCGATTTATTCCGCACATGCGGAACGGGTTAATGGTTGAAGAGGAACTCTCGTGAATTCAGCAGCGACCAGAAAATGTCTTCCAGCGCGGCCTGAGGGTTCTCTTCTTCTGTCGCAATCGCAGTGAGCTTTTTGAGTTCCGCTTCCGTCGGCTTACGACAGAAGCATCGCAGATAAAGTTCACCGATAATCTGTTCAGGTGTCTGCTTCTCAGCCAGCATGGCCGGAATCAGGCCACCAGAACGCAATTTGGTGTTGACCGTAGTACCGTTCATCAGGTGCAGAGCCTGAGACAGGTTTGGTTCCATTTTCACTTCGCACGAGCAAACTGTTTCCCGTTTGGCTCGTCCAAAGGTAGTCAGGAAGTAAGTCGATGTGTTCCCATCCGCAATCTGGACGGCTCGAGCACCAACCGGAAGGCCAGGGAACTTGTCCGTGGTCGACGTCACGTTGGTGATGCAGTCCAGCATCACTTCCGCACGCAGGCGTCGCAGCTCTGCATGAGCGAAGTTACTGTGGTCGGTCGCATTTGACGGGTTGGTCTGCGTGGAAAGCTGATAGGTTCGAGAAGTGCAGATATCACGAACGAGACGTCGGAAGTCATAATTGTATTCCGTGAATCGCTTGCCAAGTTCAGTGAGCAATTCCGCATTCACTGGTGGGTTACTGACACGCACGTCATCAACCGGATGGATGATTCCGCGACCGAAGAAGTGCGCCCAGACAATGTTCGCAAGATTCGTGGCGAAATATGGGTTCTGTGGAGACGCGAGCCATTCCGCCATGACCTCACGACGGTCACGGCCCTTCAGATCAGGCACTTCACCGCCGAGAAACTTGGGAGCCATCACACGGTTGCCGACGAGGTGTCGTACTTCGCCGCCACCACTATTGAAAATGATCTGTTCACGAGGGTCTTCCGCACGCTTGCGACCGATCTGTGAGAAGAAGGCGGCAAAGCTGTAGTAGTCATCCATCGTCCATCGGTCGAATGGATGGTTGTGACACTGAGCACACTGGATTCGCATGCCCATGAACACCTGTGCGACGTTTTCCGAAACCTTCAGTGTGGCGGTTTCCGTCTGATAGTAGTTGGTGGCCGGACTGCTGAACGTCCCTCCCTTGGAGGCCAGCAATTCCTTCACCATCACGTCGGTTGGTGTGTTGGTGGCGATCTTGTCACGCAGCCAGTTGAAGTAGCGAAGCATCGGCTTGCGAGCCACACGATTATTGATCGTGCGAACCTGCAGCAGCTCGGCCCACTTCATCACCCACATGTCCACGAACTCTTTTCGCTGCAGCAGCTGATCAACGACCTTTTCACGCTTCTTTGGATCTGTGTCAGCGAGAAACTTGGCGTGCTCTTCGGCGGTCGGCATGGTGCCGGTGATGTCGATGAAGACGCGACGAAGGAATTGCTCGTCGGTGCAGATCTCTGAAGGTGAGATTCGCAGCTTCCGCAGCTTGTTGTGGACCAGAGTGTCAACGTAGTTGAATTCCGGAGTCTCTGGATCTTTGTAATTCAGCCCCTTGGGCAGCACGATAAAGTGTGAGCCCACTGTGTGGGTTTCGAAGCGAGCCATAATGAATGCTTCACCACGCTCGTGAGCCGTCACGACACCTTTCTGAGTGATCTCAGCAGCGGTTTCGTTGTTGCTGCTGAAGTAGGCCAGTGAGGTGACATCGCGGTCTGTTCCGTCTGAGTACTTCGCTCGTACGGTCAGTTTCTGCATTTCCCCTTCGCCGTCCATCACAGCGGTTTTGGGGTAGAGCTCAACAGACAGGACTTTGGGAACCTCGGCTGGTTTCGGGTCATTGGGTGCTCCCGACTTCAACCAGCGGACGAGTGTGTTGTACTGCTCATCACCAACTGCCATTCGCTTTCCACCGGTGTGTGGAACAAGACCGGCTGACTTCTCAACCAGCAGACTTTCCTCAGGCAGTGCAAGATTGATGCGTCGACCCGGGATTTCTCGTGTCAGACGATAGTGATCACCCTGGGGGTCAAAGCCAAACAGAGACAGGCGGAATCCATCCTTACCGCGAGCAGCCCCATGGCAGCTGCCGTTGTTACAGCTGGACTTCATGAAGACCGGCATCACATCCAGCTGAAAACTGATCGGCAGATCAGTCGTCGCACCCGTGACGGCAACCGGAACTTCCACGGTATGAGGACCATAGGTCACCGTGACCTTTGTTGTTCCGTCTGCTACAGGCAGGAACGTATTCCCATCCTGCTTCACAAACGCGGGATTCTCAATCTTCCATGTGGCCTTTTCGGTCACATCGAAGGTCAGGCCGTTTGGCATCACTGCCTGAACGAGGACTGATTGTCGATCCCGTACGTTGGTCAGGCTGACGTCGGCAGGTTCGACGTTAATGGAGACCGGTTGAGGTGCTTCCTGAGCACGTCCAATTCCCGTGGCGCTGACAGCGAGGGTCAGTGCGGCTGCAATTCGTAGAGACTTCATAGTCATGATTCCCGGTAAGTTGTGAGCCATCCGGCTCCCGGTCAGTGAACGAATGTTTTCAGATAAGACGCGTTACTCTTCGCCGGCTTCGCCAGCGGCCTGTTTCTTCGCTTCAAGTCGGAGCTTCTGCAGCCGTGTGAGTCGTTTGACAACTGGCGGCTTAGGCTCTTCCTTCTTCACAACTTTGGGCTCTTCTTTCTTCGGTGGCGGAGCAGCAACCGGTTTTGGCAGCGGCTTGTCGACTCGAAGTTCGGTGGCGCCCACACGTGAGTGAGTAATTTGTTCTGCGTTCTCTGTCACGATCACGCGGCAGAAGATGTTCTTGTGGTTTCCGGCAGGACTGTCGGTGGCCGTCTTAATCTTGAAGACCAGTTCCTTTGTGTCCTTCGTGATCTCCATTGGCTCAGTCGTGACCTTATGAGGCAGACCCAGCAACTCAACTTTCGCCGGAGCAGCCAGATCTTTGAGGACTGAGATCTCAGCAACGATTTCGGTCTCCTGACCCAGTTCCACACTGGCTCGCTGCATGGCGATGCCGACGTATGGCTCTGCAATCTCAAGAGAAGCCATCTGAGTGGCTGCCCATGCTGCACCACCGACGTTAGATGACCCAATCGCATACACCGGCCACGTGCCGATTGCGGCGCTGCCATTGGCGCTCAGCGGATAGAAAGCTTCCGTCTTACCCTTTGGAATATTGATGGAGCTCGTCGCACCAATACCTGGTGGTCGGAATGGGAACTGAACATTGATCTGTTCATCCCAGCCTTCTTTCTTCTTCGCCACAATCTTCAGCTGCATACTTCCGTTGCGAACGATTGGCACTTTTGGCTGCTGAATTTCGATGGAAAACGGCAGCTCGTCAATCACGGCAATCGGAAGTTTCTGAACGTCCTTCCATGAATACAGTGACTGACCAGGACTGCTGATCACAAAGTCAGCTCGGTTCTGGAACTTACCGCTGATGCTCTTGGCTGGATCGTTGAGTTTGGCTTTAAAGTCAAACAGTCCACCACTCAGTTCAGCGTCTGCCGTTGCCTCGAAGATGACGGGCATCGTGTTGAGGTTAGAGGGCATTGGCTGGGCGATGATCTTAATGCCGGGAGGCAGTTCCATGTCTTCCAGAACAAGCTCACCACCAAAGTTCACACGGCTCGCAGAAATGATGGTCCCGAATCGGTTGCCTTTTGGAACATAAATCCGCTGGCGACTCTGTGAGTAGCGAGCCACACGAGGAATCCCCAGGGTCAGCTTTGGAACAACTGGCTGGAACTCGACACGATAAACAAAGTCTTCGCCACCTCGCTGAAGGTGATCCATGACTCGAATGGCGTATTCGCCATCCGCCGGACATGTGAAACGGAAGTAACTGTCAAGACTTCGAGAGTCATCGTTGCCAGCCAGCGATTTGCCGGTGCTCACCTGAAACAGATGCATGACCGGATCAACACCCGTGCGAATTCGACGGCCGTAGCACTCAACTTCGTATGTCTGGCCCTTTTTGGCGGTGAACTTGATGTAGTCATGGTCACCCGCCTTTTCCAGCACACCATTAAAGGCAGCCGGGAACGCAGCAGGAGTGGCTTCTGCCAGTGAGTTGTTGGGCTCCTGCTCAAACGCGTTTCCGTCCTGAGCAATGCGAATGGTGTGACCAGATGGGCTGATCCCGTTGGCATCCTCCGCAAAAACCATCATCTCAGTGCGGCCGTCTGCAGGCAGAGTGATCTTCTTTTTGATAGGGCCACCGGCATCACCAATGAAGGTGAATTCAACCTCTTCACCCGCTTTGCCACCTGCCGGGTACACGGCGGTTGGTCGGGGAAACTGACCAACGTGCAGTCGGTATCGGCAGTTCCCGTTTCCGCCGTAGCCACTTTCACGGACTTCAATGTAGTACTTACCGTCTTCCGGGATCATGACCGAAACGACTGCATCCTGTTTCACCAGTGGTGAGTCATCTGCAGCGGCAAGTTCGAAACGACGAGAGTCGAGGATCGCGATGTAGGGGTCAAAGAGCGTCTGACCGAATCGCATGCCTTCGACTTCAGCGGCCAGTCGCTGTCCCTTCTTTGCTTCCACAACGTAGTAGTCGACGTCCTCATTCTGAACGACACCTTCAACGGTGACATTCTGCTCAATCGGCTGTGGAGTGGTGAATTCTGTGTTTGGTTCCTTCTCCGGCACAGCTGGCAAAGCGCCAACGAAGAACGTTCGGTAGTCAGAAATCCCGGACTTCGTTCGGACCTGAGCCGTCTTTTCGCCGAGCTCACAGTCAGCTGCCACTTTCACGGTGGCACGAACGATGTTGGCGTTCTTGGGATCCGGTTCAATCTTAATGACCTCGAAGCCGGGCTCGTAGAAGAGAATCTCTTCGGCGTCACTCAGCCGAGCTCCCGAGAAGGTCAGGACATGCTCGGCGCCACGCTGAATACCACGCGGCATAATGAGACTCAAAGCCGGATCAGCAGCCTGAGCACTTACGCAGGCCGTCACAAGAAGCAGTGCGAACAGAATGCGACTTCGCATTACAGTTCCCCCCTATGGAAAAGGAATGCCGAATTTGATTTCGAAATTGTATGTGGACCTGAACAGAATGAAACACAATTCATCAATTCAGGGATATGCAACACACGGGTGGTGTGACTAAGGTGGGATGTTTTGTCGGGGAGGCAGGCAGGATTCAGGTTGGAGGCCGTCGGCCTGTATGTGAAATAACGCTGCGCTTCTATGGAAGCGCAGCGTTCGTTTCTGCTGTGAAGGTGACTAAGCAATCAGTTCTTTGCGAACCTTGCCACCGTCAACAATTTCAATTGGTCGGTCACCAGGAGCCATCAGTTCCTTGTCAGCCGTAATGCCGAGGCAGTGGTAGATGGTGGTTGCCCAGTCAACGACAGTCAGTGGCTTGTCTTCCGGCTCACTGGCAGTCGCGTCTGAGGTACCGTAAACCTGACCGCCCTTGATACCGCCACCAGCCAGCACAACGCTGAACACCTTCGGCCAGTGGTCTCGACCAGCATTGCCATTGATCTTCGGCGTACGGCCGAACTCACTGGCGATGCAGACGAGTGTGTCCTTCAGGCGACCGCGTTCTTCGAGGTCACGAATCAGGCGAGCATAAGCCTGGTCCAGTGCAGGAGCCTGACTCTTCATGCTGCCGTCAATGTTATTGTGCATGTCCCAGCCACCATAGGTGAGTGTGACAAACCGAGCACCCGCTTCAACCAGACGTCGAGCCATCAGCATACGAGCACCCGCTGTGTTGCGGCCGTACTCATCACGCAGCTTGGCAGGTTCTTTATTCAGGTCGAACGCATCACGAGCAGCCTGAGAACCAACCATGCCGTAAGCACGCTGGTAGAAGGTGTCAACAGCATCCAGAGAGTCTGCCTTTTCCTTATTAACGAAGTGCTCGTTCACTGCTTCCAGAACGTTGCGGCGGCGAGTAAACCGCTTGTCATCCACTCCACCTGGAAGCTTCAGGTCACGAACGGTGAAGCTGCCGCTGGCAGGGTCAGAACCGAGACTGAACGGTGCAAACGACGAGCTCAGGTATCCCGTGCCGGCGAACTCATTCGGCTGGTTCGGAATACAGACGTACTGTGGAATGTTGTTGCGCGGACCAAACTCATGGGTGACAACAGATCCCATGCTCGGAAACTTCAGAGCCGGGCTCGGACGATATCCCGTGAACATGTTGTGAGTACCACGCTCGTGAGCCGCCTCACCGTGAGTCATTGAGCGGCAGATTGCGATCTTGTCGACAACCTGAGCTGTATTCTTCCACATCTCGTTGATGAACGTACCACCCACGTTCGTCTGGATGTGCTTCATCGGCCCACGATACTCGATCGGCGCGTATGGTTTCGGGTCGAACGTTTCCTGGTGAGCACATCCACCGGGAAGGTAGATGAAGATGACAGACTTAGCTGTCCCCTCAACACTTTCGTAATGCTTCAGATCCGCCTGAGCGCTCTTCATCTGCAGGTACTGAGCAAGAGTCAGGCCGACTCCGCCACAGAACCCCACATGCATAAAGTCACGACGAGAATTTCCACGGGGCATAATCAACTCCGTTACGGTTTAATGTGTTTCGGTGTGTGTTGCCGGAACGAGGAGGGAGGAAAGGTGAGATTTGGGGGAGGGCATCTGGAGGGGTTCTCAGGATAAGAGGCTCCAGACTCAAACGAATATGTATACCGTGCAAGAACTCAAAGTCAATTGGCGTTAGCCAGAATAATGAACTCATGTACACTTCTTCCTGGCCCGGGGAACCATCCAGCCCTGCCAGATGTCCCAGACACAACTCGACCAGCATATCCTATGATGCCCGCCATGAACGCTCCCCTTATCGACACACACTGCCATCTGGATGCAGAGGCTTTTGAGCAGGATCTGGAAGAAATCATCCGTCGGGCCCAATCCGACAATATCCAACGCATGTTGACGATCGGAATCACGCTGGCCACCAGTAAGGCGGCCGTGGCTCTTGCCGAGCGTTTCGAAAACGTGTGGGCCGTCGTCGGAATTCAGCCCAACTACGCGCATGAGGCGACCGCCAGCGACTGGGAACAGATTCAGAAACTGGCTGCTCACCCGCGCGTCGTCGGAATTGGCGAAACGGGTCTCGACCGATACTGGGACTTCGCACCGATTGAGACCCAGGAAGAGTACTTCCGGCTGCACCTCAGCTACTCGCGTCAGATTTCCCGTCCATTCATTGTTCATTGCCGCGAGGCAGAGGCAGACGTCCTGCGAATGTTGAAAGAGGACTTCTGCGATGGGGCTCTGAACGGCGTCATGCACTCCTTTTGTGGCGATGCCGAAATGGCGGCTGCATGTGTAGAAATGGGGATGCACATCTCGTTTGCCGGCATGGTTACGTTTCGCAAGAACGACGAACTTCGCGCCGTCGCCAAAACTGTGCCACTGGATCGGCTGCTGGTGGAAACGGATGCACCGTACCTTGCGCCACATCCTCGGCGGGGCAAACGAAATGAACCGGCATGGGTCAGGCACACGGCGGAATGCCTTGCCGAGGTCCACGGAGTCACACCGGAGGAACTGGCGGCAGCAACCACCGCCAACGCACTGCGGCTGTTCTGGCCGGATGCAGCCTGACAACACCCGCCCCCTCCAGTCATAACCGATTACGACGGCCTTCCATTCCGTCCACGGCAACCTCTCTGCTCACCGCCACTGGAAATGTAGCTGCCGTCGCCAGACGGCGGACGCAGCACTGTTGCCTCGTGATCCTGCCACCGGGCTGGTTGTGAAATTGTGACCGCTCACGTACGCTCAGAGAGAGGAGAGACGCAATGCAGAGACCTTCGCGCCAAAGTGAGCACCCATTCCTCTCGTATGTGCGTGCTGAAGCAGACAGGCTTCGCACCAACGATCGTCCCGCAGAATCTGTGGACGAATGGAAGCAACAACGCACCACACTCCGCCAGAATCTAATCGACGCCTGGGGCGGATTCCCGAATCAGAAATGCCCACTGGATCCGGTCATTCACGGCACCATGCATCAGGACGGCTATCGAGTGGAGCGTCTGACACTGCAGACAATGCCTGGTATCCGCATGACTGCAAACGCATACGTTCCTGACAAGCCCGGAAAACTTCCGGCCGTGTTATGTGTCCACGGACACTGGCGTCTTGCGAAGTCCGAACCTGTCGTCCAGGCCCGCTGCATTGGACTCGCGAAACTTGGATTCTTTGTGCTGATGGTGGACGCCTTTGGAGCAGGTGAACGAGGACTCGGGAAAGCGCTTGGGGAATATCACGGTGAAATGGCAGGCGCCACCCTGCTTCCAGTGGGCAAACCTCTCTCAGGCATTCAGGTTTACGAAAACATGCGCGCTGCTGACTACCTGCAGTCCCGTCCGGAAGTAGACCCTGATCGGCTTGGCATCACGGGGTGCAGTGGAGGCGGCAACCAGACCATGTACGCTGGAGCCTTCGAGGAACGATTCAAGTGTGTGGTTCCCGTTTGCTCTGTCGGAACCTACAGAGCGTACCTCGGAGCTGCCTGCTGTATGTGTGAGGTCGTGCCGGGCGCGATTAAGTTCACTGAAGAATGGGGCATCCTCTCGCTCGTGGCGCCACGCGGCCTGATGGTAATTAACGCCACCAAAGACGCGTTTCAGTTTTCGATCGGAGAAGCACGCAAATCAATCGCCAAAGCGCGAGCCGTCTTTGAACTGTACAGCCAACAGCAGAACATTACTCACGCCACGTTCGACTGGAAACACGACTATCACCAACCGATGCGTGAAGCCATGTACGGCTGGATGACGCTCCATCTGAAAGGAAAGGGAGATGGCAGTCCAATTCCTGAACCGGAAATCAAGACTGAGCCGGCAGAAGTACTGCGATGTTTCCCGGGCGAATCTCGCCCCGACGAATTCATGACACTTCCTGAGTTTGCCGCAGCAAAAGGTAAGCACACCCTGTCATCTCTTGATGCTCCGGATCATCGCAACCAATGGATGGCCGAACGGCAGTTGATTCTTGATGGTCTCAGGAAAGCTCTGAATCAGGATGCACGCACCAAAGCGGGCTCAGTCGAATGGAATGGCGACGACTTCACATGCAACCCGACCAACAGGATCCCGCTGAATGCTCGAGCAGACGAGAGTGGCTCGAAAGGCGTCTGCGTTGTCCTGGACATTGACGCCGGAGTAAAGGCATCCACCGGCAGGACTACAGCCAGACTCCGGAAAGAGGGCTGGAGAATCGTCACACTGGATCTGACGGCAACCGCAGGCAATGCGGTGAACCCGGACTCAATCGGACGTGCGCCAGATCATAACTCAGCCGAATGGAGTTTCTGGATCGGCAGGCCATTAGCTGGCATGTGGATGAATGACATCAGCTTTGCGCTGGACGCGGTCCTGAAAAAACACCCAGCAGATCGAGTTGCTGTGATTGGATCTGGTGCCGCGGCAATCCCTGCGCTGCTGGCCGCTATCACTGACTCTCGCATTACAGACACGATTCTTGTTAATGGACTGACATCGTTTGTGTCCGACAAGCCATTCGAAAAGCAGCGTTTGGGCACGATCATTCCACACATCCTTCCGTTGGCCGGCGACATTCCTCAACTTGCGAGCCTGATCGCTCCGCGCAGGCTTACGATAGCCGGAGGCCGAACCGGGGCCGGGGATACGCTGGATCTGGAGAAACTTGAATCGGCCTATGAGTTTACTCACTCGGTTTACCGCCTGCTGAGCAAGAGTACTCAGCTAAAAACGACTGACGCAGAAAGCTGGAAACTCTGATTGCCCCTGCACTCCAGCCAGAGTTCTTTCCATTCGAGATTTAGCTGTCGTCGCCAGACGGCGGACCTCGTAAATCGTACAGCGGAAATTCACAGCTTACCCGATCTGGACGACGTATCGGCCCACGCTTTGGCGAGTGTCGCTACAGGGAGCCCGGACTCGCAGAACCCGGGGACAGAGCCCGGCGTGGTCGTGTTTGGGCTGCTCGCCCATGGTCGCGCAAGGAAAGCCTGTTATTCTGCACTCGGACAACTTACTCTGGAGATACTTCCTGCCTGCCTGACAGCCCTCCTGCCATGTCCCGCCTCTGGTTAGCCTTGATCCTCTCCTGCCCCACTCCTGTGAGTGCTCAGGATTCGCCAACTGCTGAACAGTCAGCATTCTTCGAGACAAAGATTCGCCCCGTACTCGCTGAACGATGCCTCGAATGTCACAACTCAGAAGACCCTGAGAATGGACTCGACCTGTCCAGTCGGGCGGGCATGATTCGCGGCGGCAAGCTCGGGCCGGCACTGAAGCCTGGCAAACCGGATCAGTCGCTGCTGATTAGTGCCATCCAGCACGACGAATTCATCAAGATGCCTCCACGCGAGAAGCTGCCGTCGAATCAGGTGGTGGACTTTACGCAATGGGTCGAAATGGGAGCCCCCTGGCCAGACTCCGAACCAGAGTCCGCGGATGCAGGTGCCAGCGCACAGGGCATTATGCCCTTCACCAGCAAACAGTTAGAGCACTGGGCATGGCGGCCGCTCTCTCATGTGAAGGTGCCGCACAGTGGGAATGCCTGGGCCATCAGTCCTATCGACGAGTTTGTGCTCAGGCAGCTGCAGCAGCACGGACTCAAGCCAGCTCCTCCCGCAGACAGGAGAATGCTCATTCGCCGCGCGACGTTTGATCTGACAGGACTGCCTCCGACTCCCGAAGAAACGGCCGCCTTTGTCGCGGACGATTCTCAGGACGCCTTTGCAAAAGTCATAGACAGACTGCTGGCATCACCGCGCTACGGCGAGCGCTGGGGACGTCACTGGCTGGATGTCGCACGGTACGCAGACTCTAACGGACTCGATGAGAATCTCTCCTACGCCAACGCGTTTCGTTATCGCGACTACGTGATCCGCGCGATGAATAATGACAAGCCGTACGCTCGGTTTGTCCAGGAACAGCTCGCCGGAGATCTGCTACCGGCACCGGAAGACGATCAGGACAACATAGATCGGTTCATCGCCACCGGATTCCTTGCCATCGGTCCAAAGATGCTGGCCGAAGATGACCCCATGAAAATGCAGATGGACATCATTGACGAACAGCTTAACACAATGGGCCAGACCTTCATGGGACTGACACTGGGATGCGCCCGGTGCCATGACCACAAGTTCGATCCGATTCCCACGGAAGACTACTACTCACTGGCCGGTATCTTCAAAAGCAGCAAGACGATGGAGAACCACAAGGTCGTGGCCGTCTGGTATGAACGTCCGCTGGTTTCGAAGGCAGTCAGCCGCAGGATTGAAGAGACAGACGAGGAGGTCAGCAGCACAGAAACGGCGATCGCCGCACTGAAGAATGCTCATCGAGATAGAATCGCAGCACATCAGCAGCAGAATCTCGCCGGATACCTGCTGGCAGCGCAGGAGTTTGACCGAATTCAGTCACTCCCACGCCAGGCTGCCGTCCCACAATCAGCCGATCCGCTTGTCGTGACAAATGGCTTTCTGAGAATTGAAGCGGAGCATTTTCATCGTGGTAACGTGGAGAAACTTTCAACTGGCTACGGAGAAGGCATCGGGATCACAGGTACCCGAGGTGCCGGGTTCATGGAGTACGACGTTCGCGTTGACAAACCCGGCTGGTATCAGCTGGAGATACGCCATGCCGCAGCTCAAAGCCGCCCCGCCAAACTGGTCATTAACGGAAACATCATCGAAGAATCCGTCGTCGAACAGGTCACAGGCAGCTGGTATCCCGACGGTCAGCGTTGGTTTCCAGCTGGTCGATTTGAGCTGAATGAGGGTGTGAACACGATTCGAATTGATTCCGCTCAGGTACACCCACACATCGATCGTCTTCTGCTTGTCTTTGATCCGGGCGATGCGAAGTGGCCATTTGACGTGGCTGCTCCTCAGTCGATGACTTCAATCGCTGCGCGACATGGCGTCCGGCTGGCGCTGGTGTCGGAATGGTCCCGGCTGCTGAAAGAGATCGCAGACGGTAAACACGAGCAGTTTGTTCTGTTCCGCGGATGGCTGTCCCTGGCAGAAAAGCCGGACGAGTTCTTTGAGCAGTCCGCGGAAGTGATGCTGCAACAGCTTCCGGACCTGCCGGAAGCACTTCAGACACTGGTTCGAGAGAAGCCTCCCCGGAACATCACACAGACAGCTCAACTCTTTGCAAGACTTCTGGATGATGAACCAGCACGTAAAGAGCTCATTGCGGCGCCGTCTCCATTGGCTGGCCCGTCCGACATCACTCCCTCCAGCCTGCCTGCTGCTGATGCTGCGGAATTGACATCCCTCATGCAGCGGGTCGCCCAGCTAAAAGAATCACGACCAAAGTTCGACGTGGCCATGGGACTGACCGAGGGCAATCCGGAAGACCTGAAGATTCACCTGCGCGGAAGTCACATCGCGCTTGGGAAAGTTGCTCCCAGACGGTTCCTGCGAGTGTTCTCTGATCGACACCGAGACCCTGACAGCCGCGCTGCACTTTTGACCTCTCTGGCGATTCCGGAGAAACAAAGCGGTCGCCTGCAGATGGCAAAGTGGATGACTCAGACGAATCATCCGCTGACATGGCGCGTCATTGTCAATCGAGTCTGGTCATGGCGGTTTGGACGAGGCCTCGCCCCATCCGTTGATAACTTCGGTCTACTGGGAGAAGCACCCACACATCCGGAACTTCTGGACTGGCTGGCCGTGCGGTTTCAGGGACAGGGTGGATCGCTGAAGCGGCTGCATCGTCTGATGATGTTGAGCAACACCTACCAGATGAGCACGCAATACTCACAGAAAGCGGAGAAGACTGACCCTCAGAACAAGTTGCTTTGGCGATTCCGACGGAGGCGACTTTCCGGTGAAGAAGTTCGAGATTCACTGGTAAGCCTTGGCACGGGGCTCGACCTGACCATGGGAGGTACAGTCCTCAAAGCGGCCAACCGCAGTTATGTGACAAGCTCCGGAACGACGATCACGAACGAGTATGACAATCACCGGCGATCTGTTTATCTGCCCGTGGTTCGCAGCGCCGTCTATGACGTCCTGCAGACTTTTGACTTCCCGGATCCGGCGGTTCCAGCAGGCCAACGCCAGACCTCAACCGTCGCACCTCAGGCGCTGATGATGATGAATGCCGGCCTGGTCGATCAACAGACCAAAGCGCTGGCCGAGAAGCTGGCCGGGATGTCGGAAGACGACAGGATTCGGCGAGCCGTTGAGCTGGTGTTGAATCGCGTGGCGTCGAGGGCAGACGTTGCCAGTGCCAGAGACTACCTCGCGTCGGCACGACAGGTTTCCAGCGTGGCAGCACTTCCACCGGAAGAAGCCCGGCTGCGAGCATTCCAGAGCTACTGCCGGGTGCTGTTTTCGCTCAATGAGTTCGCCTATGTAGAGTAAGCATGGTGAAGCAGGCCTGGGCGAGCAAAGCGAGGTCCGCAGAAAAAGAAGCTGTCGCTGAAGAGCACAAATCGCGTGCGTCTGCGGCTACCGGTGAAACGAACAACACACACATGCATATTGTGCGGGGCTCGACCTGAGGCGACTAGCCTAAGACAATCAGTGCGCAGCGCATAGAAAAGACCTCGACGGAACCCGCCGAGGTCTTTGTTGCTCAGATTGATCCCGATCGATTACTCGTCGGAATCGCCTTCTTCCGCGTCGCCGCCGAGGCTGAACAGTGGCTTGGAAGCGTCTCCCATTCCACCCTTCAGCTCTTCGGTCTTGCGTGCTGGAGAAGCGGCCGCTTCCGCAGCTTCCGCTGCGGCTGCTTCACGAATCTCTTCGTCCGAACGACAGCTCAGCCCGATCTTACGATCAGCTGTGTCGACGCGAAGGATGCGAACTTCCAGTTCATCGCCAACATTGACCATGGCTTCCGGATGTTCAACCTTGTCGTCTGACAGCTCGCTGACGTGCAGCAGGCCTTCCAGCTCGTCTTCCAGCTCAACAAAGACACCGAAGTTGGTAATCTTGGTAACCTTGCCTTTGACCGTCTTGCCCGGAGTGTAAGCATCGGGAATCGTTGTTTCCCATGGGTCATCGTCAAGCTGCTTCAGACCCAGAGCAATACGTCGACGTTCCTGATCCACAGACAGGATTTCGCATTCCAGCGGCTCGCCCTTTTTGAGCATCTCGTTGGAGTGAGAGATCTTGCGAGTCCATGACATGTCGCTGATGTGCAGCAGTCCGTCGACTCCCTCTTCCAGCTCAATGAACGCACCGTAGTTGGTGAGGTTGCGGACGGTTCCCTTGACCTTGGCACCCACAGGATACTTGTCGGCAACGCTGTCCCAGGGATTGTCCTGAGTCTGCTTCATGCCGAGAGAGATTTCCTGCTTGTCTTCGTTGATACCAAGCACCATGACTTCAACGTCGTCACCAATCTGCACCAGCTCGCTGGGATGATTGATGCGGCGGACCCATGACATCTCACTGATGTGCACAAGACCTTCGATACCATCTTCGAGTTTGACGAAGGCACCGTAAGACAGAACGTTGACCACCTGACCCTGAATGCGGCTGCCTTGCGGGTACTTCTCGGTGATGTTTTCCCATGGGCTGGCAGTCTTCTGCTTCAGACCCAGAGCAATCTTCTCTTTCTCGTAGTCGATGTTCAGAACCATGACTTCGATTTCGTCATCGATCTTCACCATCTCCGTCGGATGAGAGATACGGCTCCAGCTCATGTCCGTGATGTGCAGCAGCCCGTCAATACCACCAAGGTCAACGAACGCACCGAAGTCGGCAATGTTCTTGACGGTACCTTTTCGCAGGGCACCAACTTCCAGAACCTTGAGCAGTTCTTTCTTCTGTCGATCGCGTTCTTCTTCGATCAGGCGGCGGCGGGAAACGACGATGTTCTTTCGAGCTTCATCGATCTTGAGGATCATGCACTCAATTTCCTGCCCAATGTAGTTGGCAATATCCGGTGGACGTCGCACGTCAACCTGACTGGCCGGCAGGAATACACTGACACCGTTGCTGACGACTTTGTCGCCGTCCATCTCGCGCCCCATCAGAACCAGCAGACCACCTTTGATCTTGCGCTGAACAGGGCCGCGGACAACATCGTTTTCCTGATGCTTGCTGATGAACTCCATCCAGTCGCGGATGCGCTGAGCCTTGTTCTTGGAAAGAACAATCAGGCCAATAGAGTCTTCAAATTCTTCCAGCAGAACTTCAATTTGTTCGCCGGGCTTTGGAAGAATCTCCCCTTCTTCCCACTCGTCACGCTGTACGACTCCTTCACTCTTGTAACCAATGTCAACAACCACTTCCTCATCATCAACGCGGACGACTGTTCCTTCGAGGATGTCGTTGATGTCGTAGGTCTTGGCTTCTTCTTCGAGTGTCTTTTCGAGCGTCCCTTCCTCCATTCCCTGGAGGATTGAGTTGAGTTCGTCGTCGTCAACCGCGAATTCGCGGACGAGATTCTGGTCTACCATGGTTAATCGGGCCTAAGATATGCGTCCTCACCCAGCAGGGTGGGCCACATCCAAATTAAGGGTGAATATCCAGACGCCCGCACTGAGACAGTTCAGCGCAAACCTGAGGCGCGTTGGAAAAGGCGAACGCGGGATAGTATCGAACCGTTTTCAGCAAGTCCAGCAGAGCATTTTGATACTTCTTGCGGGAGAAGAGAAAGAACTGCGCCCTCATTGCCTAAGGCTAATCGCCTTAGGTCGGGCTCCGTGGGAAAGACTGCGCCGAACCGGGCCGGGGCCTCCATTCACCCGGTGTGGCAACTCCAGACGGGTGCTCTTTGAACCGCCTCCGGCAGCAGGCGTTCTTCCAAACCCGCGCAACCTCACCAGCCTCACTGCCGCATTCCACCGGAACTCTGCAAATTGCCAGAATCGCGTGACATGGGCTGGTTTCATGGCAGAATAAAAGCCGCCCTAACTGCCCTGCAAACGCCATGAAAATCCTGCTCCTCGCCGACATCCACGCCAACTGGCCCGCGTTGAATGCTATTTCAGAGACGTGTGACCACTGCGTATTCCTTGGTGATGCAGTGGATTACGCAACCAACCCCGCCCCATGCATCGAGTGGTGCATGGACCGTGTGGATACATGTGTGCGGGGCAACCACGATCACTCAGTGGCCCAGAGGGTCGTCGTTTCGCCTGGGGGCATGTTTCGGCGACTGGCGGCCGGTATGAGGCCAGTCCACTATGAACGGCTGAACGATGATCACTTGACCTGGCTTGCAGAAATGCCGGTGACACAGCATGTCACTCTCGGGAACCACAGTTTTCTTTTCGTTCACGCCACGCCACGCGATCCCATGGATGAATATATCGCCAACGGAAGGATGGGTGAGCCGGCTCCGGACCTGCAATTTCTCAAGGAACAGTGGCAATCCCGGCTGGAGCACGTAGACGTGGATTTTGTATGCGTGGGACACACTCACGTGCCTATGGACCTGCAGCTGGACGGGTGCCGCGTGCTCAATCCAGGCAGCGTCGGACAACCAAGAGATGGCGATTGGCGCGCTTCGTACGCCATTATTGAAGATGGTGAGGTTACGTTTCACCGCGTGGAATACGACGTTGAGGAGACAATTCGTGATATACAGACTGCCGGAGTCTCAGAGGAGATTGTCGAGAAGGCCAGCCTTGTCCTGAAATCAGGTGGCAATCCACATCACGCAGGCAAGTAGGGTCTCTCCCCCACAACAGAATGGCTGGACCTGCAGGTGCCTGTCGCTGGGGACGGAGGCTCGCAGGAGCCCGACCTGAGGCGATCAGCCTCAGGCAACAAGGGCGCAGTCGGCCTTTCTCCATGGTTTTGGTGCAGAAATGACTGCATTCTGCCGATCAGGCTGGAAATCTGCCGGGCCCCTGAGTACTCTTCCCCGCTTCCATTTTTGGCCGGCCTTCGGGGACGGCTCATTTGCTGACAGTTTTTGTCACCTCAATCACATGCCAAACACAGCATCCGCCAAGAAATACCTGCGTCAGAGCCAGGCTCGACGTCTGCGAAACCGGCAGCAACGCTCGGCTTTGCGAACAAAGATCAAGCAGTTCCGCGCCCTGCTGGCCACCAGCCCTTCTCGTGAAGACGCTGACAAGAGCATGTCTGGCGTTGCCAAGGCAATCGATCAGGCGGCAGCCAGCAATTTGATCCACGCTAACACGGCAGCTCGTACGAAGTCTCGCCTGTCCGCTCTGAAGAAGAAGAGCTGCGGCTAAACCAAGGAGACAAGATCGTGTCGATTGATAAATCACTGAAGAAACCTGCCGGAATGGTTCGAGCTCGCAACGTGTTGAAGCGTGGCGAACGAATTGCCGTTTTGCGTGAGCAGGATCGCTGGGAAGAAGGCCGCAGTCCTCTGAACCTCCCGAAGGTTCGCATCCAGAAGGTTGTCGCTGGCAAGAAGAAGAAGAAGAAGAAAGCTGACGACGAGGACGAGTAAAAGCTGGCTTCAGCACGATGAATATTCAAACAGCCGGATGTCGAAAGACGTCCGGCTGTTTTCTTTTAGGCTCAGCATTGCGTCAGCAAAACCGGCGTAAGCAACCCATTTCACACTCACAGCAATCCAGGTCGATGCTCGCTCGTGCAACCATGAACTCCGGGCCAGCACGATGTGGATATCCAATCGCGAGGCATGATTGGATCCCTATCGCTGTGAACAAGAGAACGACATCGTGGTGACGCGGATGAAGTCGACGCGAGCGATCGTCCCTGGAGTGGCAAGCTGAGTCGACTGCCAGGAATCTGCCTGATCGAAGGGTCACAGGCTTCCCACAACTGAGAATGAACACGGCCCAAAACTGTCTCAGGAACAGAAGTCGATTCCCACGATCGAATCGCGGAAATGGTTGGTTGCAGACCACATTTTCTTCTGTCATAGTCCGACGCCCACTGTCTCGGCGCACGTGCGCCTGGACTCTGCTTTTTCCGAGTTTCTGGTTCTGCCTTAGGCCAGTAGTAGTCGCCCATAATGAGCATTCTCGCGGCAGAAGTGATTCCAGGATTCCTGACCGATTATTTAGGGATCCAGGATTCGTCAGTCCTTTCAATACTGACAGCAGTCGCTCATGCAGCGCTGCTGTTCGGCGTCTTTTCTCTCTGCCCCTTCTTCTTCATCTGGCTGGAGCGAAAGGGATCGGGGCGTATTCAGGACCGCCTTGGGCCGACACGAGTCGGCGGGAAGTTTGGCTGGCTGCAGTCACTGGCAGACGGCATCAAGCTCATTCAAAAAGAAGACCTCTGCCCACCCGCGGCAGACGCACTCCTATTCCGCATGGCGCCATACATTGTCTGTGTCGCGTCCTTTGCAGCCTTCATTGTGTTGCCGTTTAGTTCCAGTTGGGTTGCCATCTCCGCCGACTGCGGATTGTTCATCATGCTGGCGATTCTTTCGCTGGAAGTCTTCGGCATCATCATGGCCGGCTATTCCAGTGGATCGAAGTGGTCACTATTCGGTGGCATGCGTGAAGCCGCTCAAATGGTCAGCTATGAGATTCCGCTGGCGATCTGTGCTCTGATCCCAATCGTCGCTGCAGGCTCACTCAATCTCGGTGAGATCGGAGACATGCAGTACGGCACCAGTTTCGGCATATTGCCTAACTGGTTCCTGTTTCATGACCCATTCACTTTTGTGGCCTTCTTTGTCTACTTCGTGGTGGCCACGGCAAGCTGTAAGCGTGCTCCATTCGACCTCGCAGAAGCAGAGAGTGAACTTGTTGGTGGATTCCATACGGAATACAGCGGCATGCGATGGTCATTCTTCTTTATGGGTGAATACGCGAGCATGTTCGCGGTCTGTGGAGTCGCTTCGATCCTGTTTCTCGGCGGCTGGCATACCGGATTGCCAGGGCTGGATACAGCCCTGATGGAAATGCGGAGATCGGGCGCAGGTGGACTTACGGTTGAAAGCTACATGGCGAACGTGTTTGGAATGGGCGTCTTCCTCTCCAAAGCTGCCTTCCTTGTGTTTGTTCAGATCTGGGTTCGCTGGACGCTGCCGCGTCTGCGAATTGACCAGGTCATGGTGACCTGCCTGAAATACCTTGTACCGATTAGTTGTGCTTTGTTCCTGGGAGCTGTTGTCTGGCCACTGCTGTTCATCATGAGTGGCAACGGAACAGGCATTACAGATCCGGTTGGCGTGCGAGCCAGCGAGATCTTTATGGAGTCCAATGCTGACGGAGATGAAGGCAGTAGTGGTGACTTCAGTGATGCGTCCACCAGTGATTCAGATTCAACGATGACCGTTGGTCTGGCGACTGGGGAGGTGCGAAAATGAGTGCTCTGTTTCTGTTCTTTGCAATCGCCTCCTGCCTTGGTGCCGTTCTGGTTGTGATCAGCCAGAGCGTGGTTCGCATGGCATTCTGGCTGGTTGTTTCGCTCGGCAGTGTTGCGGCTCTGTTCTTTCTCGCCGACGCTGACTTTGTCGGTGCCGCGCAGCTGCTGATCTACGTAGGCGGTACGCTTGTTCTGCTGGTGTTCGGCGTGATGCTCACAGCCAGCGGACCGTATATGAAAATTGAAACCTCTCCAGGAGAAACAGCGATTGCCGGAGTGGTTGGATCTTTGTTTCTGTTCATGGTGATCTCATCTACCCCCTCCGGAAGTGCTCAGCTGACGCTGGATGAGGACGGTCACACTGTTGTTAAGCGGACGGGAGACTGGGAAGCGATTCACGACGCCGTGAAGCCGGCAACCAGTACTCCTGACGACGGGTCGTTTGATGACAAATCGGATGGCAACACTCTGCGGCCAATCGGGTGGGCTCTGCTGGGCCTGCGACCGGATCGTGTTGATATCACCCGGGAAACAGAAGCAGGGAAAAAGAAAGAAGCCGCAGATCCGGCTTCCGGCCCGACGGCTGCTCCTGGTTACCTGCTGCCCTTCGAAATTGCGTCTGTTCATCTCCTTGTTGTTCTGATTGGTGCTGCTTATCTCGCTCGAGCGAAGCGGCGGTCCGATGAGGCCTCCTGATCGGGTTTTGAATCTGTTATGGCAACTCTTAATGCATATCTGCTCGTCGGAGCCGTCCTGTTTGTGTGCGGGGTCATTTGTATGGCCACCAAACGCAATGGTATCGGCGTGCTGATGGGTGTGGAGCTGGTGCTCAACGGGGCAAACGTCAACTTTGTCGCCTTCTCCAAATTTACGTCTCTGGGATTGGATGGACAGGTGTTTTCCCTGTTCATCATTGTGCTGGCCGCCGCAGAAGCGGCCGTAGCACTGGCAATCGCTCTTAACTTCTACAACAACCACCTGACGATCGACGTCGACCGCGGAAACAAGCTCAAAGGCTGATCCACGTCTGCTCGTGCGTCTGATTTGATTTTTCGTCTCTGACTCTGGTTACTCCGATGACCGAAACAGGTGAACTTTTACGAAACCTGCTGATGACAGCCTGGCTGCTGCCGCTGGCGGGCTTTGTCGTCGAAATCTTTTTCGGATTCGGGCTGTTCAGCAAGAACCCGCGACACAGCAAAGGTGCCGCATGGTGTGCTGTCGGCTGTATCGGGACCGGGTTTGTCTGCAGTCTGATCGCGCTGCTGGTCTGGGTTAACAAGACTGGTGGCCACGACACCTACGAGGCCGACAAAGGTGTTGAGAAGGGTTGGATGAGCGTAATTGCTGATCACAATCATGGCCTTCATCCGCACGGTGATGGAGAGCACGCAGAACACTCAGAGCACGAGGACGGTGACAAGGATCATGCGGCCGGTGGTGAGCAGGGTCACGAGGCCGAGGGCGACACGGACAGTCATGACGACAAAGATGCTCATGCAAAGCCGCACAATGAAGAGGCATCGATCGAAGGTGGTGAATGGCAACTCGCCTCCGTCACTGCAGAAGAATCAGAAGAACACTCAGAAACAGAAGACTCTCGATCCGCGGCTGAATTCCCAACCGCGTTTTCGGGCCGTCTTTACACTCTCGGAGAGTTTGGCTCTCTGATCGTTTCGCTCGATTACTACATCGACAGCCTGACAATCGTGATGTTTGCCATGGTGACGCTGATCGCCACCTGCATCCATCTGTTTGCTATCGGCTACATGAGTGACGAACTCACTGATGACTACGTTGACCACTTCGCGCACACGTCCGATGGCAAACACGTTCATCGACCAGGACGCTTTTATCGGTTCTTTGCGTTCCTGTCACTGTTCTGCTTTTCCATGCTCGGCCTGGTTCTGGCGGGCAACATCTTTCAGGTGTTTGTCTTCTGGGAACTTGTCGGTATCTGCAGCTTCCTGCTGATCGGTTTCTATACAGAACGAAAATCAGCCAGCGATGCAGCCAACAAAGCGTTCATCATGAACCGGGTCGGTGACTTTGGCTTCCTGATCGGGCTGATGGTTCTGTGGACCTATTTCGGCACCTTCAACTTCGCTGACATCAATGACGAAGGACAGGTGACCGGCGGACTGTTCTCGATGATCTCTCGCTCAACCGAAGGCGAAGATCTGGGCAACGTCCGCGTTGATGAAGACGGAGCCGTCCTGATTACCTCGCCGGAAGGTGAAGTTCTGCAGGATGCAGACGGCAATAATCGAACAATCCCATACGCTCTGCTTGTGGTGGCTGGCTTGGGGGTCTTTGGCGGCTGCATTGGCAAAAGTGCTCAGTTCCCGCTCCAGACATGGCTACCCGACGCGATGGAAGGCCCCACACCGGTGTCAGCACTGGTGCACTCTGCCACGATGGTCGCCGCGGGGGTTTATCTGACTGGACGCTTCTATCCGATGTTCACAGCGGAAGTGCTGCTGACAATCGCCTACATCGGAGGCATCACTCTGTTTGTTGCGGCCACAATTGCAATCGTGGCGACCGACATCAAGAAGGTGCTTGCCTATTCAACCATCAGTCAGCTTGGCTACATGATGCTGGGTCTGGGAGTCTTTGGCTGGGCTGCCGGACTCCTGCACCTGATCACACACGCCTTCTTTAAGTCTCTCATGTTCCTCTGCTCAGGCAGCGTCATTCACGGGTGCCACCACGAGCAGGAGATGCCCAAAATGGGTGGCTTGCTGAAGAAGATGCCCATCACCGCAATCTGCATGCTGATCGGCGTGCTGGCGATCGCGGGCTGCCCGCTGTTTCTGGGACTACATTTCTCGGGCTACCACTCAAAGGATGCGATCGTCGCGTCAGCACTGGCCTTCAGTGAGAAGAACCCGGGACACTTTTTGCTGTTTGCACTGCCGCTGATCACTGCCGGCATCACATCCTTCTACATGTTCCGACTTTGGTTCATGACATTCTGGGGTAAGCCTCGCGATCAGCACGTGTATGACCATGCTCATGAATCACCCTGGATCATGTGTGTTCCGCTGCTGATTCTGGCTCCCTTCGCCTGGCTCTGTGCATATGGCGGTGACCAGGGAGACCTGTACGTCATGTTGACCAAAGATGCGCCCGCGCACATCGAGAACGGTGTGACGGCTGTCGGCGACGGAGTTGTGTTGCCTGAGATTCAGGAAATGTACAACCAGCACGAGGCGGCCGGCCTGTGGGCACTGACGTCAGCTGGGATTGGTTTTGTGCTGGCGTTCGCTCTGTACGGAATGAATCTGGTCAACCTTGACGAGATGAAAAAGAACCTTGGTGCTGCTCACGGCTTCCTCGCCAACAAGTGGCACTTTGATGATCTCTACGATGGCCTGTTCATGCGTCCTGCCCATAAGGTGGCGGCATTCTGCGCGTGGGTGGACCGAACAATCTTTGACACCACTCTGCACTTCCTCGCTCGACTGATGGTCATCATTGCTCAATGGGACCGCATCTTCGATGAGAAAGTCGTGGACGGTTTCGTCAATCTAATCGCGTCAGCAACGGGAGATTTCGGAGAACGACTCCGCGTCTTCCAGACCGGACGTGTGCGTCAGTACGTGATGTTTATCGTTGTCGGTGTCGTGATCCTGTTTGCCGTGGTCTTTTCCACGTTCCCCGGATAATCCATTTCAACTGGTCCAGCAGACTGCTGGGGTTTAGTCATGAGTTCAACAGATTTTCTCCTTGTGGCAATCATCTTCCTGCCGTCCGTTGCTGCAGGTGCCATCGCATTGATGGACGGTAAGGCGGTCGGCACGATTCGCGGCATGGCATTTGCCTCGACGGTGGTCACCTTCGTCCTGACGCTCTTTTTGTGGGGTGCATGGAGTGGTGCCAACGCAGATTCGCCAGGTGACATCGTCCTCCTGTGTGAGGCAGGCTGGATTAAGTCATGGAACATCTACTTCCGGCTGGGCGTAGACGGCATCAGTCTGCCGCTGGTAGTTCTGACTGGTCTTGTCAGCATGCTCGCTGCCGGAGCGTCATGGAGCATCAACAAGCAGCATAAGGGATACTTTATCCTCTTCCTGTTGCTCGAAACCGGAATGATGGGCGTCTTCCTGTCGCTCGACTTCTTCCTGTTCTTTGTGTTCTGGGAAGTCATGCTCCTGCCGATGTATTTCCTCATCGGTATCTGGGGTGGGCCAAGAAAAGAGTACGCCGCGATCAAGTTCTTTCTCTACACCCTGATTGGTGGTGTATTGATGCTGATCGCAATGCTGATGTTCTACTACGGCAGCGGTGCAACGACGGACAGCTTTAACCTGATTGAACTGGCGAATGCCGCATCAGGTTCAGAGTCGACTCTTTCAGAGTTCCTGAGTCCCGAGACTCAGGTCATTGCCTTTGTCCTGCTGTTTATTGGGTTTGCGATCAAACTTCCGGCGTTTCCGGTCCACACGTGGCTTCCGGATGCTCACGTCGAAGCTCCCACCCCGATCAGTATGATTCTGGCGGGTGTGCTGCTGAAGCTTGGTGGCTACGGCATTATCCGAATCGCATTTCCCCTCTGTCCCTATGGGGCTGCAGTCGCCGCATGGTGGCTGGTTGGAATTGGTGTTGTCAGCATCATCTACGGTGCGTTCGCCGCACTTGCTCAGACAGACTTCAAACGCCTCGTGGCATACAGCTCAGTGAGCCACATGGGATACGTCCTGATTGGTCTCGGTGTCTGGAGCATCGGCGGAGATGCCTACACGGCAGCGTCTCGCGATTACTGGCTGATGGGCATTGAAGGAGCCATGTTCCAGATGGTTGCCCACGGCGTCTCTTCAGCGGGCATGTTCTTTATGGTGGGTGTCATCTATGACCGCGTTCATCACCGTGACCTCAACA
This sequence comes from uncultured Planctomycetaceae bacterium, assembly GCA_913031625.1. Classification (GTDB taxonomy): domain Bacteria; phylum Planctomycetota; class Planctomycetia; order Planctomycetales; family Planctomycetaceae; genus Fuerstiella. The sequence goes on along the minus strand of CAJWGB010000002.1, from coordinate 59,233 downwards.
AGTTTGGTGGTCTGATGGGCAAGATGCCTGTCTACAGTGGTCTGGCAGCGGGCCTGTTCTTTGCGGGTCTTGGCCTGCCCGGTCTGTGCGGATTCATCGGTGAAATCTTCGTAGTTCTGAGTGCCTGGCAGTTCAACAGTACTCTGGCCATCGTTGCAGCGAGCGGTGTGATTCTGACCGCAGGCTACATCCTGTGGGCCCTGCAGCGAGTGTACCTTGGATCTGAATACAAGGGACCACATGAAGAGGACATCACACCGATCAATCCTCGTGAGAAATCAATTGCAGCAGTACTTCTGGTGTTCGCTATCGGACTTGGCGTCTACCCGGCAGTAGTGTTTGACATGATGAAAGACTCCACTGCCAACCTCACTGAGACAATGGAACAGGGTTACGAGAACGCTGTTCCTGCTGTCGCAGAGGAAGAGCCCGTCGAGCAGGCTCAGGCAATGAATAACTAACCCGGACGATTTTCGGTTCGAACTCATACACTGGCGACCAACGTGTCTATCGATCAACTTTTGAATACAACGGGGCGGGACCTCAGCGTTTACTTCAACGCTGAGCTGGTTCTGAGTGCAACCGTTGTGCTGTTGTTGTTGTTTCGACTGTTCAGCATTGACCGGTTTGTTCCCGGTTCTTTTGTTGCTCTGGTTGGAGCTTTGGTTGCCGGTGGCTTCAGCGTTCAGCAGGTCATCAATATTGAAGACGGCACATCTGTGGTCTTCTTCGCCGGCATGCTCAAGCACGACCTGTTCACGGTCTACTTCCGCATCTTCCTTTGCCTGTTCCTCATTCTCACGATTGCCTTAACCGTCCTGACGGGCATCCCGGACAGCGAAGATTCTCCTGACTTCTACACCCTGCTCCTTGGCTCCACCATCGGCATGATGATGATGGCCAGCGCCAACCACCTGTTGATGCTCTTCCTTGGCGTCGAGATGGCCAGTGTGCCCAGTTACGTCATGGTTGGTTTTCTGAAAGGTCGTAAGGAAAGCAGTGAAGCCGCACTTAAGTACGTCGTCTACGGTGCTGGTGCAGCCGGAGTCATGCTGTACGGCATCAGTTTGATCATGGGAGTACTTGGTACAGGTGATATGGCGATTCTCGGCTCGCAGCTCAGCGCACTGGGTGGCGGACTTGGGAGCCCGGGTGTAATGACAGTTGCACTGGGAGCCCTGCTGGTCCTTGCCGGACTGGCCTTCAAACTGTCACTCGTCCCATTTCACTTCTGGGCTCCGGACGCATTCGAAGGAGCACCCGCTGAGGTTGCCGGATTCCTGTCTGTTGCATCAAAGGCCGGAGCATTTGCTCTGCTGGTGCGATTTCTGCTGAGCCTGACCGGAGCAGAAACAGCGGAACTGATGACATGGTTCGGTCTGGGCCTTGGCCTGATCGGCATTCTGACCGCTACCTACGGAAATCTGACAGCCTACGGCCAAACGAACGTCAAACGCCTGTTTGCCTATTCAACGATCGCGCATGCCGGCTACATGGTGATGGCAGTCTCAGCTTTTGTTGTGCTGCAGAATTCCGACACTGCGACTGCAGATGACGTCAGCAATTCTCTGTCATCTCTTTTGTTCTACCTCGCCGCTTACCTCTTCATGAACCTCGGTGCGTTCGCAGTTGTGGCAATGGTTCGCAACCACACGTTCCGCGAGGACCTCACAAGCTTAAAGGGTGTGGGTACGCAGGGGAACTGGGTTGGCATCTGTATGGCGATCTGTGTCGCCAGCCTGATTGGGATCCCCGGTACGGGCGGGTTCTTCGGAAAGCTGGTCGTCTTCGCCTCAGTGTACAAGGCGGCCGAAGTCAGCAGCTTTATGTATGTGGTACTGGCGTTTGCCGGTGCGAATACAGTCTTCAGTCTCTTCTACTATGTAAAGATTCTGAAAGCCATGTATCTGGAAGAGCGCGAGCCAGGCATTCAGCCGGTTCAGGTACCTACAGCCGAGCGACTCTACCTGGCACTGCTGGGAGTTATGGTCATTATCACCGGCATCCTGCCAAACCAGCTGGCTGTCATCGCAAAAGACGCAGGGCAGTCGATTCTTGCTGGAATCGGCGGATAATCGGGACGCAGGAGCGGTAAGAAGTTCATGAGTGATCAATCACAGTCAGCCCTGAATTCTGCTTTGATCGACATGAGTCGCAGCTTTCTGCAGTACGTGGCAGAAGGCTGGCCATGGGTCGACTCTGAACGTCAGGCCGTGGGCGATCAGGTCCTTGCACTGGCCGAATCTCAGCGATCCGATGTCGCTGCGATCGTCGAGCTGCTCAATGAACGCGAGCACTTTATCGACTTCGGTTCGTTCCCAACAGAATACACAGATCTCCAGTTCCTCGCTCTGGATGCGATGTTTAGCTGGCTGGAAAACAGTCAGCAGGTTGTGATCGCCAGCACTGCAGCTGCCGAACAGACAGTCAAGGCTGCCGAGGATGCAGAAGCTGCCGAGTTGATGGAAGTCATTCACAGCCGACAGAAAGAGCTCGCTGACAAGCTGAAGGAAGTTCGGTCTCAGGCACCCGTCCAGTAACGCGTGGGTGATCTGCTTCAGCGCCGGCTTCTTCGTGCTCCGGGCACAGAGCACGGATACGAGCTGACTCAATAACCACGCGTCTGCACGTAGTCCTGCAGTTTCTTTCTGGCCGCATCCAGAATGCGGGACACACGCGATTCCGACAGTCCGAGAATCTGGCCGATTTCTTTTAGCTTCAGACCATCGTTGTAATGCAGACCGATGGCGATGCGCATTTTGTCCGGCAGTTGCTCAATTCCGTCAGCGAGGACAGACTGCTGTTCTTCTCGTTCCAGTCGTGTTTTTCGGTCCGAGTCACCAATGTGACCTCGAACACGCACAGAGTCACTGAAACACTTTGGTTGAGTGAGTCGAGCTGCCTGAATACAGCGACTTACTTCTTCGGTACTCATGTCAGCCGCGTCGGCAAGTTGTTCGACCGTAGCGTGCCCCTGAAACTCCGACTTCACTTTCCGGAGATGAGCAATCTTCTGCAACATCTGCTGTGAAAGGGGACACGTTCGCCTCAGCTCATCAAGGATTGCTCCACGAATCCGCTGATATGAGAACGTTCGAAACTCGACGTTTCGACTGGGATCGAACTGACTCGCAGCCTCAATAAGTCCAAGCACACCTGCTGATTCGAGGTTCTGGACATCAACGGCGGGGGGAGCTGACTCAGAATTCGGGTGAGAATGTTCTGGACGTATCCCATGTGATCAAGGATGACCTGATCACGATCAAACTCCGGCTTTTGCGGCCGCAGATCCTGAGACAGTCGTTGTACTGGGCGGGTAAGAGTAGGCATCTGTCATTTCAATCGCGATGACGATGCTGGGTGAACGGTCGCAGGCAGTCAGGGTGTAAGGGTATTTTGCGGACCGAGCGTCACAGACATCATCGTTTACTGAATTACCGGATCGTCCTTTCCGGACAAGTTTCGCGTCCTTGCCCAAATGATGCCCCCATTGAACAAACCGGGCTGATGTAGTTTCGCAACATCGGGTGTTTACCCGTAAGGGTTATCCCTCTATTTGCAGGAGCCGACGCAACAACCGTGATACTCCCCATGGGGAACAACGGACAAGGTGTGGAAATGTTCTGCGCAAGCATTTCAATATTAGCTCCGCAGACCGGCCCTTGACCTGGGACAGTGTCAGTTCAGGATACGATGTCGTGGACAACATCCCCATGAACGTCCGTCCGGCGGAAATCTCTGCCTGAATGACGGAAGGTGAGTCTGCGGTGATCAAACCCCATGCTGATCGTGGCGGTCCGAGCTGTTTTTTGTTCCTGGTACCCTGCTGGCATACCACGGTTCTGCGCGACCACGGTTATGGCCCGGGATCGAAGTCGACTATCGTTGCAACCATGTCATTAACTGTTCCGTGTATGACAAACTGATTCCGCCACTGCTCTGAACCCATTAGTGGAACTCAATTGGTTGGGGCGTTTGGTGTCTCAGACAGCTGAGCGACCTGTAGTCCGGCTGACCAGCCGGCTTTCCAGGATGAAACCTGGAGAAGTGAGAATCCTCAGGGGACAGCCGTGCTTCTCTGGAAGGACACGGCGGCCGCGTACCCTCGCAGGTACTCAGACGCATCTTCGACGTCTGGTGGTATCTCGGTCGGCAACTGAAGTCGGGTGATCGATCTGTCAGCGTCATCCGCACTGGATACCCGAATGTCCATTCCGGACCTGAGATTGAGTTGGGACTGGGATCGGGCTACGAGGAGGGCGCTACTCCGGACATAAAGAGCCGCTACGGTCTGCTGAAGTGACATCACGACACATGCCCCGCCAACAGCAATGACGGAAGAAAGAACGGCAAGCGTCTTCGCGGAAGATGAATTCATCAGTCGGCTTTCATGGAGTCAGTTCTGTCACTTCAGAATATCCCTGATCTTCTTATCGGCTTCCTTCTCAGCCTGAGCAATCACATCTTTGATTCGTACGTGCACAAATCCGTTGCGTTTGCTTTCATCTGCAGCTTCCATGAAAGCGTAGAGCTCAATCGTCTCCCGAGCTTCGATTGGAACAGGCCCGCCCTTGAAGAACTTCACGATCTCGACAAGCAGCGGATCGTACCCGTCATAGCTTCCCACAGACGTGATTCCCTTCGTGCCAAACGCAGTTCCGCCATACCCCCGACTGCCCGTTCGGAGACCTCGAAATGTCCCGATCCGGCCGTCCTTCCATGTACCCGTGACCTTCTCAAAGTCTTTCGTCTGAGTTCTGACCACACTCTCTACTCCGGTGCCCATCACCGTAAACAGGCTTTCCACGCCATGGATGCCATACCAGAAGAGATCCGGATGCGTCTTCTCCAGCGAGCATGGTGACCATGTATCACAGCCCGTGACGTCACCGATTGACCCACCCCGCACGGCCTGAGTATTCTTTCCGTATCGCAGCGACGACGACGAGAAGACCGGCGTCTTAAAGTGCTCAGCCAGCTTGAAAATCGCAATGCAGTCGGTCAGCGAACCGGCAATCGGCTTGTCAATGAAGCAGGGCTTGCCTGCTCTCAGGACTGGCACCAGCTGTTCAAGATGTGGGCGACCATCATTGGTTTCCAGCAATACCGCATCGACTCCCTGAATCATCTTCTCAAGATCAGACTCAATCTGAACTCCGAGTTTCTGAATGTCCTCCGTGTACTGAGGCACGCGGGAGACACTGCTTGGGATGTCTGGCGAGCCTTTGGGGTAAACCATTACCACACGACAGCCGGAGACATGCCTGGGGTCACTTTCGTCATTCAGAATTCGCGAGAAGTGAAGGCAATGAGACGTGTCGAGCCCAATCATTCCAATCCGCAACACCTTCTCTGCCTCATCAGCAACAACAGGCGAAAGGATGAATAGCACGGGTAGCAGCAGTCGCATGGGATCAGCTCCAGAGGTCACACACAGGGTTGAATGGTCAGCGTCAGTACGCTCATGCTATCCCGGCCGAAACCCCAGGTGAACCATGCGCCTGATTTTGACGGCTGTGCCGGTTATCGCCGCAGGCAGGTCAGCAGTTTTGCCACAACAACTTCGCGAGAATTCGACGGTGACCTAGGTTTAAGCTGGAAGAGACCGCCCGTCGCCAACCCCACATTCGAATACCTGTGGCCAAGCCAGCAACAAATTCCTCCTCGGGTCCAAGACGCCTTATTCCTGATGGCCCTGTGCCTCGGATCCTTGCAGCGTTGTGCGCAATCGAATTGGGAGTCCTGTTCTGGCAGCAACCAGAGTCTTTGCGCTTTGGTGGTGTTCTGAGTGTTCTCGCCGTTCTGTTTATTCCATGGTTCTGGCTCAGCATTGCTCAGTGCGCTAACTGGCTCAGTCAGCCTGGCCGATCAAAGACGCTGCGCTGGGCGACGGCTGTTTCTCTGGGAACCGGATTCGTTCTGTACGTCGCCAGTTGGGGTCTGTTGGTTCGAACCGGACGCTACATGAACCTGGATGCTGTTCTCTTCATTCTGAACAACCCGTTTGAAACAACGTGGCTGTACCTGTCGGAGGCGGAACACATCGCGTTCGTTGCTGCCGGCATTGGTGGCATCATCGTGACTCTGGTTGCAGGCAGGCTGTTGTCTACGCCGCTCAAGAGCAATCCGAACCAGAGTCAGCTTTGGCGACGCATGACCCCTGCCGTCGCCTTTCTGGTGATCGGTCTGTTCATGGATGCCAGCGAGCAACGGCGCAGCCAGCGAATCGATGTCGCGGCAAGGACAACTCATCCGGTTTATACACTGGCGTGTTCTCTGCTGGACACGATGACTCTCGAAGAGATCGAACCGTGTCTGCATGAGTCTGAGCTTGTGGCCATTCAGAAGAGCGTCTCTTCGTCCGAGACTGATCAGACAGCCAGCCGCCCCAATGTCATTTTTGTAGCCATTGAGTCACTGAGAGCCGACGCCGTCTATCAACGACACCAGGGGCGCGAAGTGATGCCCCATTTGAATCAGCTGGCTCAGGAGGGTCTGCGGTTCACGAATGCGTATGCTCAAAGCACTCACTCTGACTATTCCGACGTCTGCATCGTCTCGTCTCTGTATCCATTGAGAACCCGTCGGCATCACTATTATCGGGATGATGACCCCTGGCCGAAAACACTGGCGTTTGATGTCTTTAAGGAACGAGGATACCGCACAGCGATTGTCAGCTCACAGAACGAATCGTGGGGCGGGATGGACCGTTTCCTCGATGTCCCCGCACTTGATGTCTTCTACGACGCTGAGCGAAGCCTGACAGACATGTCTTATGTTCCTGCCCGAGACCCAGGCCTTGCTCACGAGCACAGTGCGGGCATGTTTCGAACCGGGTGCCTTTACGACGAACACACCACAGACACTGCCATCAGACTGATGGAAGAGTGCCACAAGACGGGTGAACCATTCTTTCTCAGTATGAACTTTCAGGCATCGCACTTTCCTTATCACATTCCGGATCACGTGCCTGCCCCGTTTCAGCCGTGTCATCTGGATGATGATGTCAGCTTCATGTCGTACCCCAAAGAGAAGACTCCCATGGTGCGAAATGCGTTCTTCAATGCGATCCATCACTGCGACGCACAGATCGGACGCATGGTGGAAGCACTGCAGCGAACAGGACAACTCGATAACACAATCTTTGTTGTCCTCGGGGAAAACGGAGAGGCATTTCAGGAGAACGGCCGAGTCGGCCACGCCCAGCATCCTTTTGAATCGATGTTAAAAGTGGCCTGCGTTGTTCACGCGCCCGGACGCGTTGAACCGTCTGAGTCAGCTTATCCGATGGAACTGATCGATGTTCTCCCAACTGTCTGTTCACTGGCAGGCCGCCCTGCTCATCCGAATTTCCAGGGCATCAATGTCCTCGCAGCTGACCGCCCGACCCTCGACAAACGGTTCCTGTTTTTCCATGTGAATTGTGCCTCTGCAAATTCAGATGCCGTACAGTGGGCCGGTCGGTGGAAGTACGTTCTGGATCATGACACCGGTGCCAGCGGGCTGTTTGATCTGCAGGAAGATCCATGGGAAAACCAGATCATAAAGGGGGAACACCCGGCGCTGACGCAGGAACTACATCGGACACTTACAACATGGCGTGCTCGTCAGCTGGCGTTCTACCATTACTCCGCGTACTACTCACGGTACTATCCGCCGCGCCCACCTCAGCCGTCTCATTTGCAGAAGCAGTTTCCTGAAGCTGTTCCCTCGACGGGCCGGGTCACAACTCATACACGTCCTTAGAGCCGCCCACATCATAGTGGAAGTGCACAAGCACTCCGGCCAAACAACCCTCAGGGTTCGAATGGACCGAAACGGCAGCCGCCCCGAAACCCTGCTCGGCCGGGCGGCTCGCGCCGCTCCGCTAAGATTAAAGCACGCCGGGGTTGCGCTGGCTTTGCCAGCGGAGCCGGTGCCACCCAGATCACTGCTTACCAGTATCCCCACTGGCCGGTCTGCATCACGTACAGGCCCAGCAGCAGGTTTGCCACGGCGTGCATCAGAACGCACGCAGAAAGGCTCTTTGTCCTGATGGTGACCACGTACGTCAGCAGTCCATACACCAGCGCCCCGACATAGTCCACAGGCGAATGGACCAGTACAAAGACGATCGTCACCCCCCACATCGCACGGACGTGATGGGTTCCAAAAGGCACCTTCCAATAGTCGCCATCCGGGTCAATCAACAGTCTCATCAGGAATCCGCGCCAGAAGATCTCTTCAATCAGCGGGACCACAATCACCATCCGCAGGAAACGAAATCCAACAGCTGCGAGCCAGCCGACTGAGCCTTGAGTGGCTGCTGCTGTCGGATCAAAGCCCTCAGCACGTGGGTCGAGACCAAGGTATTTCCACCAGCCCGGAGTGAGGTCGAGCCATTGATAGATCAGACCGGGGAGCAGCCAGAATCCGATCCCGAGGATTCCCGCCCCAACAGCAAGCGTAGCGCCGCGCGGCATCGTGAGTTCATATTGGCGGCGATAAAAAATCAGCGCGGTAAGGCAGGACACACACTGTAATGGGTAGATCCATTGCGTCGGATGAGCCAGATACCATGGAGTATCATTGCCCTCTGGTTCCGCCAGGAGATCCGGTACCAGCAGGAACACCATGAAGACAACAAAGGGAATCACGTGCGCCTGTGTTCGACGACTGTCGTTCAATGCTTCTGGCGGTTGAGGATCCGATTCTACATCCTCAGTACTCATGGTTTTCGCCGCCGTAGAGTACGGAGTCTTGAAGGACCGGCCGGGCCGAACTTACCGGCGAGCAACTCACGCCGTCTGCGATGTCGGTCCGCACTGTCAGTACTATCCTCAGGAGCATCAACTCTGGTCAGCGGAGTCTCACTGGAATTCAGCTCTTCAGGAAGGCCGTCCCAGATCTGCTCCGCAGACATTGGAGCTCGTTCCAGAATGCTGTTCGCGACCGGACGCATCAGCATAACATCAGCGGCGCAGTAGCGGATGAGCTTTGCGCGGGCCTGTCTGTCGCGACGACTTTGCCATTGTTCCCATAACCAGACAGCTTCTTCGCCATCGGTGTTCCGCAAATCTGCAGGACGCTGAATCTCGATATCTTCGCAGATCTGTTTGAGACCGCCTTCGAGCCCATGCCAGTAGCAGATCCATCTCAAATCCAGATGCGGGCAGGGCATCTCCGGTATCCGGAAGCCGTCAGCCACCCGTGGCACATCGAATGCGCTTCCGTTGAAACTGACGAGCAGGTCGACGTCCTCCAGCAGATCCAGAAAGTCGTCGAGGTTCTCACCCTGCACAAAGGTATGCAGTTGCCCTCGATGCCAGCAGACGATTACAGAAATCAGACTGTCGACTTCCAGGCCCGTCGTTTCGATGTCAAACCATGACGCACGATCAAAGTACTCATGGAGGATTCGCCAGCGATCCTGAGGATGCAGCGTCTGAACAAGGTACTCAAGGTCGCCAGTGCGCTGAGCTTCAAGGCACCGTTCGCATTCTTCCACGACGGTCTGCCTGAGAGATTTCGGCAGTCTATCGGGATGATCCACTGCATCATGCCACGTCCGCACGCCGGCATCCTGAAGCTGATGCAGGCGAACCGGGCCGATTCCGTGGCAGTGTTGAAGTGCTTCCGTGATCACGACAGAAAGATACTGGCTGGTTGAATGGTCGGAGGATTCTCCCGACCGGACGGGCAGCCGGTCAAGTCGAGCTTGAGATCCAGAAACCTGGAATCCGCCGCAATCCCGGATTCCTGTACCCACCAAGGGGAGGGTCGAGCGGCAGCTCGGGGCGCAATCCAGGGGCTCTGCCGGAAGAAAGCAACTCAGGTAGCAATCGCCGTCGCTGTCGCGTATTCATCGGCGTGAGAGATCGTGACAAGGATCTGGGTGATCCCCATGTTGTCCGCGATATCTTTCGCTTCACCACTGAGCGTTACAACAGGGCGTCCCGATGGTTCCGGCAGGACCTCCACATCGTGAAATGTGATGCCCTTAACGAAGCCTGTCCCCAGAACTTTGACGACTGCCTCTTTGGCGGCCCAGCGCCCCGCGTAGCGGGTCGTGCCATCGCGATGTTTGTCCGCGTAGGCACGCTCGGCATCGGTAAAGCACCGTTCAAGAAACGCATTACCATGACGTTCGATCATCGAACGCACACGACTGATTTCCACGATGTCTGTTCCAAGCCCAAGAATCATTCCGGCGCCTTCAAAAACGTCCCAACCGCCTCGCAGATTCTCGGGGCAGTTTCCTGCATACCGTACGCATGCCGCACACGCTGCGGCAGCTGCAGCTCGTCATGCGAAGGTGGTTCTCGCAGAACAGTCCGAAGAGCATTTTTCAGACCGTCCCTGTCGCCGGGATCATAAAGATGGCATGACTGGAGTTCAGCTGCCAACTCGGGAAATGCACCATGATTGGGCAGGACACACGGAATACCCAGCAGCCCTGCCTCCAGAACGTAGAGTCCCTTGGGCTCGCGATAATCAGTCGGCACACACAGCACATCAAACTGGCTGATGATCTGAAACTTCTCCTCTCGTGTCTCAGGGCTCCCCAGCCATTCGATCTGTCCGGGCGCAACACGTTCTGCCTTTGCACGCAGTTTCTCGAACCACCGGCGATGCTGTGACGGCAGGTAACCGCCAATCTGAAAGCGGGCTGTCGGGTATTCCTTAAGAATGTCCGCTGAGGCGAGGAGATTCTGGATCCCTTTCTCAGGACAGATGCGTGCGAAGTAACCGATCGTTCCGGTTGGCTGCGGAGCCGGAGTTTCAGGAATAGCCGGATCAATCGAGAGTGGGATTCGCGTAAACGCTGCGTCCTGCAGTTGCAGATAATCCCTCATGAAGTCTTCATAGTACTGACTGTGGGTGACGAAACCGTCGAACAATCTGCAGTTCGCCTGCAGCTGATCCATAACTGGTTTCTTCCAGCGTTTGCTGAGAGCGTCAAGAAAAATATCGTCTCCCTGGAGCAGACACAGCACCGCGCCGGAATAGCGTCGTCGGAGTTCCGGCATCACCCCCGACAGAAGTGCATTGCTGAACAGGACAACATCCGGCTGCATTTCATCTGCAAGATAGGCCACGAAGTCAGTGACCTCACGCTGTTGTGGCCCTGCACTGCCCTTCAGCATGTCCAGAGTCAGCGAGCCAAGGTGAGCCGCGTCTGTGTTGTTTCCGAATCGAGTCAGCTTCTGAATAATGCCAGGACGATTCAGCCAGCCTGTCATCCACCTCGGAAGCCGCTTCCAGCCGGGCACCACAGAGTCGAGGTAAACGTTGATACCTCCCATAAACACGCGTTCCACACTGACATCGTCTTCATCCACTCGGATAGGAGTGTACGTGGGCACCAGGACCGCATCTTCACCGGCCAGCCGCAGCGTACGCGCGAGGGTATTGTCCTGCATGCATGAGCCGCAGAACATTCCCGCGCCACCAGCAGTGATGATTGCGATTTTCATGGAGTGAGTGTTTCTCGATCGCGCTGTCACACAGTTCAACAGCATTCTACCAAAAGCGCAGTCCTTGTCCGGCCGCCTGTTCCCTCTGCGTGATTCTCTGTGCCCTCCGTGGTAATCCTGTCGTTTTAAATGGTGGAGGAACTCCTCACGAGTATCGCCCTGCTCTTCGCAGCCTGCCTGCGTGCATCAACCGAATCGAGTCATCCTGACGATTGTCTGCAGGAACGCAGCGTCTTCATCCATGTCGACTCCGGCAGGGACCTGGGTCAGTCCGAGCTGGTTCTAGCCGTCTTTCTTCAGCTGAACCAGCTCCTCACGTTCGGGCATTTCACGATAAAACGGGTCCAGAGGAAAACAGCCGGAGATCATTCCGTTTCGAGGAGCCGTTGTGCAGTCGCTGAATGTTCGACAGATGCGTTTTCGGGTGAGGGCTTTGCCAGCCAAAACATCCGCCGGGAGATCGGGATAAGACAGCACCATGCGACCGAGCCCCACTGAATCGACCAATCGCCGCCGAACGACAGCCTGTGCGACGTTTGGCAACCACTCCTGCAGATAGGAGTAACCGGTCCCCACAACAATCATGTCAGGGAAGGCCTGCTTGAGCTGAGCCGTCGCCTGAATCTGACGGTTCACACCAACCAGAGGATCTTCGGGCGGCTGGTAACCATCCGATGGCGGAAACAATGCTGGTCTCTGAATGTGAGGATTGTAGTACGGGCTTCCACACGACGTGCACAGCAGGTCAATCTCAAGTTCCTGCATCAGCCGGACCAGCTGGAAGGGTTCCTCAAGGTCGATGCCCTGCCCTGTCCCGTCGCCTCCAAAGGCATGAGAGTAGTGCCCTTCCGCGGACGGCACACCCGTTCGTTCTTCTGACTCTCCGGGCTGATAAGGAGTGAAATCAAAGATGCTCACTCGCACACCAATTCCCAGACCGGGAGCCTCTGTTCGTATTCCACTGACAATCTCACGGAGAAAACGCGTCCGGTTGTCGAAGGTACCACCGAACTCTCCCGGCCGATCAAATCCGGACAGGATTTCATGCCCGAGGTAGCCATGGCAATGCTTCACATCCACCCAGCGAAACCCAGCCTTCTGAGCTTTCACGGCGGCAGCAACGAAGTCCTCAATCAACTGCTTGAGTTCATCATCTGACAGGATTGGCTCATCACTGTCGACACCCACGCGTCCATCGAGAACCGGATGTCTGTAAGCAACCCGAGGTTCCGGTTGAGTTTTTTGATTCGGGCGTGAAAAGCGGCCGGAATGAGTCAGCTGCAAACCTACTGACAGTCCATCTGTTGATCCAAATTGTTCTTCATGAGTCTGCACGAGCAGAGTATGCAACGACTCAAACTCGCTGAGATGCTCCTCCTTCAACAGCAGCTGATTGGGATTCGCTCGACCATCCTGCCGCACGGCAACGGCTTCCCCTCCCCAGATCAATCCTGCACCACTGAGTCCAAAATTCTTCCAGCGACGGCGTGTGAGATCCGTCGGACGTCCGTCCTGAGTACCGTCCCACCCCTCCATCGGCAGGATGCAGAATCGGTTGCTGATCAATCCAGCGCGAGACACCAGAGGCTGTGCCAGGCTGCTGATGCCCTCGTCTGTCATTTCTGAATCGAAGGGCAGAGCAATTTTGAGTTGCTCAAGTCGCTGCTGAAACTGTTCTGGAGTCTTAAGGCCGGAGATGCGGGGAAACGCCATTTTAATTCTGCTGATTCAGGGAACAGGGACTGCGCAGATGATACGCCAGTTACTGCAAATAAAAACGGGACGCATCAAAGATGCGTCCCGCTCGTGTTACCCAGTCTGCGAGGCTGGTTCGTGACTTCAGCTTCGCTCTGGTCTTCATCTACCCTTCCGAAAACCGATCCGAGTGCTTCGCATCAGTTTCAGGACTGGTTCTAGTCCTGATAGTCTACAACGATGTAGCCCTTCTTGACGCGTACATCGACAGCATACTTGCCGTACGAGTATCGAATGCGGTCGCCATCACGACGGCATCGAATCTGCTCGCAGCCACATGGCGGAACGCAGATCTTAATGTAGACGCACTTTGGCTCTTCGCAGCAGCAGCAGTTTCGCTTGCACTTAACAGCACATGGATCATTAACTTTGATGATCTTCTCAACAGCACAGCAGTGCATTTCGTGCCTGTCAACGTACTTAACGCACTCAAACAGCTCTTCTGGAGCTTCGTCCAGCAGAACTGCTTCAGGTGCAGGTGCCGCTGGTACCAGTCCTGGAATGACTGGAACGGGTGTCAGGTCAACTGCGAAAGCTGGCCCGGCAATGACGACTGCAAGCATGGCGCCTGCCAGTTTCATCAGTTTGCTCATAGTTAACATCCTTTTTGAAAGTGAAGTGAATTCGAAGGAAAAGCGTTACCCTGCTTTTAAATGCCATATTTCAGGGCGGAGTCAAACGGTGAGGCAAAAATGAACCGGCCCGGATTGCGACCCGTGACGCCCGAAGAGACAGGGAAAACTGTCCCGGTAAGGGTATTCTGGGGAGACTGCGAAGCTCAACTGGAAATGCTGGTTTTTCCAAACTCGGCAGAAATGGTGTTTTTTTTCGGTTACGAAGGATGAGAGTTGCTGTTTGGCAACATGACACCTGGTCTCCTGCTCCCCGCATTGCAGCGGTTTTCTCGCCTAAAAACCTCGTCTTGGCCCGCCATCAGGGTTTGACGTAGGATCCATAGGTTGCCCTGAATTCTGGACAGTCACGTGGACATCAACCTTCGCCCCGTTGGGAAGTACTGCGCTGGATCTGGTGAAGCCCTTCAACCGGGATCGACCTGCTGGTCCGTGCTGCGCGAGATCGCCGGAAAAATCGTTCGTGAGGACTATTCCGAAGAAGCATGGGACGGTCCCCAGGAAGACAGTCTGGGCCATTGGCAGTGCCAGATCCCAAAGTCAGCCGAAGAAGTCCGCAAGGTCATGGATACCGACTCCCTCCTGGCCACCTTTCTTCAGTTGACGGAGTCGCCCAACACGGCACAGCTGGACTATCTGTATGTCCTTGCCCTGCTGCTGCTGCGACGCAAGCGACTCATTCTGGAAGACAATGTTGAATTTAACGACCAGCCGGCAATGCGGCTGATCGGCAGCGGAGGTGAAGGACCATTTGACGTATTGGAACGGTCACTGACGGACGAACAGGTCGCTGAGTTTCAGGAACAGCTGTTTGGAGGCGCCTCACCGCAACAGGCTGCCTGACGATCAGGAAAGAAACGGGATCAGGGAATGATCACTCAACATGTTCAACTCGTCTACCACAACGCATGCCGTGTCGTGCTGCTTGCGGTTGCGCTGTACGGACTCTGTGGATGCCAGTTCGCATGGCTGAACAGGGCCGAGAACATTGACCCTGTCCTCTCAACAGAGATTACGCGCGACCAACTGGTCGAACACATCAATATGCAACACCAGGGACTCGAAGGCTGGAAGTCATCTTCTGCCACGATGTGGGTCAAAATGCCCAGGGTTGTGGTACCGCCTCTCCACGGATCCATCGCCTGTCGTGCCCCACACTACTTTCGCCTGACGGCCGAAAACCTTGTTTCAGAAGCTGACCTCGGAAGTAACGCCGAACGCTGCTGGATCTGGGTCAAACCCGGCCCCGAAGAACTGGCCACGTGGAAGCACCACGACACAAAACTTCTTCAACATGCACAAACGGGCCTGCCCTCGATTGATCCCAACTGGCTGATGGTGGTTCTGGGTGTCAAACCGCTGAACCCGGAAGACTACCAGCTTGTAAAGGGACCGACAGGCTCTGGCGAACTCTGGCTGATCGCAGTCGAAGATCGCCCGTCAGGTCGCCCTCAAAGAAACATCATTAAGGTGGATACGGTCCGGGGAGTGGTGATCGAGCATCGAATCGAGGACAGCCATTCAAACATCCTGGTCAGCGCCCACCTTTCTGAACACAGGACTCAAAACAATCACCGCATTCCAACCCGAGTCGCACTCGAGTTCCCTCAGGTTCGCACAAAGATCTCATTGTCATTCAACAAGATCGAAACGAATCCAACCCTGCCAGCCGGCGTCTGGCAGTTGCCGTCCCGAGGATCCACAGTCATCGACATCGGGGATATTGCACGACAGCACATGGGCTATCCGCCGCACCAGGAATCCATCGCGCCTCCCGAGTTCGAAGTACCTCCTGAGTTTGAGCAGTTGTCCGAAGATCCACTGTCGACCAGTGCACGCCAGCGAGCCATTGCTCCTTCCACAGGAATCCAGACTACCGGACTCACCGAGGACTTCTCAGGGTCAGACTTCGGTGCAGAACCGGAGTGGGATCAGAATGCAGAATTCGGGGAAGAACCGGAATGGGACGCCGCGGTGACTCCAGCATTGCACGAAGAAGAAGTCCGGTTCGAATAGCGGACGTGAGTTGCGCGAGGCGGCGTCTCAGTCGTCTCCAGCCCGCAGCGCCGGCAAGGGTTCGCTGTTCCATGCCGGTACTGCCGGCCAATGAGCAATCACATGACGGCTACTTTTTGCGGACGTAAATCTTCAGCCGGGCTGAAGCGTAGCTGCCGGCGTTACCACTGAATGTCCAGTCCCGATTGGCACCACTGCTGTTGCCAGTCCCAATGTCAGCCGCAGCTCCGGCACCCCAGTGGTTGACGGCAATAATCGTCTGCCGCGCGCCATAGTTGTGGATCTGCAGGCAACCATATCCGTTGACCGGATCTCCGGGAGCGTCACCGAAGTCATAAAGGTTGCCAGCTCCCGGAATCTTCGCTTCATTCTGAGGGGCATAATTGTTTGGCCAGAACTCAATGTTTCCAGTCTCAATGCCTTCTCCCTGTACGATGCCCTGCACGTCCGAATACACGCTGATGTCTTTTACAATCTCCTGAAAGTGGGCGCCGGAAGAAGCCGTCGGGATTCCGATCTTCTTTACGTCCTTCGTGAAAGCCGGAAGAGACACAAACGTGTTCTGCGGATTGCCCGCTGACGGCACCAACTCCAGCAGATACCCAACGCGATCGAAATCACCCACTCCCGCGCTATTGTCGATCTCGTACCTGATCGCGGGGCCGAGTCGTTTCAGGTCCAGGCTATAGACCAGATCATAGGACTTCGCCGCCTCGAGCGAATTGAAGAAATCAGGAGGGTCGCCTGCCCGAAACGCTCCCACTGGCAGCCCCGTGCTTCCGGTAAGATTGGGCTCGGCCAGTTTATTCCATGCGAACCGAACCGCTGTGGGCTGTTTGACTTTTTCAGAGGACACCACAACAGAGTCGCCATCAATCCGCGCGTCAGCAACCTGAAATCCATTGGAGCCAGTTCCGATGACTTCAAAATGAGTGGGAGCTTTCCCGTCTCGCGTTCTGAGACCGGATCCGACGTTGCGAAACGTCACTCTGATTTCGTCGCCATCCCGATTCAGCTCAGCAAAGACCGGGCTTTCTGCGAGCAGTTCGTCCTGCCCGTAATCATTCTTCAACGCCAGTCCGGCAAGACGCGCCCCAACATCCTGTTTGTTGGGTGGGTGAATGTCACGCAGCGTCGCAATATCGTTGATGACAACCATGCCGGTCGCGGGCAATTGAGTTACCGCCTGTTGTGCCTCCCAGAACGAAGCCAGAATTCCAGGGTCTTCGTTTCCGTACTGAAAGGGAGCGATCTGCACAAAGTAGAACGGAAAGTCGCCCTGCCCCCACAACTCTCTCCAGCCGTTGATGAGCGCTTTCTTCTTCTCAAAGTACAGCATTCCTTCCGTGTGGTTCGACTCTCCCTGATACCAGATCGCTCCGCGAATCGGAAAACCGACCAGCGCGCGGATCATTCCGTTGTACAGCATCGTTGGATCCTGATGACTCGTGAACGGTGCCAGCGACTGAGGAAAGGCAGGGCTTTGCGATACGGATTCACCATTTGCAACTTTTTCTTTTGCGTCAGCGATCCAGCGTTCGGTGGCTGCAATGTGCGCCTTCAACGTCTGCTGAAACTGCGAGGTGCCGGGTGTTCGGCCAATCACTGATGCATGAATCTCCGCCAGCGCGGGTACTCTCTGAAACCCAACAGGAGCGGTCCACGGTTCGACACGTGTGCCTCCCCACGATGAGTTAACCAACCCAACAGGTATCTTCAGTTCGTTCTGAAGACGCCGTGCCATAAAGTAACCACACGCAGTGAAACTGCCGACAGTTTTCGGAGAACAGACCTGCCATGCTGCCTGAACGTCCGCCTGCGGCCGGGTATTTGGCGACCTTGGGATCTTGACGTGGCGAATCAGGGGGTGGTCGGCAGCAGCTATTTCTTCCTGGGCATTTGAAGACTGGCTGACTGCCCACTCCATATTGGACTGCCCGGAACACAACCAGACTTCCCCGATCAGAATATCGTTCAGAGTGATCCGGTTACTTCCTTCGAAGACCAGTTTGGCAGGCTGCGCGGAAGCTTCCTGCGCAGGAAGCTCTACCTGCCATGTGCCGTCGGCACCAGTAGTCGCTGCAGCGGACGCTCCGCGAATCGACACTTGACCTGCTCACCCGGAGCCCCCCAACCGCGCAGTCGAAGAGGCTTCTGGCGCTGCAACACCATGTGGTCCGTATAGAACCCGGGCAGACGAATCTCGCCGTGAGCATCGGAAAGCAACGCGCAAAGCGACAGGAACAGAAACAGAAACGTGAGTGTCCGGATTCGCATGACTTCACCTGCTGCAGAAGATTTGAACTCCTGGAAGTTAGGTGAACGCAGCCGGAAACTCCAACGAAGCGGACACACTCGAATCGGTTTTCGGATGACCTCAACGACATCTCAAACTCCACCCACCAAACGTAGTGGTCAGAACCCTGGTTCTTAGGTGAGTTTTCGAAGCCTGCCTCGGCGGTCCGCATATCTCACAACCTGTCTGAGCAGAGGATGAAATCGATTTGAGACCAGCTGTCTGGGGTGACACCAGTGCTATCGATCAGCTTGTTCCGGTGATGTGTATCCCGAGCTCTGCGGGAGGTGGAATCAGGCGATATATCACTTTGATCAGGGAGGAATACCCCATTGTGCAGCGTCAGTCCATCACCGGTTGCATCAACGTCGCCTCCCGAAAGAAGCGGCTTCAAAGGTTCATTGGCCACTTGCTTGCGCGGCGTGCCTGTATTCGACCTGAATTCCAGCGTTACAGGTTCGCGCCAGCCGCTGTGTGAGGCAGACTTGTGTTGGAACATCGCGGAGGCCGGTGATCGTTCCGCGCTCGGGGAAACCGACGACAGGCCGCCCCACGAACAGTTTGAGAACTCCGACTAAAACGCAATCGGGTATGAGGAAGGGGAGTCCAGTTCAATACCTGGCGGGCCATCGAAGTGCTCTTCGACAAACCGGTCCCACGAATCGCGTGTCTCTTTGGAAATCAGCTCTGCCATTCCCAGTTCACACTTATCACAAACCATCAACGGCGTGCGGCTGACGGGTGAAATCTGAGCGATCAGTTCCTGGAGTCGGCAATGGGCGGTCGCAGAGTAACGATGGCACTCATTTCTTGGCGTCCGGCAGATGAGGCAATAGTCCAGGCACTCCCTGATCATCGCCTGACCGGTCTCTTCATCTTCCACTTCGCTGACATCAATCACGTGCGGACCATCGGAACTCTCCAGCAGCTTCACAGCACGGTGTTCAAAGAACTTCGCCATGTACTCCGTGATCTTTTCCTTCGTCTCTTCAGAGTACTGAATGCCTCCACAGCAACGCTCACACAAGGCCATTTCAAACACGGATTCGTCGCCCACCATTCTCTTTTGAACGGCGTAAGCGTTGGCTGCCAGAAGAGGAACCTCACAGTGGATGCAGCGCACGAACGGTCCCGATTCATAGACTGACCAGAACAGTTGTGGGATTGGGCTGAAGAACGTACCAAATGTCATGTGAAGTCCAGTCGCAGATCAGCGCTGATAAATCGGTAGATATCCGTACTCAATGGCCAGTGCAAGAATCGCCATCGACGTTGTATACACGCGCCCTGCATCCCGTTCACTTCCCTGTATGGGACGCCAGTAACCGGCGGGGTGCTGTAGATTCAGCACGGTGTCGTACAGAACCGGACGCGCTGCCTGCCACTCCTGTCCACCGACCTTGTACATGCCCACGGTGCAGTAATAGGCCCCGTAATAGAAATAATGCTCCTGGCTGGTCAGAGGGCGTGACAGAATAAACCGAGCGGCTGCCATTGTTTCGGGCGTGCGATGTTCTCCACAGACCTCCAGTGCCACGATACCACAACCACTCCGAGTCACAGTTGCACCGTGACCGGCCATGTAACCGAATCCACCTCCACGGATCACCCGCAGTCGTTTAATGTAAGCCACTGCACGATCAATATTCCCACTGGGAATGTCGCACCCGATATCCTTGGCAGCTCTCAGAGCCAACAGCTGCCATGCAGTGACACTCAGGTCTGAGTCACCACTGGTTGGCTGGTACCTCCAGCCGCCGCTGTGCTGCCGGCTCCTGGGATGATTCTGAGCATCCACGATCAGTCGTACGGCGCGTTCCAGGGCTACTTTGCAGCGATCCGCCTGATCTCCACTGACCATGCCCGATACCTCCGCCAGCATTAGTGTGGCGATTCCATGGCTGTACATCGGACCGTGTGAGCGAAACTTGCCGACCAGCAGACCATTCTGCTGCTGCTGAGAAATCACCCATGCGACGCCCTTGGAAATTGTACGACCATAGGGGCCTTCCTCTGGAACATGGCCCGCAGCAAGGAACGCCATCACTGCCAGAGATGTCGCTGCCGTAGACGCTCGATTGGCACCCGTACGGCCGGAATTCCACGCCCCGGACGGAGTCTGCTCCTCGTTCAGCCAGGCCAGTGCCTGATTGATACTGGCATCAATCATGCGTTCGCGCTGATCCTGAGCACATGCCGTCGTGCCGCGTGTCAGCAGGCTGCAAACGTACACTGCAAGAATCAGTGAGCTGCGGGATTGTCGCAGAAAGGGCTGCATTGCCAGCTCCGGTTCAGACCATCAAACAAACAAAAACAACCTGACGGATTCACAGTATCCACTCGGACACTAAATACTCAAGTTTGAATCGCATCGTCCGCGGCTGATTCTGCTCGGATCCCATTCCGCACAATCAACGCGAATGGGAGCCACCAGATCACATCATTTATCGGAATCAGCCAAAGAACGTTCTTCGACACCTGGCCCTGCGATACGGCCCACGTCATACCAAGCGCTCCGAATGTCTTGGCCAGCAGGCCAATCAACACAACTCCATAGTGACGAATCGGGTCACGACAGGCGAGCAGGTAGCCGATGGCGAGCAGCGTGATGAACAGGCCGCTCCCCTGCCACAGATGAATGTCTCGCGGGGGACGAGCAAACCCGTACGTCCTGGCTGCCAGCTCCGGCATGGCCATGATGAACACACCCCACACACCACTGTGTATTGCTGAACACAGCAACAGCGTTCGAGGCCAGCCGGCCACCTTACGAGATGCCGGATCCAGCTGGGTGATCAATTCGTCCGTCCCGCCGTCTTTAGGCGGGAGCTGCTGTCCCGGAGCGATCGGCATCTCAACCTACCTGACCGACTGCACTCGAAAGTGCCTGTGACAGGTCCTCCTGAATATCGTCGATGTGCTCAATGCCGACCGACAGTCGAATCATTTCCGGCGGGATACCTCCCGCCCGCTGCTGCTCTTCCGTCATCTGCGAATGTGTGGTGGTTGCCGGATGAATGGCAAGACTCTTTGCATCGCCCACGTTGGCAAGGTGACTGAACATTTGAAGTGATTCGATGAAGCGACTGCCGGCTGCGGCTCCCCCCTTAATACCAAAGACGACCATCGAACCGCCTTTGCCACCGAGGTATCTCTGAGCCTTCTCGTAGTTGGAGTCAGACGGCAGCCCCGGATAACGAACCCACTCCACTGAATCATGGTCCTGCAGAAACCCGGCGACCGCCAGAGCATTCTCGCAGTGTCGTTCCATCCGCAGCGGAAGCGTTTCAATTCCCTGCAGGAACATCCATGCATTGTCCGGTGAAATGCAGGCGCCAAGGTTGCGCAGCGGAATGACACGCATTCGCAGGATGTATGCCAGTGGCGCAAGGTCACCCAGATCATGTGCCCAGCGCACGCCGTGGTAACTGCTGTCAGGTTCGTTCATCAATGGAAACTTATCACTCTTCCAGTCGAACTTTCCGCTGTCGACCACGATGCCACCGATGCCCGTCCCGTGACCTCCCATCCACTTGGTCAGCGAGTGCACAACAATGTCGGCACCATGCTCAATCGGGCGCTGCAGGGCCGGCGTGCTGAAGGTGCTGTCCACAATTAATGGAAGACCATGTTCGTGAGCGATCGCGGCAATTGCCTCAAGGTCGGCAACTTCGAGCCCGGGATTGCTGACTGTCTCACAATAGACGGCCTTTGTCTTTTCATTGATGGCGGCAGCAAAGTTGTTTGGGTCAGTCGGATCCACAAACCTTGCGGTGATGCCAAACTGTGGCAGGATGTCGTTGAACTGCGTAAAGGAACCGCCATACAAATTGTTGGCCGAAACAAATTCGTCGCCCGCCTGCATGATGTTGATCAGGCTGTAAAAGACACCACTTGTGCCGGAAGAAAGTGCCAGCGCGCCCGCACCACCTTCCAGCTGAGCAACTCGCTGCTCGAGGGTGTCATGCGTGGGATTCATGAGCCGAGAATAAATATTCCCAAGCTCCTTAAGTCCAAACAGATTGGCCGCGTGTTCGGTGCTGTTGAACACGTACGAACTTGTCCGGTGCAGCGTCACGCCTCGTGAGTTAGTCGACGGGTCCGGGGCCGTGCCGCCGTGCAGACAGGTGGTTTCAAGTTTCATCACATGAGCTCTGAGAATCTATGGCTTTGGTTTCTGACACAGCATCCTTCATACCGTGCCGAACGGTATGGGGACAGCCAGCACAGGCGTCGCGTCGAAATTCCGAGCTGAATTACTGCTCAACAAAAATCACAATGCCTTCCGGAGTGCGTGACACCACGCCGGCTCCGATCAATTCGAGTGCGGAAGGCGGATCAGGCTGAATCAGATCTGCGAAGCAGCGTCGTTGATCAGCGCGACATACGTCATGACGAAGTTCACCACGATGAAGATGATGAACAAGGCGACAATGCCCCACACCATCTTCGCCATTAGGCCTGTCAGCCATGTCATGGCCCGGTGAGCATCCTCGTCAAAACGAGCACTGAGCCGATGCAGTGTTTCCGGTACGGTTCCCGTCTGTTCGGCCGTGTCGACAATCTGCAGGTACTCAAGTGGAAACAGCTTTGACCGTGCCAGCGCAGTTCCCAGAGTCTCCCCCTCACTAATCTGACGCCAGATTTCCGGAGCTGCGGCAATGTAGGCGCCGTTACTGGTTGCATTGAAGCTTGCATACAGTGAGGGACGGATCTCCATTCCTGCCTGCTGGGTCAGTGCAAAGCACCATGAAAACCGTGAAATCGCAAAGGAACGCATCACGTAGCTAACGCCCGGCACCATGATCAGGAACGGATGCAGCGCCATCTTTCCTGTCGCGTTGCGGTTAATGATTTTGTAACCGAGCCATGTGATCCCCATGGTGCCGAATGTCATCGTAAACCACTTAATGGCCCCGACTGATCCAGTGAGTCCCAGACCAAGGATGTCGGTGTCGGTGTTGCCACCGCCGATAATTCCAAGGATGTAGATAACCAGACCGATGATCAGAATTCCGGCCACCAGCTGAAACATGGGCCATGCAATCTGAGAACGAAACTGCCGCATGCGCGCCACGTGGGCTTCGTAGTAGTCGGCCAGGGCATGAAACACCTCCGGCAGTGAGCCAGTCTGCTCGCCCACATTCAGCAGATCCAGGAACAGTCGCGGATAACGATCCCCGAAAAGCAGGAAAGAAGACGTCAGGTCATTCCCTTCACGCACACGAGAAATCACGTCGTCAACGGTCTCAGTCAGGCGCGCGTCGCGGCAGTTCTTTGCTGACGTCTTCAGCGATTTGCGAATCTCAACGCCCGCTTCCAGCATTCGCGCCATTGATCGACAGAATGGGAAGATGGATTTGGGAGCAATTTGAGGGTTACGCAGCATGGAGAGCCATAAACAGGACCAAAGAATTCCTGAACACATGACCACTTCACGTGTCTCAGGCGTACTTTCTACATCGTGGACAGGGCCGGAAATGCCTCATTTTCAGCCATTTTTGCCAGATTGGATTCTGAGAGTGACGAAAACCGCCTTCCTTGACATCGGAAATCCTGTCGGCGTCTTGACAGCCATGTCCAGTCTGCGTGTAATCTGCGGGGTTGAGTTCAGCAGTGACATTTGTCGCAGCTGGGAACATTATTGTAGGGGTATGCTGGGGAGCATACTCAGTCGTCAAGAAACACGAAACAAAGTCCGACGATTGCTGAGGGGAGTAACGTTGGCACGCTGAAAGGGATTTTCGGCAACTTAAGATGGGTAGATTCAGACGCGGGGAACGCGACCTGAATCAGGAAAAAGGCGTGACCATGGCTGGGCGCGATGGGATTCGCGCGGTTGTGACCGGGGTGGGAGTTGTCTCCCCAATCGGTATCGGAAACGACCGCTTCTGGGAAAGTTTGACAGGCAATCGCTCGGGAATCGACTACCTTCAGTCGATCACCGCAGACGACCTGCCGTCCCCATTTGCCGCTGAAGTTCGCGACTTCAAGCCCGCCGAACTCCTCCGCGACCGCAAGTTCATCAAGGTCATGTCTCGAGACATCCAACTGGGTGTCGCCTCTGCTCAACTCGCCATGAGCGATACCGGGCTGGAAACCGGCGATATTGACCCCTACCGCATGGGCGTTGTCTACGGCGCGGGACGGATGACGACTCATCCGCAGGAGCTGTTTGCCGGCGTTGATGCCAGCCTCGATGAAACCGAGCGATTCTCAATGACTCGCTGGGGCGAAGGAGGCATGGGACGAGTCGCGCCTCTGTGGCTGCTGAAACAACTGCCTAACATGCCGGCGTGCCACATCTCCATTGATCATGATGCACGCGGACCAAATAACACAATTACCTCGCGTGACGCTTCTGCCCTGCTGGCCCTCTCAGAGGCCATGGGAGCAATCCAGTCGGGCCGTGTAGACGCCATGATCGTTGGTGCCTGCAGTTCCAACATTCACCCCGTGGACATCGCCAAGTTTCATCGATTCGAAGGTCTGTCCCGACGCACAGACGACCCGGCCCGAGCGTGCCGACCATTTGACTTCGAACGTGATGGAGCTGTCGTCGGCGAGGGTGCCGCCACTTTCGTCGTTGAAAGCTACGACCACGCCAAACGCCGCGGGGCAGAGATCTACGCGGAAATCCTTGGGATTGGTGCCGGGTGCGACGGGCACGGCTACGCAAATGAATCCTCGGCCATGGGACTTGTTCGAGCCATCCAGAAGTCAGTCAAACAGGCAGGCATTCGACCGGAAGAACTCGGCCACATCAACGCTCAGGGCAAGAGCACTCAGCAGGACGACATTGTTGAATCGCGTGCTTATCACCGAGCTCTGGGTGACTGCGTTTTGAAAGTTCCTGTAACTGCAATGAAGAGCTTTGTCGGACACTTTGACGCCGGTGCCGGTGCCGTGGAACTGGCTGGGACTCTGATGTCTCTCAAGTCGGGTCATGTCCCGGCGACCCTGAACTATGAGATCCCGGATCCTCGATGTCGACTGAATGTCGTCAAAGACGGACCCCAGAAACTCGACACACGGACCGCCCTGACCGTCAATCGGACAGCAATGGGCCAGAGTGCGGCCGCCATTCTCCGTGCCGTCTGATTGAGTGACGCACTTTTCAGCGAAACCAGTCGCAGCCTCGCGACGGTGGACCAGGTTTCTTTTCAGGGCAGACGATGCCAACGTACGAATATCTGTGCAGCAACTGTGACCATGAGTGGGAAGCCTATCAGGCAATCTCCGCGAAGCCGCTTCGGAAGTGCCCCAGGTGCGGCAAGATGAAAGCCGAGCGGCTGATCAGTTCCGGCGGTGGAATCATCTTTAAGGGTTCCGGCTTCTATCAGACTGACTACCGCAGCGAGTCGTATAAAGAAGGTGCCAGCGCAGACAGGAAGGCGCAGGAATCCAGTAAGTCTGAGTCGTCCAAAACCAAGTCTGATTCGTCTTCGTCCACTAAGTCAGAATCCACGAATGCTAAGAAGTCAACGTCGAACAGCGACTAGAGTCAATCCGACCCTCAACGAAGAGACTTCTGGCGAAGGCCGCTACACGGTACCGCAGCGTCACATGTGCCGATCGCGCAAAGTAGTGGTTGCCTGCGCGTAACGCCCCGGAGCACTGGCGAATCGCATTTGGACGTCGTCTGGAAACGTCTGAAGGCCACCCTTTCTGCCTGCCTGTGTAATCGCAGGATGCATTGCAGCGTTACGGGAACAGCGGTTCGCTCAGGACAACTCGTTCGAGCAGGAAGCGTACGACGCAGATTAATAGCCGGATCTGTCAGTCGACGGTGATGAGGTGTGAGCACGAACACCGGACTGTAGCTGGCCTCTGTTGAACCCGGAACAAGACACCCAGCAGCTCGACTTCAAAGAGGCAGGCTGCAGAAACCCAACAACACTGCCGCTTAACCGTGAAATCCCAAAACGGACTTCGTGAGAGACAGCAGAGGACGTCTCAACGACCGACGGACACCGCGTCTCAAAGCCCCTGACCAACCGAATGTTGCGTCTGTGAAACATGCCCATTTTCCCTGCATTCCCTGATCTCCCGCTACGACTCACTGTGTCTTAAGCGGACGGTGATTCGGTGCCTGGAGGTCGTTGTTTCGAAGGAATGTCACTGTTATAAGTTTCGGCTCTGGGCGTCTGAGTAGTAAGTATCAACAGAGGTAGTCGGCTGTCTCGACGCCCCCCGAATATTGACACAGGAGAACAAAGTGAGCGAAGAAGAAAACAACGAAACAGAAGCAACTGAAGCTGCCCCACCCGCGGATGCCCCTGCAGCACCTCAGCAGGAACTCGTGGTAGACGATGTTGAAGCGCACGCGGGCTACGCAAACTTCTGCCGTGTCTCCAGTACACCTGAAGAGTTGATTCTGGACCTGGGTCTGAATCCAACTCCCTACGCCACGGGCAAAGTTGAAGTCAAAGTGAATCAGCGCATCATTCTGAATCACTTCACTGCCAAGCGACTCTACGGAGCCCTGTTCCAGGCGCTGCAGATGCATGAGCGAAACTTTGGTGTCGTCGAAGTCGATGTCCGCAAACGCGTTCGTACTCCCCCGGTCGAAGCTCCTGCAGGCAACTAAGAATCACTTGAGAGCGTGGTGGCTTACAGCCACCACGGCTTGTGAATCAAGGGGACCCATCCGGTCCCCTTTTTCTATGCACTCATTCTATGCGTTCATGGTTTAGCTGTTCCTGATTCCCCCGGGCGGATACAGGTAAGCAACCAGAAACTGGAGAGACTCGGCCAGCAACGTCGGCCGGACCAACCCACTCCAGGCTGGCATTCCCGTATTCTGCGATTTCTGCGGCTCTGATAAAATCACTGCTGCAAATTTTCATTTCCATGAACCAATTGCGGCATGTGCCACTTAACAGTCGACAGGTTCAGCTTGATCTTTCCTGACAACGAACCTCAGCAAATCAAATGAGGAATTGAAACGATAATCAGAATTTGCTCTGTAATTGGCTTTGCGACCATTGCACTCTTTCTTTGCGGGTGCGGAAGCACAGACTCGAGCGCGTTTCAATCGACACGACTCAACGCATGGCAGCAACCCGAAGCACAGTTCAACACGGAAGAGTATGACGACATCGAAGAAAACGACTTCGTCGACGCAATGACTCAACCCTTATCCACATTTGCTGTCGACGTGGACACTGCGTCATACAGCAACGTGCGTCGAATGCTGACGGACGGACAGCTGCCTCCCAAGGGAGCAGTTCGGATTGAAGAGCTGGTCAATTACTTTGAATACGACTATCCACAGCCCTCGGATGATCACCCATTTTCGGTGTCCACAATCGTCGCTCCGTGCCCATGGAATCAGGAAAACAGACTGCTGCGGATTGCCCTGCAGGGCAAACAGATACAGATGGACGATCGCCCCGCCAGTAATCTGGTCTTTCTGCTTGATGTTTCCGGATCAATGAGCGTCCCGAATAAGCTGCCTCTGGTGAAGTCCGCCATGAAAATGCTTGTCGAGCAGCTCACAGAAAACGACCGAATCGCGATCGTCGTTTATGCAGGTGCGTCAGGCAGAGTCCTGAATTCGACATCGGCCGACCAAAAGGCCGTCATCATGAACGCGCTCGACAACCTGCAGGCCGGCGGATCCACCAATGGTGGAGAAGGGATCAAGCTGGCGTATCAGATCGCACTGGAGAACTTTATTGCCGGCGGCACAAATCGCGTCATTCTCTGCACTGACGGTGACTTCAATGTGGGCACCACAAACCGCAGCGAATTGGTCGACCTGATTCAGGAGAAGGCACAGGAAGGCACATTCCTGAGCGTCTTCGGTTTTGGAACGGGCAACCTGAAAGACTCGACGATGGAACAACTGGCCGACAAAGGGAATGGCAACTATGCCTATATCGATTCCAAACTGGAAGCTCGCCGTGCGCTGGTCGACCAGTTGGGTGGCACACTGATCACGATTGCCAAAGACGTGAAGATCCAGGTCGATTTCAATCCGGCTCAGGTGCAATCGTACCGCCTCATTGGGTACGAGAACCGCGTGATGGCCAATCAGGACTTCAGGGATGACAGGAAGGATGCAGGAGAGATCGGCGCTGGCCACCGCGTGACAGCACTGTATGAACTGGTGCCAGTCGGCTCAGAGGATCGCACTGCACCGAACATTGACAGTGAATTCGTTGAGGTGACTCCCAGAGACTCGGTCGACCCCGAAAAAATGCTGGTGGTGCGATTGCGGTACAAGCAGCCCGCAGCAGAGAAAGCGATGGAGTTCTCCACGTTTCTGACAGGCAATCTTCAGGCACAGCCTCCGATGGCAGACTCAGACATGACATTTGCATCGGCCGTCGCAACATTCGGGATGCTGTTGCGTGAGTCCGAACACGCGGGACAAGCGAACTGGGACTCAGTGATTAAGCTCGCCAGCGCAGGCACGGTAGAAGATCAGGGCGGCTTTCGGGCGGAGTTTGTCGATCTCGCTCGAAAGGCAAAGGAGCTTTCCGCGGAGAAGCCGTGAGGTGTCTCTCAGAGGGCTGCCGCCACAGCAGAACCAATGAACTTAAACCTGCGGCCACTGCCCGTCCCGTTAAGATTCTGCTGAAAGCCAATTCACTGCGATCCTCCCTCATTTCATTGGAGAGGGTGCATTCATCAACTAATGACCGCTCTCGTTGCGGCTCCGTTCAGATACCGTCCACGTGCTGTCACTCTCCTGCCGGATACTGCCTCCCTGCGCCAGCCGCTGCAGAACGCGATTCAGGTCAGAGGCCGTCCAGCGAAGCATCGTTGCAAGGTCAGGCTCCGAAACCTCGCCCGCTCCTGTGATGCATTCAAGAACCAGTTGATCCCTGATCTGTCCCTGTTGCCGGCGAGACTCAATCATCCCGGCAAGCAGGCCTCGGCGAGGCGCAAACAGCAACACAGCCAGAAACACAAAGCCAGCAAACGCTGCCATCGGACCATTGGGAGCAACGTCAATCTGTTGAGCAAGCCATGTCCCGCAGAATGAGCTGAATACTGCGATGATACTGGAGACCACAAGCAGAAGTCCCAGCCGATTGGTCAGCAGCAAAGCGGCCGCCGGAGGAGCAACCATCAAGGCAACGATCAGAATTGATCCTGCCACGTTAAACGCCGACACGGTAGTCAGTGAAATCAGAGTCAACGTAACAAACTGAATAAGTCCGGGACGCAAGCGAAACTGATCTGCCAGCAGCGGATCAAAGAGCATGAGCTTCAGCTCCTTCCAGCAGATCGCAACGAATGAAAGTGTAAGCACCAGCATCAATGACATCACCACCAGCGCTTTGGGTCCGAAACTGCGGCCACCGATTTCGAGCATATTCAGAGGCGCCATCGTCATGTCGCCATCGATAATGCAGTCAGCATGAAAATGCACGTTTTCCAGCTCGAGACTCACCAACAGAATGCCAACGCTGAACATTCCGGCAAACACGATCCCCAGCCCGGCATCGGGTTCGACAAGCCCCGTTTTCTGCAACGCCTGAGTCAGCCACACCATCACCATGCCACTGACTGCTGCTGAAACAATCAGCCATGGCGACGTAATATCACGCACAAAGATAAATGCGATCACCAGTCCAGGCAGCACCGCGTGGCTGAGCCCCTCACTTACCATCGCTCGTCGATTGACCAGCAACAGACACCCACAGATAGCGCAGACGACCGACGTGACAGTGGCGATCAACAGTGTCCATGTGTCATACATGGGACCGCCTCCGAAACAACAACCCACGCCCTGGTGCCAGTACCAGTGACAACAGAAACACGCTGGTCAACAACACCACAATCACGGGCCCGGTTGGCAGACTGGTAAGCGCACTGATGACCGCTCCGGCCGCCGAACAGATTGCTCCCGTCAGAGCAGCCAGGCAGACCATTGGCCCCAGGTGCTGAGTCCACTGCCTTGCAGCAGCAGCGGGAGTGACGAGCAGGGAAATCATAAGCACGACACCCACCACCTGCAGGCCAATTACGATTCCAATCACAAGCAGAGTGAGCAACAGAATCTCGATTCGTGCGACAGGCATACCAAGACAGGCAGAGTACTCTGCGTCGAAGGCAAAGACTTTGAGACGATTCCACGACAGAACCATTGTCAAAACGGCCAGCGTGCCAAGAGTTCCAATCATGGCCAGGTCGGATGTAGTCATGGCAGCCGCCATACCAAACAGATAGTCGTCCAGCCCGGAACTTCCAGTCAATGGTGGGTTTGCGCGCTGCAGCCATCTCAGCAGCATCATCCCGCTCCCAAAAAAGATGGCCAGCATGACGCCCAGTCCAGCGTCCGGCTTGATATGGGTTCGTTGAGTAATCAATCGCGTCAGCAGCAGGGCCGCAAGGCCGGCGCAGATCGCACCGGGCATCAGCACCCACATCGAAAGACTGCTACTCTGATGTACGGTCGCCTGAGCAATCCAGAATGCAATGACGATCCCAGGAAGTGACGCATGAGAAACCACATCGCCCACAAGACTCTGCCGACGCAGATAGGCAAAACACCCCAGCGATCCACTGACAGCTCCAATCATTGCGCTGCCAGACACAACCGTGCGAACCGTGTAGTCACTCAGTAATCCGTCAGGCATCGCACCCCTGCCCGTCGGTCAGTTTTTTTTCGAGCAGAGAATGGCTCATGACCCCATATGTCTGCTGAATGTTTTCTTCCGTGAACACATCACCCACGGGACCTGTCTCGATCAGGCGTCGGTTCAGCAGGACAACGTGATCGAAGTAACTTCTGACGGTTGTCAGGTCGTGATGCACGAACACGATCGTGTTACCGGTTTCTCGCAACTGTCGCAGGATTTCGATGATCAGCGTTTCCGTCTTCGCGTCGACACCCGCAAACGGTTCATCCAACAGGTAGATCGATGCCTGCTGAACGAATGCCCGAGCAAGAAAGATTCGCTGTTGCTGCCCACCGGAGAGTTCGCCAATCTGCCGGTCAGCAAACTCGGTCATCCGGACCTGCTCCAGAGCTGCCATCGCATCTTCGCGTTCCTGCCTGCCTGGACGTTGAAACCATCGGAGGCGACCGTACGTTCCCATCATCACAAGGTCGAGCACTGTCGTGGGAAAATCCCAGTCCACTGTTGTTCGCTGCGGAACATAGGCCACGGGAGTATTCTGAGTGCCGGCAACGTCCACTGATCCACTCAATCGCGGAATCACGCCCAGAATAGCCTTCAGAAGTGTGCTCTTGCCCGCTCCGTTTGGCCCCAGAATTCCCGTCATGCTCAGTTCGGGAATCTCAAGATCAACATTCCACAGCGCAGGCTCTCCACCGTATGAAACAGTTAACTGCTGTGTGCGAATGGCAAACGACATGACGATACTCAGAGTGCACGATTCTGACGGCAGCCGCTTACTTCTTTGTAAGTGACTCAGTCAGCAGGTCTACGTTGGACTCAAATGCACCAAGATAGGTGTTTGCAGGTGGCTCACTTCCGAGGTCATCCGAGTACAGTGGTTGCTCAGCGATCTTCACATTCCACTCACGTGCCTGGCACGCTTCCTGAAGCGCCTGAGTCACTTTGGGATTGGTGATATTTTCGATGAAAATCACGGGCACTTTCCTGTCGCAGATGGTGGTCGCTACGGTCTGCATCGTTTTCACGTCGGCTTCCGCGTCGTTACCGATGCCAAGAACAGCCACTGTTTCAAACTCATAGACTTTGGCAAAGTAGTTGAATGCGTCGTGAGCGCTCACGAGTACTCGGCTCTCTTTCGGAATGTCCATGAATTTTGCCTTTGCGGAATCATGGGCAAGGCCGATCTGCTCAGCATACTTCTCTCCATTGGCGCGGTACTGATCCCCATTAGCCGGATCTCGTCGAGCCATCTCCTCGGCAAGGGCTATGACACAGGTCTGCCATCCGGGCAGGTGATTCCAGATATGGGGGTCAAACGGCGCATCGGGGTCAACTTCCCCATCTTCGACCCAGTCCAGTCGGGCGGCTGTCGGAAACGAGTCTGCCATCGCCCAGGCCTTATCTTCAAACTGGTGATGCAAAGCGTTATGCAACCGTGCCTCCAGATGAAACCCGTTGTAGAAAATGGCATCAGCACTCGCCATGGAACGAACGTCTGCCGCAGTCGGGGCGTAAGAATGAGGGTCAACCCCGGGGCCGCACAGTAACGTGACCTTTGTGCTCGTTCCCTCGGCAATATTTCGCACGGCGTCCGCTATGTGACCGGTGGTCGCAACAACATCAAAAACTCCATTAGAAGCTCCTCCACTGCCTGAGGAGTCCGGATCGGACTCGCATCCGGTCAATGCGAGCAGCAATACAATGAGCGGTAGATATCTGTTCGAAGAGGACAACATGAGGTCAGCCGTACCAGAATCCGTGATATTTGAGAGTAACTGCCGCAGTAATCTTACGCGGCTGAGCCATTGAAACAGATCACTTTCTGAGACTCAATCTCATGTCGTGCGGGATCCCAATTCGGCCAATGATGAGACAGTAGAATGGGAATAAACGGGACACCTGCAGCAGAAGCCGTGCCTCAAAAGCAACTCGAAACGGTTTTCAGACTCCCTTATTGCACCTGATGCCCAACGATCACTCATCGCACATTGGGGGGCTGCCTCAGCGGGAACGGACCAGTTTGCTCAACTCGCGAAACTGCGCATTCGCTGAAGACTCACACCACTCAAACGCCACACTTTCTGCGGTGCAGACTGTGACACCCCCATCACGGAGACGCTGCAGTGCCGTTTGGTAATCGGTGTCCTTCCTGCTGCCAACACCATCGGCCACGACGAAAACCCGAGTCCCGTTTGCTGACAGATCAAATGCCGTCTGCAATACGCAGATATGAGCCTCGATCCCGCAGAGAACCACCTGATCTCGCTCGGACTGGCGATAACTCACAAAGCCATCCGCTGCACTGAACTGAGTCTTCTCAAAGACCGGGTCAGCCTGCTGCAGCTGTTGGACAGTCGGCCCAAGTCCCTGTGGATATTGTTCTGACGTCGTAACCGGGACATTAAACAGGGCGGCAGCCTGTTTGAGAAAAGTGATCGTCTCAGCCAGCCGATCATTCCCTGAAATCACGGGCAGCAGTTTCTCCTGCACGTCCACGATGAGGAGATGGGAACGCTTACGATTCAGAAGGCTCACACTGCGTGACATGGTTCCTGTTTCCAGCTTGCTTTGGAGTGGACTTCGCCGGATGTCCCCCCGGCCTGTCCACTATTTCTTCATGATCCGGATGAAAGTGTACTCACTGTCCACTGGCTTCTGCAGCAGGCTAAACAGATATCCAAAAACAATTGCACTGCCGAATCCGATGGGCCAGTACCAGAGTGAGACCCAGTCTTTCTGCGTAGACATCAGGTACAGTGTCAAACCTGTGGACAGCAGTGCACTCGCTGTGACCGACTGCCACGTCGCGCGCGACGAAAACAGAGCAAGGACAAAGATCGCCAGCAATGGCGCGCCAAAGGCAGCTGTCAGCCGGCGACTCACCTCGAACACACTACTCTGCGGATCTACCAGGCAGGCGATTCCAACTGCCGCTGCACCAATCACTACGATCAGCCATCGAATCATAATGACTTCGTTGCGCTCAGACTGCGGTCGCCACGCTGGCACAAGCCTGTCGCGAAAATCAACGACGAGCGCTGTCGTCACGGAGTGAATGCCGGAATCGATACTGGACATGATGGCTGCCATCAGTGCCGCCAGAAACAATCCCTTCAGGCCAGGCGGAAAGTGAGTGTCCACAAATCCAGGCAGAGCGCGGTCGGCAACTATTGAGTTTCGGCTCACAACCGTCTTGACCGTATCTCCCTGCTG
The DNA here is from genome assembly GCA_913031625.1 of uncultured Planctomycetaceae bacterium. Lineage (GTDB taxonomy): Bacteria > Planctomycetota > Planctomycetia > Planctomycetales > Planctomycetaceae > Fuerstiella. Next base: position 25,263 of record CAJWGB010000002.1, on the reverse strand, counting down.
CAGGTCAACTTTACTATCCGGAACAGGGATCAACGCCATTTCCTGTGGGTGACTGTTGTACCAGCCGTACAGGGCGACGCCGATCAGCAGCAGTCCCGGAATCACGATCCACATTGCAATGAGGTTCAGGAGTGCACCACGTTGCGAAGTACGTTCCGAGTCCGCTGCCAGGTACCGCTGGACGGCGACCTGGTCGACCCCAAACGCCGACAGCCCTTCCAGAAAGAACCCGACCAGAATTGCCCATGACCCAAACTTGAGGGTGATGGATGGCTCCCAATTTGCCAGGGCATATTCGTGATCAGCCTGATAGGTGTCCCAAAGTTCCGTCAGGCCGGTCCCGGCTGCACGACATACGAGAAACAGGGTCGCAATGATCGTAGCCGCGAAAACAAAGAACTGAATGACGTCCGTCCACATCACCGCGCGAAGTCCCCCCAGCATCGTGTAACCGATCGCTGCACACCCCACACCTATGATGACAACAGCTGGCGACAACCCGATCATCGGTGCAAGAACGACGGATGCGGCGTACGTCGCAGAGGCCATCCAGCCGATACGCAACAGAATAAACAGCCCGCTGGCCAGGAGCCGGACAGAAACATGAAATCTTCGTTCCAGATACTCGTAGGCGGTTTCCACATTGATCCGTGCGTAGACCGGGATAAAGACGTACATGACGATTGGAGTCATGAGCGCAAACGCGACCAGTGCGAGGCCGATTCTGAGACTGTCAGAAAACGCAGCGGAGGGATAAAAGACAAAGCTGTTTGATGAAAACAGCGTGGCCATCACACTGAGTCCCACCACCAGCCACCCCATCGATCGACCGGCCAGAAAGAACTCGTCTCGCGACTGGTGCTGGCCGAATCGAATTCCAAGCCCGACGATGAGGGCGAGGTAAGCAGACAGTGTGAGCAGGTCGATCAGATGCATGAGAGCCCCCGGTGGCAGTAAACCGTGATATCACCCTACGACCCTCCATTCAATCCGGCAAGGCAGGCCAATTGGGATGGAATCGGTCAAGGCGGGAGGTGACAAATGGCAAGTGGAGAATCTCAGCGTTATGATGGCTGGCACACCGGCCGCCGGAGTCGGACTGTTTCGGAAATCAATCTCCATCGGAGTCATCGATGAAGTCTCTCTCTGCCCTGCTGATCCTCGCCGTCCTGTCTGCCACGGTCTGTGCCGACGAAAAAGCGGCTGACGAGAAGCAGACTGAAAAACCTGCTGAACAGAAAGACAAGCCTGCAAAGAAGGTGGAAACCAAAGACCTGAAGGTCAAAGAGCTGACTCTGAAGTTTCCAAAGACCTGGGAGAAAGTTGATCATCCCAGCCGAATGCGACTGGCAACGATCAAAGTGCCGAAAGTGAACGGCGATTCAGACGACGGTGAACTGACGATCTTTAACTTCGGCGGTGGCGGCGGTCAGGTCGAGGCCAATATCCAGCGCTGGGTCGGGCAGTTTCAAAACGAAGGTCGCGAGGTCACAGTTCAGCAGGGCAAAGCGGGCGAAAACAACTACATCATCGTTGACGTCAGCGGAACCTATAAGAAGCCGGATGGTCCTCCTGTCCTCGGAAAAACCAAGCCGGTGAAAGGCTACCAAATGCTGGGCGTCATTTTGCTCGACATAAAATCCAGTGAGGTGTTCTACCTCAAGCTGACAGGACCGCGAAAGACGATTACAGCAGCGGGAGATGCTTACCGAGCCTCGTTCGGGGGCTCAACAAAGAACGAAAAACCATTGTCCACGAAAGACTGAAGTCGTCGCCAACAATCAGGCAGCACCCACCGAACCCGCTGACTGAAGTTGTTCGGCAATGCTGTCCCAGAGTTCCAGTCTGGCTTCAAGAGCATGGGTAGCGGCCTGCGTGGCTGCTGTCCATGCTTTTTCGTTTTGCCCACACAGCTGAGAGATCAACTGTTCCGCCAGTTCCCCGTGCTCGTCACCATCCAGCTCAATGTGTCGTTGCAGATAATAGAGGAACCTGTCCAGCCGCCCTTCGGCTGCACCGCTGAGGCGGTCAACCATCTTCCGAAAGACATCGGGAAGCAATTCCTCTCGACCAAATGCAAACGCGGCGGCCACCTGGCACACATCGTCAGATTCAATGATCGAAAACGTGGTTCTGAGGAACCCAGTGACCGCAGACGAATAAACGCCTTCGCGCAGGAGACAGGAGAGGTCAGCCCCGTTCCCCAGTTGCTCCAGCAGAGATTCGACGACAGTGACGTCGGCCCCCGCATCCCTCATCGCACTCAGGTAGATTTCGAAATGGCTGGCTGTTGAGCCATCCGCATCTACATCCGTTTCTTCGGCCAGTACGATTTCGTTGACCAGCCTGCATGCATCACGATTTCGCACCGGGGTCCACGGAACAGAAACACACGTCAGACGCGACTGCAAAGCCTTGAGCAGGGACATAAAGTCCCAGACCGCAAACACATGATGTTCCATCAGAACACGTATGGCTTCCACAGAATCGAGGTGTTGATAAACCTGATGCCGGAGCAATCTGTCCCGAAGAGGCGCGAGGGTGATCTTGAGTTCTAACAAGCGTGACATGACTGAGTCTTTCGATTATTCGGCCTGGTGCCTCGCCGCCTCCTGTCGGCTCAGCACCTGTCTGTTATAGGCAGCAATCGACTCTTTTCGCCTCAACATTCCCAACAGACGCCCGGATTGCTCAGGATCAAGAACGGGTAATTCGTCGAGATTCAGCGAAGTGAATTTATGCATCGCCTCGTTCAGGTCATCCTTCGGCGCGACGCTCAGAAACTGGGTTGTCATCACATCCGCTGCATCCGCCAATTGCCAGATCGACTCGTCATAGATAAACGAGCGAACGTCGTCTGACGAAAAAATGCCCACCATTTCGCCGGCATCATTTACAACCGGAAAGTAGTGCTGGTGAGTCTTTGTCAGCCTCTGGACGATCAAAGAGAGTGGCATTGCTTCCGGCACTGTCTCCACAACGCGATCGGCCCGATATACGTCTGCAACTTTGATGCCTTCCAGAACATCGACCGTGAAATCCCCCCGATGAGCGGGCGATTCAATACGTGTTGGAACCTGCCTCCGATAGAGAGTGGTGCCGTTGCACAACAGGAAGCACAGCGTTGAAACCCACATCGTGGGCAACAGCAGGTGATAGCTCCCTGTCATTTCGGACACCATGATGATGGTCGAAATCGGAGCTCTGGCGATCCCCGCAAAGAAACCGGCCATTCCAACAACACCAAAGGCGCGGGGGTCAATGTCCGCCATCACCTCCTTCATCATTCGGCCGGTCGCGACGCCGATACAGCCCCCAATCACCATGGAGGGTCCAAAGACACCTCCCGAGCCGCCCGAAGAAATGGTCAGGGACGTGGTCAGAATCTTAACTACAGCGATCAACAGCAGGACCTTGATCGTCAGAGCACCCGCATCACCCGCCTCCAGCTCCAGACCCGTCTGCAGCGCACCGTAACCGGTCGAAAGAACTGCAAGGAGAGATGTGTCCTGTCCGCACGTATAAAAGAGGGTCAGTGCAACTGCGCCTGCCAGAGCCGCACCCATCGCTGGCTTGAAGTGAGGTTTGCCAGGGACTCGCTCAAACAACCCCTGCACCCCGTAGAATGCAGAGATATAAAGCCGCCCGACCGCCGCCAGAACGATGGCCATCAAACCGTACGGAACCAGCTCCACCAACGAGCTCATGGCAAACTCAGGAAGCTGGCCAAACACATGAGCAAACATCAGCTCGCCCGGCAGAAACAACCCAAAGAGGGAATAGGCCACAATTGAGGAAATAGCCGTAGGGACGATCACATCGGATTCCAGATCGGCTTCCCGATACATGATTTCGCCGGCAAAGATGGCCCCGGCCAGCGGAGCGCGAAAGATGGCCCCCACACCGGCACCCATTCCAGCCGCCATCAGGATCCTGCGATCCCTGGCTGACAGACCAAGCTTCTGGCCCATGAAGGAACTCAGCGCAGCGCCGATCTGAGCAATCGGCCCTTCTCTTCCGCCAGATCCTCCCGTCCCCAGTGTGACTGCAGACGCCAGCGTCTTGACGATGGCCACTCGAATAGAAATGATGCCGCGTTTATCGTGGAAGGCGTCGATGGCCCCGTCTGTTCCATGCCCCTCGGCTTCCGGCGCGAACGTGTAAACAACCCATCCGGAAATCAGACCACCCACGACGAGCACAACGACGAGCGCAATAAACGAAATTTCAGCCGAATGATGTTCGAATCGGTGATACTCACCCTTCGCTCCTCCCGGTGCAAAACCAGCCGTCTCACCGAGAGCGTAGTGGGCAACCAACTGGCCCAGGACATCAAAGACAATCGCGCCCAGCCCGGCGGCGATTCCTGCGCATAGAGAAAGCAGGAACCATTTACCGGTGATCGATGCGGGCACAGACTTCATGACGATCGGGGAGTGACGTCAGAGGCGGAAAAGATCCGAGAGCAGATGGACGCGCGTAGTGAACCCCTGTTGTCAGTCGATGTCAATCAATGACTTCGGTCCGGGCCAGGAATGGGCAAAAAAAGTCTGTCGCCCACATTGAGTCTCAAACCGCTGCCCAAAGAGGCGGGCGAAAGACTCAGATTCCGTCAACAATGCCGTTCAAAGTCCCGCTCGGACGCATCGCGGCGGCAGCCCTGTCATCGCATGGATGATAGTAGCCTCCAAGGTCGACGGCCTGCCCCTGGGCGGCATTGAGCTCATCCACAATGGTCTGCTCGTTGTCTGCAAGGACCTGAGCGACTCCGGCGAATTCTGACTGCAGCTCGGCATCTTCTGACTGAGCGGCGAGTGCCTGGGCCCAGTAAAGTGCCAGGTAGAAGTGGCTACCTCGATTGTCGAGCTCGTTCACCTTGCGAGACGGTGACTTATTGTTTTCCAGGTACTGCCCATTGGCAGCGTCCAGTGCGGCTGCAACCGCCTTGAGCTTTCTGTTGTCCGTCTTCTCTGCGAGGTCCTCAAGAGAGACAGCCAGCGCGAGGAATTCCCCAAGGGAATCCCAGCGAAGATGTCCTTCCTCTTCGAACTGCTGAACATGTTTGGGCGCTGAACCACCAGCCCCCGTTTCAAACAGACCCCCTCCGGCCAGCAGAGGAACGATCGAAAGCATTTTGGCACTCGTTCCCAGCTCAAGAATCGGGAACAGGTCAGTCAGATAGTCTCGCAGCACGTTGCCCGTCACAGAGACCGTATCGAGACCATCCTTACAGCGTTGGCACGCCAGTCTGGCAGCAGCAACTGGAGGTAGAATCTGAATATCCAGTCCGTCAGTATCGTGCTCCGGAAGATACTGATTCACTTTTTCAATCAGCTGAGCATCATGCGCACGTTCACTGTTGAGCCAGAAAACGGCCGCTGCGCCTGTTGCTCGAGCACGACTGACCGCAAGTCTAACCCAGTCGCGAATCGGAGCATCTTTCGTCTGACACATACGCCAGATATCTCCGGGCGACACAGCATGCTGCATCAGAGCGTTTCCGTCAGCATCAACGACGCGAACAGTGCCCGCCTGAGAAATCTCAAACGTCTTGTCATGCGATCCGTACTCTTCCGCTTTCTGTGCCATCAGCCCGACGTTGCTGACGTTGCCCATGGTCGTCACATCGAAGGCACCATTCTCTTTGCAGAAGTCGATCGTCGCCTGGTAGACGCCCGCGTAACAGCGGTCCGGAATCAACGCGCGAGTGTCAGCAGGATTCCCGTCTGGTCCCCACATTTGTCCGGATGTCCGAATTGCAGCCGGCATGGATGCGTCGATGATCACGTCGCTCGGAACATGCAGATTGGTAATCCCTTTGTCTGAATTCACCATCGCCAGTCGCGGACGCTTTTCGTAGACAGCAGCAATGTCAGCAAGAATTTCGGATTTCTGTTCCTCAGGCAACGATTCAATCTTCGCATAGAGATCACCGATCCCGTTATTCGGCTCAACGCCCAGCTCGTCCAGGACAGCGGCGTGCTTCTCAAACACGTCGGCGTAATACACACTCACACAATGCCCAAAGATGATTGGGTCTGAAACCTTCATCATCGTGGCCTTCATATGCAGTGAGAGCAGAACATCCTGCTCTTTTGCCGCATCGATCTCTCTGGCAAAGTACTCGCGCAGTGCGGAACAGCTCATCCGAGATGAGTCAATGACCTCCCCAGCCTGAAGTGCGAGACCGTCCTTCAGGACGGTGACACTTCCATCTTCGCCCACCAGCTCAATGCTGACAGATCCTGCCTCGACCATGACGTGAGACTGCTCGCTGCTGAAGAAGTCATTGTCCGGCATCGAAGCGACTTCGGTCTTTGAGTCCGCTGACCATGCGCCCATGGAATGAGGGTTCTTCCTGGCGTATTCCTTCACAGGCGCTGCCACACGACGATCAGAGTTACCTTCCCGCAGGACTGGATTAACGGCACTACCGAGCACTTTGGCATAGCGGGCGCGCGTCTCTTTCTCGGCATCTGTTTCCGGCTCTTCGGGAAAATCGGGGATATTGTATCCCTGGCCCTGCAACTCCTTGATGGCTGCCGTCAGCTGAGGAATCGATGCGCTGATATTTGGAAGCTTGATAATGTTGGCCGCTGGGGTCTTGGCCAGTTCACCCAGTTCGGTGAGAGCGTCACTCTGCGTCTGCTCGTCAGTCAGGTTCTCGGGAAAATTGGCGATGATGCGGCCGGCGAGTGAAATGTCGCGCAGTTCCAGCTCAATTCCACTGGACTTCGTGAAGGCTCGAATGATGGGCAGGAACGACTGCGTCGCCAGCGCGGGAGCTTCATCGGTTTTCGTGTAGACAATCGTGTTGGACGCCATGAGCAAACTCTGTCTCTCGAGGGCCGGGTACAAATGGAAACCGGGATTCTTACGAATTGCCCGTAATCTGCCACTCGCCCCGCTGCCTGCCACTGGAATTCACGCGAAAAGTCGGCTCAGACTGTGGGTGGACCGAACAGCCATACCCTGCCAACATGCATCCCAGGGCTGCCGGCCCGGCCCAACCGCAGAACGCTGGCAGACGGACAGGAACATGCTGCAGCGACTGCACCAGAAAATCATCACAACGAAACGGGCGGGGATCCTGACCCCTCTCTACCTGTATGCGCGGCTGTTCCTGTTGCTGCTGTCCTGGCCCTACCGTCTCGCCACATGGATCCGGAATCTGCTGTATCGATTTGAGATTCTGAAACCCACAAGGGTCAATCTGCCCGTCGTTTCGGTGGGAAACATTACCACCGGCGGCACCGGCAAGACTCCCATCGTGGCATGGATCGTGAAGCAGCTTCAGGAGATGGGACACCGTCCCGGAATCATCAGTCGCGGCTATCGATCTGATTCGACCGGCACAAATGATGAACTGAAAGTGCTCGCTCGCCTGTGCCCGACGGTACCACACATTCAGAACCCGGACCGCATCGCCGCAGCTGAGGAATTCGTCGCCCGGCAGGATGTGGACATCCTTGTGCTGGATGACGCATACCAGCATCGTCGCATTCATCGGAATCTCAATATCGTCCTGCTGGATGCCACCTGCCCGTTTGGTTTCGGCCACCTGCTGCCTCTGGGGCTGCTGAGAGAACCGCAAGGAGAACTAAAGCGAGCAGACGTTGCGCTGCTGACGCGAACTAACCTGGTTTCAGAATCAGACTTATTCAATATCAAACAGAAGATCCGACATCTCGGACCGGATCTGACGGCCCGCTGCCTTTCCACTCGGTTTGTGGCCACCAGCCTCATGTTTGGCGACGGACGCATACAGTCGCTTGCAGCAGTTGCGGGATCCAGAGTGGTCGTCATGGCTGCCATCGGCAACCCGGACGCTTTCGTCAGAACGTGCCAGGACGCAAAGGCAAATGTCGCTGAGTGTGCCTTCTTCCCCGACCATCATCACTATTCTGCCGAAGATCTGCAGACGGTTAGCCAGCTGGCAGATGCCGTCGACGCGGAGTTCATCCTGACGACGCTCAAAGACATGGTCAAAGTGGAGACTCCGGACCCGCGAATGGCGGCAGTCATGATTGAAACTTCATTCGACGATGATTCCGATTCTCAAATCGTTCGCGACATGCTGGAGCGGGCGACTATGATGATTTGAGCCACCTGTTCGGCTGCTGCATTCGACTGCGGCCTGCCCTTATCAGTCCTCTTTCCTTCTGCTACGCCCAATGTCCCAACCGACAACACTCGCACAGCTCAAAGAAAACAACTGGATATCTCGCACTGTGAAGGAGGAGATTCGCGCCAACTTTCAGCGCGCTCTGGCTGCAGGAGACGAGTTGTTTCCCGGGGTCCTTGGGTATGAGAACACCGTCGTTCCCGAAATCAGCCTTGCCATGCTGGCCGGGCACGACATCCTCTTCCTTGGCGAAAAGGGACAGGGCAAGAGCCGAATGATGCGGCAGATGGCCGCTTTTCTTGATGAACGGATTCCTTATCTCGATCTGCCCGGATGTCCGGTTCACGAGGATCCCCTGAAGCCAATTACTCAACAAGCCAGGACGTTCCTCGCTGACACCCCGGACGAAGAAGTCCCCATTGCGTGGTGGCATCGCGACGATCGGTACGCCGAACGACTCTCACCCGGAACCAAGTTCGCTGACATCATCGGCGAAATCGACCCCGCAAAGCTGGCCGCCGGGGCGAGCATGTCGACGGAAGATGCTCTGCATTTTGGACTGATCCCTCGCCTGCATCGGGGGATCTTTGCGATGAATGAACTGCCGGAACTGGATGAGCTGGTCCAGGTCGGGTTGTTCAATATTCTCGAAGAACGCGATGTACAGATTCGTGGGTTTCCCGTTCAGTTCGACATCGATGTCATGATTCTGTTTTCCGCGAATCCCTCAACCTACAACCGCAGTGGCAAAGTGATCCCGCAGCTGAAGGATCGCATTGGCAGCATCATCCACACGCACTATCCGGAGGAACGCGATCTGGGAATCCAGATCATGGAGCAGGAGTGTGACATGCCTCTGGACGGTGAATTCCCGGTCACCGTGCCATTCTTCATGAAGCAGATCATTGAAGAAATCAGCCGAGCCGCACGAAGAAGTCGATTCATCGATCAGGCGTCCGGAGTGAGTGCTCGATTCAGCATCGCTAACTATCGCACGATGATTGCCAGCGCGCGACGACGAGGTGCTGTCCTTGGAGAAACTCCGGCCGTGCCGCGAATCAGCGATCTGGGACACCTGTACTCGTCTTCACTCGGCAAGCTGGAAGTGGATCTCATGAGCAGCCATCAAATGGATGAGAGACAGGTCCTGGATTCGGTGACCGCGGAGGCAATCAAGACCGTGTTCGAAGAATACGTCGAAGAACACGGACTGGAAGAGATCGCTGAAATCTTCGCCAAGGGTGTGAAGATCGAAGTCGGTGACATGCTTCCCAGCCAGCACTATGAGCAACTGCTGCAGCGGGTGCCTCCCGTCTGGGATCGAGCCTTTGAACTGAATGCGTCCGAGAATGCTGCCGTGCGTGCCTCGTGTGTGGAGTTTATTCTGGCTGGCCTCCACGCCACCGACCGAATCAGTCGCGCTCAGCGGCACGGCATCGTATCGTACGAGATCTATTGAGCAGGAGTTGCCTGTCAACTGACAGGTACTGTTCATGATTCCTGCAGAGGGCAACGCCGGTCCTGCATCTCACAGAGAACCACCGGCTGTGCCAGTGCAGCGATGACAACTATACATCAAGCCCCATCATCCGCATGAGTTCAATAGCGTTACTGCGTTCGACCACGCCTTCTCGCAGCTGGTAGTCGAAGGACATCTGCCCGTCCTCAACGTGGTCCTGAAAGTGCTTATTGACTGCCCGGCCATCCATCGACTCAACGATTCGCGTCAACGCGAGATCATGGGTGGTTACGAGACCGAGGGCTCCATGCTCCACAAGAGAGTGAATGACTGCTTCGGCACCACGGCGTCGATCGTGTGAATTCGTTCCGGACAGAATTTCGTCCAGCAGGAACAGAACGGGACGGTCCTGCCGTGTCAGATCCACCACCGACTTCAACCGCTGCACCACGCTGAAGAACAGTGAGCGTCCTTCCTGCAGTGAATCGCTGACTCGCATGGCAGTGCCCGGCTGAAACGGATGAGCAACGAACGACTCAGCACGCACACGCGCCCCGCAAAATGCCAGAATCAGGTTTGCACCAATGGCACGCAGAAGCGTGCTCTTGCCCGACATGTTGGACCCACTGATCAGAATCAACGGCTGTTCGGCCGTCAGTGAGACATCGTTGAGTCGACATTCTGAACCAGGAATGAGTGGGTGCCCCAGCTGAGTGGCCGTCAACAAAACTTTTTCATCAGTGATCTCGGGCAGGCAGCCATTCTCTTCATAGCTGAACCCGGAGATGCTGGTGATTGCTTCCAGTGAAGCAATCGCATCCATCCACTCCGCTACTTTGTCACCGTAGGAAGCCCGCCAACGGTCGATTCGGTATGGCAGGTGCACGAACAATCCAAGTGCCCAGGCCATAGGAATAAAGAACTGATTCCGCAGAGCATTGTTCTGCCATTGAATAAGCGTACTAAGACGCCTGATACAGTCAGATGCGTTGATTCCGCCCACGGTGAATCGCAACTGCAGCTGTTGCAGTGTCTTCTCCGTCAGCGGAAACGTCTCAAACTGCTCCGTCACTTCTGCCAGTTGTTTGAGTGCCTTGTCGACGGAATCAACCTGTCGCATGACTTTGGCAACGCGATCTCGATTAACCCAGACGAATGGCCCCTGAACAAGCAGCAACATGAATACCGTCAGGGGATTCACCATCCCCAGCACCATCATCACGAGCGCGACCACGGAAACCACGCCAACTGCACGAGCGCTCCAGACCGTCCATTTCGGATAGATCGAAGCTGATTCCTGCGTCCACAGCTGGATCGTCGCCTCTGCCGCACGCCAGTCCGCAGTATCACTGATAACAGCCAGACTCTCTCGAAGATCGAGTTGTTCACGAAGCGACTCCGCCTCCCGAAGACGCATCTGAGCAGTGTCTGCATCAGGAACGGTAGTCAGCCACTCCGCCAGCCTGCGACGCCCCGGCTGGGTGCGACACTGGTTGACTCGCTGAAAAATGGAACCGGGCCCAAAGACATCAAGGTCTCCGGACCACGGATGTAAAGCATCTCTGAATTCGGCCCCATCGGCCGGGACGGACCGCCATTCTCCCTGAAGTCGCAGGAGAGCGGCTTCATAATAGCCGACGGCTGCGATCGACCGCTGAAGTCTTCTGATAACCGAATTTTGCAGCCGGAGAAGCACGCCAAATGCACTCATTGGCAGAAGAACCCAGTACCACGAAACAACTTCTCCCAGCCACGCCACCCCTGTAAACACGATTGCTGCGAAAGCGGCCACGCGCAGCTGCATGAACAGCCGATCCGTTGAACGGACGTCCTTCAGCCGGTTCTGCCAGGTCGCCAGTCGCAGTTCATACTCGCGAGAGACAGCAGTGGTATCTGCGTTCCCGGTTTCTGAATACGTCTCTGATTTGGTCACTGACACGGACCCTGCTTCCTTCCGTGTCCTAGCGGCGGCGACGTTTGGGGGCGCGTTTCTTCCGTGCAGGACGGAACGACCGCTGCACCTCCTCCAGCGACGTCTTACCCTCAACCACCAGACGAACAGCATCACGCTGAATTGTGGTCATCTTTTCGTCGTGCATCTGCTTACGAATGGCCTCCGGGTCAGCACCACTACTGACGACCTCCTTCATCCCATCGGTCATGTTCAGAAACTCGAAACAGGCAGCGCGACCATGGTACGGGAGACCATCACAATCTTCGCAGAGCTCCTCAATCGTTGGAGCTTCCACGTCTTCCGGATCGGGTGGAGCGGGAGCTCGATACAGGACCTTCACTGCCTCATCCAGCTGTAGCTGTCGCTTCAACTGCGGATTGGGACGAAATGCCTGCTTGCAGTCGTCGCAAAGAGTTCGAATCAGTTTCTGAGTCAGGATGCCACGAACATGCTGGGCAACCTTGTCAGCGCCGACCCATTCGATCAGTTGCTTAATCGCTTGGGCAGGATTGGCGGAACGAATCTCACCAACAAAACAAAGTCGATCAGCGAAATCAAAAATGGTCTGAACGGTCGACGGATCCTGAAACTCACCCGAGTAAATAATGTCTGCTTCACGCCGAATCAGGCGATCAAGACTCAACTCAAGGTCATGCCCCTCTTCCGGCTCGAAGTCCGTGACGTTGGTGAGTTCCCGGTTACCAACGTCTGCCATGTTGTAAACGGAGTACAGGTACGGGTCGACACAGTGCAGTGCACAGATTGAGAGCGATGTCACACCGGTTTCAGGTGGACCACAGGCCAAAATAATTCCACTCGCCTCATTCGTGTGTTCGCGAAGGTCCTTTATCAGATTCTCGGGCATGCCAACATCTGAAGGTTTCAGATATGACACCTTTGGGTCTTCCACACGGATGCGCAGCCGCTCGACACCCGGCTTCAGCACGGTCGTGTCGATCATCAGCTCGTATTTTTTGTCATCAAATTCAGCGTTGATACCACCGGTCTGCGGCTCAGACCGTTCCTGTGGATTCAATCCCGCCAGAAGTTTGATCATCTGAATCATCGCGACACCACGCTGCCCGGGAACAGCTCCGGCCGGATAAGGTACGCCGTCCACCACGAAGCGAATCGCGATACGGCCCTGAGCGGGTTCGAGCACGATCATATGTGCTCGACGAGCGAGCCCGTCAGAGATCATGCGTTTGACAGGAGGGCGCGCCGCGTTGACAAGCCGGGGGTTCTTTTTCAGGTCCGGTTCGCGACCAAACATCGCTCCCTGAAAAAGCACTTCCTCAAAGTCGTCTTCTTCTTCCTCGTCATTATCGTCATCGTCAAAGTCACGCCCCACGGCATTCCCCTTTCAACTCAACCATGCGACACAGGGTCGCTCAACTTATGGCCCGGCGAAACTACGCCAGCCCATATTCGACTGCAGACAGCCGAGATGTCTGATCAGACCTGATTGGCGTCTCACCTCGTCTGGTTCGAGGGTCGGCGTTCTCCAGCATTCTGATAGAGGAATTCTGATGTGACCAGCGTCATCCCCCAAATTGCAGCCGCAGGATCAGGTCCCGAATATCGGTAACCCGAATATCGTCACGCTCCAACTGAGCATTGCTGCACAGGCACACCGGTCCGTCAGATTCGATACGATCGGGCTCCGGAACACGTCCATGGCTGCCTCGAACGACCGAAGCATCCAGCCCAATCAGGTCCATATAGTAGCGGAATCCAAGGAGCTTTCGTGCGAGTCGCCGAGCAACTCTCAGCTTTGGAAACCGGATTGTCGGGTCCACCAGCAACTCTGCCGGGTCATAACCGGGTTTACGGTGAATATCGACCGTTCGAGCGTAGTCCGGTGCGAGGCTGTCATCCTGCCAGAAATAGTAGGTAAACCATGAGTCTCGAGCACTGACCGCCACCAGTTCTCCACTTCGAGCATGATTCAGGCCCGCTGAAGCGATCCCCTCTGCGTCGAGCACTGCTTCGACCCCGTCGATTCCGGCGAGCAGTTTCCTGACCCGCTGTACATTTCCCGGGTCCCTAACATAAATGTGGGCGACCTGGTGATCAGCCACAGCAAATGCACCAGACGCACCTGCATCCAGAGTTTCCCAGCCGAGCGGTTCTCGTCGCGCCTGTAGCAGCCCAGCCTCGCGGAGATGCCGATTGATATGAATCGGACGCTGCACATCTGTAATTCCGTACTCCGAAACAACCAGTACGTCGGCATCCTGTTCCTGAGCACCTGCAATCAGCTTGCCGGCCTCAACATCGACAAGTCGAATGTCCTCTGCCATGTCGGGGTGTGACGGACCAATTCGCTGCAGGTTGTAGTCGAGGTGCGGCAGATAGACGAGCAGCAGCGATGGAGCGTAACGTTTCAGTACCTGCAGGCTCGCATCAGCAATCCATGCACTGCTCTTAATGTCTGCCGTCGGCCCCCAGAAATTGAACAGAGGAAACTGTCCGAGATCCTTCTGCAGTTCATCTCGCAGCTCAGGCGGGTGGCTGTAGGAATCCGGCAGTTTGCGGCCATCAGCTGGATACGAAGGCCGTGGCGTGACAGACCAGTCCACGTCCGCGTACATGTTATACCACCAGAACATTTTGGCAGTTGAATGCTGAGCATCCCGCAACTTTGCTGTCTGAAAGACACGTTCACCTTCGATCAGGTGATTCGACTGTTTCCAGAACATAATCTCTGAGAGATCTCGGAAGTACCATCCATTGGCAACAATCCCATGCTCTGCAGGATTCAGTCCCGTGAGCATAGAAGCCTGAACAGTACAGGTAACGGCAGGCAGAACAGTCTGCATGGGTCTGCCAAAACCCGTTTGCATCAATGCGTTGAGGTGGGGAGTCTGTGGGCCCAGCATGTCCCATGTCAGACCGACGACATTGATGACGACCAGCGGGCGATGACTTCGAGCCGAATTCATAGGCAGACCTGCGTCGCGCTACGCAGAAGCAGCATTGGGCTCAGAAGGCGATTCTTTTTTTGATTCCGCAGGTGTCTCAACGACGGCGGCGTCTTCAGCAGCCGTTGCGCCGTCGGAGTCCGTTGCGTCTCCGCCGGCAACTTCCGGGCGTTCGTACCCGTATTGCTCAAAGATATCCTTAAGGTCTTCATAGACCTTGTTCACCCAGTACGGATCGTCGTCAAAGACATTCTTCTTGTATCGCTTCAGCGATTCCACTTCAGGTAAAAGGGCCTGTTCAAGGTTTTCAAACCCAGGCAGACTCAGTCCTTCGTAAGCGCCACGCAGCACGCCAATGGGATCTTTTTCGAGATCCTCGTAGCAGATCGCGTGATGATGCCCTTCCGGGATCATGTGTTTGGTCTTCTCATAATGCTCGAAGCCAAGCCGATAGGAACCAATCACGGCTTCCTCAGAACCGTCCATGATTAAGCGCCCCAACGTGTTCTCTTCGATCATCCGCCGTCGCAGGTGCATGGTTGAGCGGAAGACGTTGTAAGGGTTGCGGTGGATGTAGAGGATGCGTGCGTCCGGATACATCTCAAGCAGCGTTGGGACGTGGAACAGATGGTACGGCGACTTCATCATGATCCGCTTGCCGGAAGCAAACGTCAGCTTCTTCATCAGCAGGGACAGAGAGTTCTTCCACCGGCTGACTTCTTCTGCCGGAAGTTTGTCGAAGTCGAGCGTTCGCCAGAAGGTTCCCTGATCGTGCGGTCGCACAAGCAGATGAATGGGCGACAGCAGGCTCATGATACACAGCGGAAGATCGTCTTCCTGCGGTGAGTCCCAGTGAACATTAATGTTGTCCATCGGGCGATTAGTGGGAAGCAGCTTTGCTGTAAGTCTGGTGACCAGTTTTTCTGTCAGCAGAAAATGCCACGGGAATAATGCGCGATAGAGTCCCAGATGCTGAAACTGCGGATCTCGACTGAGCAGGTTCTGCAGGAATGTCGTGCCACTTCGCCAATACCCGATCACAAACACGGGTGGGTGCTCGATCTTCGTTTCGCGAACCTTTCGGCCGTAGAGCATTCCTTCCACCAGCTTCATGGCAGAGTTGTACACGGCAGAAAATGGAAGACTGAGAATCCGGTGCAGTCTGGACCAGTGCAGCAGCGGGCGCGAACGCATAAAGCGCCACAGACCGGAACATGTCATTCCGTGCCAGATCATAAAACCACCCTGTGAGGTTCGAGTGGCTTTTTGCGTTTCTTGTTTTGCCATTTCAGTCGCTGCCTCGGAAAAACGTCCTTACGATTCGCATGAGCGAATTCTGGCATAACAGATGTTATTCATCTGTCACACACCCCTCCGATGCACTCTTCACCGTTTTGATGTACTTGTAAAGCGTCCCCCGAGTGGCCTTAAATGGAGGTGCTTCCCACTGCTGCCTGCGCGACTGCAGTTCTTCATCCGTCAGATCAACATTGATCTCGTTTGATTCCGCATCAACGGTCACCTGATCCCCGTTTTGAATCAGTGCGATCGTGCCACCGACCTGAGCTTCCGGAGTAATGTGCCCCACAATAAATCCGTGTGATCCGCCGCTGAAACGGCCGTCCGTCATCAATGCCACATCCGAGCCAAGCCCGGCTCCCATAATGGCTGAAGTCGGTGTCAGCATTTCCGGCATGCCAGGACCACCCTGAGGACCTTCGTAACGGATGATAACCACATCACCCTTCTGAATCTCCTTGTCCTCAAGTCCCTTCAACATGTCTTCTTCAGAGTCATAGCAGCGAGCCGGGCCATTGAAGACCAATCCTTCCTTGCCCGTGATCTTGGCGATCGCGCCCTCGGTGGCAACGTTGCCTCGCAGCACACGCAGATGACCAGTCGCTTTAATCGGCTGCTCCACCGGCTGAATGATTTCCTGCCCCTCACTGAGCCCAGGCAGGTCTGCCACATTTTCGGAGAGTGTCTTCCCCGTGACCGTCATACAGTCGCCCTTCAAAAGTCCTTTCTCAAGCAGGTACTTCAGGACGGCAGGAGTTCCACCGATCTCATGCAGGTCTTCCATGACGAATCGACCACTCGGCTTGAGATCCGCGATGTATGGGATCCGATCACTTACGGCCTGGAAGTCATCAATCGTCAGATCAACTTCAACAGCACGCGCCATCGCAATGAGGTGCAGGACGGCATTGGTGGAACCACCGAGCGCCATCACAACGACCATCGCATTCTCAAACGCATCACGCGTCATGATGTCGCGAGGCTTAATGTCTTTTTCCAGCAGCACGCGAATCGCAGCACCTGCTGCAAAACATTCTTCCAGCTTCCCGGGATCTTCGGCAGGAATCGATGAACTGTAAGGCAGGCTCATACCCAGCGTCTCAATCGCAGACGCCATTGTATTGGCCGTGTACATCCCGCCGCAGGCACCTGCACCCGGGCAGCTCTTGCGAACGATTCCCGCTCGTTCTTCTTCAGTGATACTTTCAGCCAGATACTGACCGTAAGACTGGAAGGCCGACACGATGTCCAGTTTGGCTCCATCAAGCCCGCAACCTGCCCGAATAGTGCCACCGTAGACCATGATCGAAGGTCGGTTCACTCGGCCCATGGCCATCACACAGCCGGGCATGTTTTTGTCGCAACCAGGCAGCGAGATATTTGCGTCGTACCACTGTCCACCCATGACGGTTTCGATGCTGTCCGCAATCAGATCACGAGACTGCAGCGAGAAGGACATCCCTTCGGTTCCCATCGACATGCCGTCCGACACGCCGATGGTGTTGAATCGCATCCCCAGCAGCCCGGCCGCGTCCACACCCTCTTTGACTTTGGCAGCAAGGTCCAACAGGTGCATATTGCACGGGTTGCCTTCGTACCACACGCTCGAAATACCGACCTGACCTTTATTGAGGTCGTCCGGCTGCAGGCCAGTTGCATAGAGCATGGCCTGAGAAGCCCCCTGAGAGGGCGGCTGAGTAATTCGGCTGCTGAATTTATTGAGCTGTTGTTCAGTCATCTTGCTTCTCGGGACGCGGATCCCTGCTTACTGACGCAATTCTGGTCAAATGGGCGATCCTCACGATCTGCTGGCAGAATACTCACGAATCGGGCTAATCTCGACCAATTGTTAACCGGATTATCCGTTTTGTGGCCCTTCACGGAACCTGGGAACGCAAAGTTTGCCACTCAGTGTTTCGACTGGCGAAAAGCTGTTTTTGGGCGCCCAGCGGCACCCGAAGTCGCCTTGCGGAAAGCGTGATCCGCCGATTTGCGCGCATTCAGGATTGGCATCGGTCCTGGTCAGGTCACCCACGGTTCACCGAATCACTATTGCCGGGTTCTCCCCGCCTGGAATTCCAGCGCGGACCAGCCACATTTAGCTCTGTGGTGGACTGCAGCGATGTGAATCACGACAGAGGTCACACAGCAACACGGAGGCAATCGCAACGCTGCAACGTTCCAGAATTCCTGCACGACGTTAACATCTGCCAATCACTTCACCCTTAATCCCTGTGTGCCCCGATGCCCGAATTGAGCCAGTTTGCAAAGTCACTGACCGCCGAATCCGCCTTCACCGTTCTCGCGATGGCCAAACAGTTGAAAGCCACTGGCAAGGATGTGGTCGAACTGGAAATCGGAGACAGTCCATTCGACAGCCCGGCGTCTGCGCGACAGACCGGGCTGCGGGCAATTGAGGACAACGTGTCCCACTATTGTCCATCACCCGGCATTCCTGAGTTTCGCGAAGCGGCCGCTCAATTCGTGTCGCAGGAATTCGGCATCCCGGCCGGCCCCGAGAACATTGCCGTGGGCCCGGGCGCTAAGATCTTCGAGCAGTTCTTCTGCGAAGCATTTCTGAATGAAGGTGATGGAGTACTCGTCTTCAGCCCGCACTTCCCAACCTACCCTCCCAACATCTGGCGTCGAGGCGCCCGAATGGTGCTCAAGCCACTCACTCAGGAAAATGAGTTCCGACCTCAGGCAGCCGACGTCAGAGACTTCCTGGAAAATGACCCGTCTCCCAAAGCCATCTTCCTGAATTCGCCACACAATCCGACGGGGGGCGTCACCACCGCAGAGGACCTGCGGCAGATCGCTGACCTGATCCGAGGCAAAGACATCGCCGTTTTGAGTGATGAACCTTATTGCCACATGGTCTGGAACGGCCGCCATCAAACGCTGGCCGCACAACCGGACATGCTCAGCCAGACTGTGGCTGCTTACACGTTCAGCAAGTCATACAGCATGAGCGGGTGGCGGCTGGGATTCTGTATTTCGTCTCCGGAAATCATCGAGGCCATCAGCCTGATGATCAACACGTCGATTTCCTGTACCCCACCACTTGTCCAGCTCGCAGGGAAAGCAGCTCTGGAACATGACACTGAGGAACGCGATGAGGTCATGCAGAAGTTTCGCCGGAAAGTAGAACTGCTGACCGACGGTCTCAATGCCCTGGACGGAATTCATTCTCTCGATCCCACCGGCACGTTTTACGTCTTCCCGCGAGTCACTGAACTCTGCAATCAACTGGGGGTCACCAGTCACGGTCTCGCCCTGTACCTCCTGAACGGCGCTGATGATGATTTTGGAATCGCGTGCCTTGGCGGTGAGTGTTTCGGGGACGCTGGAGCTGGGTTCCTTCGCTTCAGCTGCGCGGAACCAGACGAACGGCTTCAACAGGCCCTCGACTTTATTCCTCAGGCGGTGAGCCTGACTGGTCGGCTCAACTCATGGCTAAACGAAAACCCGCAGTATCGCCTGACTGAGGCGTACCAGCAGGACGCTGCAAAGTAGGTTCTTGTCTGTTAAATCACTGCAATTGAACCTGGTGTTGTCGAAGCTGCAGTGACGGCAGTGATGTTTTTCGCTGCGGTGTTGCAGAGAACAACTGCACTGATTGAATCTGAAACCGCGGAGGGCTCTTCGGCCGGAGTGCTTGCGCACTTCCGCTGCGATGTGGGGGGGCAACGTCACTTCAAATCCCGGTCAGTGTGACTTTTGCAGCATCCTGCCAGAACGCATCTCAGAGATCTGTTGCGACTCGGAGTGAGACAACGAGTGACAGGCTGGTAACCCGAAGCGTGAACTCAGGCGACTTCGAGGCTTTCCGTATCTTCCAGGGTTTCATCCTCGTCGGTGTCCTCCGCCTCATGGAGGACTCTGGTGACCTCTCTGCGGATTTCATCCGCCAGCTGAACGGCTTCGTACGGTTTTGACATCACCTGCGCAAACCGATCGTCATCGACTGCAATATCGTCAACAAAGCCTGTGCACAGGATCACTGGGATTCCCGGAATAAGTTCCTGCGCTCTCTTTGCCAGCCACGCTCCTGATTCACCGGGGGGCATCGAATAGTCTGTAACGAGGCACTCGATCCGTGCCCCCTCTTTAAGGAGGATGTGTTCGGCTTCTTCCGAATTCGCCGCGGACAGAATCCGAAGTCCCTGGTTTTCAAACGCTGCGACACTCGTAGTTCGGACCAGATCATCATCATCAACGTACAGAGCAGTGCAGATTCTCCGAGAAGTCTCATGGTCCAGCGGACTGCCCACGGCTGCAGCTTCTTCCTCACTTGCTTCGGGCAGACAAACCATGATCGCAGTACCGCCTGAATCTGATTCGACCTGAATCGCTCCCTGGGCCTTCCTCACGATCCCCAGCACAGTCGACAGTCCGAGCCCGCGCCCCATTGTCCTGGACGAAACATACGGGTCAAAAATCCGCTGTTTCATTTCGTCAGAGATTCCGTGTCCATTGTCCGCGACCTTCAGGCAGCAAAATGCGCCTTCCGTAGTCCCGGAGCCGGTATGCATCTGTTTGAAGTCTGCCTCACTGAGTTCTAATCGGGAGGTGGTAATCCGAATTCGATTTCCGGGGGCAGAAGCTTCCACACTGTTCATCACGAGGTTAACCAGAACCTGGCTGAGCTCTGAGCTGCTGAGCAGAACAAGGAGGTTCTCATCGCTCGTGTCCACAAGCAACTCCTGCTCGCCTCTTGTCAACGCCTTCAGCATTCCGCTTCCAGTCGCCACGACATCCGTGACACAACAACTCTGTGAAGTGCCCGTGCGATAGCCAACGTACTGACTCAACTGAGCCGTCAGCGCGGCCGCCTGATCGACGACGCCTGAGATTTCATGGAAGTTTTGATTCTTCTGTGATTCGTCATCTGCGAACTCGCCCAGCTCAGCAAGCGCAGAAATTCCTGTCAGGAGATTGTTGAAGTCATGCGCGACGCCTCGCGCCATTGCCGCCACACTGTCTTCTTTCTGTTTCTCCAGCAGACTGCGTTCGATGGCAGCCTGAACCTGTTCCTGCTGACGAATCTGAGCCTGTGCAGTCTTGAGTTCCGTCAATGCCTTAGCGCGACTTTGGGCAATTCGGTAGCAGAAGAAAGCCAATAGACCGGCAATTCCAATCCCAGCAGCAAGCTGAATCAGCTTGCTGTTTTGAGCATTGAGTTTCTGTTGCTGCGCATGCTGCTGGATTCGGGCGTCATACAGTTTTCGCACAGTCGACAGGTGATTCATCTCTGCCCGCGCGCTCGCCATATCATCTACCGAATTCTGCCACAATATCGCCTGAACCTGATTAAGTGCTCGAGCCGCCTCAAGCTCAGCCTGCATGTCACCCGCTTCTTTCGCCAGCGCCATAATCTCTTTAAGAACCTGTTGCTGTCGTGACAGATTCTCTGCCCTGGTGGCAACTTCAAGCTGCAACCGTAGATCCTGTATCGTGGTCGGAGCCTCAAGACGTTCCATTTCTCGCGCACGTGCCTCCTGACTTTCGTTGCCGATCTGTTCCCACTGCTGCAACGCGCACGTCAGAACAGTCTTCGCTGCCTGATACTGTCCGCGTTTTCGCAGCAGTTCCCCAAGCTCAAGTCCGGCACGAGCTTCTTCGAGCGGAAAGCGACCGTTGGACTCAGAAATGGCCAGCCTGAATTCCTGCTCCGCTGTCTCGGGCTTGCTGAGTGACCACGCCAGCCCAAGGTTGAGATGGGCAACCACACAGATCTGAGGCCGGCCATACTCCTGAGCTTGCTTCAGGACCGCCTGCAGAGTATCCACAGCGTCCTCACCCATAGACAACTTTGTCAGTAGTCTGCTCATGTTGGTCAACAACACATCTCTTAACTGTCCGTTTCGAGGGCCAGCCAGTTTGAGGCCCTGGGTGTATGCCTTAGCTGCTTCTGAAAACTCACCCGCTCCAAGGTGATTGTTGCCGAGTTCATTGAACAGACGTGCCCGAAAGAATGTGCTGGCCCCCGTCTCTCGAGCCAGCTTTAGTCCACGCTGCGCGGCCGCTTTTCCTTTCTCAAACTCATATAGCTCGCTGTGTGCGGCTGCTTTATATCGCATCACCCAAAGCACCATCGACTTTTCGTGGTACTCCTGAAAGGTGGCCTCAGCTCTGTCCAGATATCCCATCGCTTCGCGGGGCTCCCCGGAAATCGTAAGTCCGCTGCCGGCAATCCACGACAAAGTAGCGATTCGTTTCGGCTGGAATTCGATATCCGATTCAAGCAGCTCAATGGCTCGCCGCGCAGCAGCCGAGGCGTCAGTGCTCAGGAGTTGAAAGGCTTCTCCAACCAGCTCCTTAGGTGTCTTCTCCGAGTCAGCTTCGTCCAAAGACCGCATTCCAAACACGACCGATGGGGCGATCAGCAGACAAACTGTCAGAATCCTAACCAATGCTGCTAGCTCTTACAGCATGAGGGGATTAGCTCTTGATTCTACCGACAAACATCGTTCCTGCCCAGTTACCGAACCATTTGTGGTCACTGAGGTACACCTGCAACGCGACGAACTCAAACTCAGGAATTCCATAAGCAGGCAGGTTTCAGAAACTTCCTGTGCACGCGGTCAATCGATGAATGAATCTGCCCGGACCAGGTCGGCGCACTGATTACGTTCGCCATAAGATGCTCTTAGCTCACACAGCTGTGTGCGATCAGCATCTGTCGCGACAGGCACGCCACGACGGAGGGCAACTCTACCCGAATCACTGTGCACGCAAATGAAACGCGGCCCCTGAGTCATCAAGAGTCACCGGCAATTCTGGAGAACAAAACTCTCCAGATTCAGCCGCACCGCCCCAGAGTGTTTTCATCCAGCATCCGGCCAGATGATTCCCCAATTTCCTGTCAACACCACGGGAATTGTTGCGACGACCTCGTCAATTTCTGAGATTTCCGACGGGGCGCGATACAAAACACGACCGGTCCTTCTTCATGGATCGCGAAGTGATTCTGAGGTCCGCTGTCCTGCCTGAATTGCAGCGATGACAGAAGTCATTTGCGGAATGATTTCCAAAACCGCAACAAAGTCGCCAACATGAATACTCCACACAATCCTGAGGAGGTTCCAAATGACGCGCTTCACTGCTCTCGTGTGTATCCTGCTGACAGCCAGCATCTCAGTCGCCGGCGACTGGCCGCAATTTCGAGGGCCCAACTGTACGGGCATCTCAACAGACGCCCGTCCGTTACCGACTACGTTTTCTGACACTGAAAACGTCACCTGGTCAGCGGATCTCGGAGACGGCATTGGCTGTCCGGTTGTAGCTGCGGGCAGAGTCATTACGTCGGCCGTAGTCAATGAAACGCATATTGGACTGTATGCCTACGACATGACGTCCGGGAAAAAACTGTGGGAACGGCTGTGGCCAATCGGGGACATCGACGAGATCCACAAGAGCAACAGTTATGCGGCCACGACTGCAGCCGCAGACTCCGAACGCGTCTACTTCTATTTCTGGACCCTCGGGCTGGTCGCAGTCGACGCCAGGACGGGCGCAGATGTCTGGCACAAAGAACTGCCGATTCCCTACTTCGTCTTCAAGTGGGGCGCGGGCATGTCACCTGTGCTGTACAAAGACATGGTTCTGTTCTGCCAGGATGATGACCTGTACCCGGCGTTCTATGCGTTCGACAGGAAGACGGGGCGTCAGATCTGGAAAGACGATCGCAACGACATGGCCGTCAATTACTCTCACCCCGTGATCTGCAGCACGGATCACGGTGATGAGATTGTCGTTGGAGGAACCGGTCTGCTGGTCGGCTATGACCCGAAAACCGGGAAGCGGCTCTGGCAGGCACGCACGCTCCTCCGAAACATTAAGACCACTCCGGTTGCCCATGGAGACACCATCTACATTTCTCTACAAAGTGGAGGCATTGCCAATCAATGGCTCGCCAGTGTGGATCGCGCCGAGACCGGAAACAACGACGACAAACTCACACGCGATGAAGTACAGGCCTTTGTTGGCAAACGCAAAGTCCCCTATGCGTTCTTCCAGAAGACATTCGGACGCGGCGACCTGGACAAAGACGGCGACCTCGAGGGCGAAGAACTGGACATCGCATTTCTGCATGGGGACAACTTCGCCGGAGCTTCCTACGACGCAGAGAATCCAGCTCAGGAATACATCCTTGCCGTCAAAGCGGGCGGACGAGGTGATGTAACAGACACACACGTACTCTGGAAAAAACCAACGAAGCACACAGACCATATCGTCTCTCCACTCGTGATTAACGATCGCATGCTGCTCATTAAATGCGGAGGGATCGCCACCTGCTTCCAGGCCGGAAACGGGGAACAGGTATTCGGGCCGGCGCGTATCCGCAACGAGGGTGACTACTTTGCGTCTCCCATCTATGGAGACGGCAAGGTGTACGCCGCCAGCGAGAACGGTCGGATTGTCGTCATGAAGGAAGGCCCGGAACCCGACGTTCTGGCGGTCAATGACATGGGTGACTCTATCCTTGGAACACCGGCCATCGCTGACGGAGCACTGTTCGTACGAACCCGCAGCAAACTGCTGCGACTGGACTGAGATCACGCGCCGTGCGTGGTCGACTTTTGACCTGAGATGCAGCAGAGACAGTGTTCCGGCTGCCTCTGATGAAACTAAGACTGGATTACTAATGCCTCGAGTGTTGTTTCTGGCTGGCGATTTCGTGGAAGACTACGAAATCATGGTTCCCTTTCAGACGCTGCTGACCCTTGGAGTCGACGTGGATGTTGTCTGTCCCGACAAGTCGGCGGGTGACACAATCCGGACGGCCGTCCACGACTTTGAAGGAGATCAGACCTACAGCGAAAAACCCGGACATAACTTTGCACTCAACGCAGACTTCGATTCTGTGGATGTCGCCACCTACGACGGATTACTGATCCCTGGTGGCCGCGCTCCGGAGTACATTCGCCTGAATGCTCGTGTCCAGGAAATCGTGCAGCAGTTCGATTGGGAAGTGCCGGACTGGATTGTTATTCCAGGTGGTAATCTAGGAAACGTGTACGCCCTCGGCAAAGGTCTAATGCTTATGCGTGATTTGGGACTGATCGACCGGCTACCGAGACTATGTGTCGCACAAGCCGAACACGCCAACCCACTTTTTCAGGCTTATAAGAAAGGCTTTGAGAACTTCGAACCTATGACCGCCAAAACGACAGCCGCCAGCGCGATTCAAATCGGTAATCCGGTAAGTATCCACCGCGCCATTCGAGTTCTCAAACAAACCGACGGCATGGTTGAACAAGCCAGTGAACATGAACTGGCAGACTCGGTTGCTCGAGCCGATAAAACGGGAATGTATAATTGCCCACATACAGGTGTCGCCCTGGCAGCGACGGAAAAACTGATTAAGGCGGGACATATTCAATCTTCAGACAAGGTTGTCGTAGTGAGTACCGCTCATGGTCTCAAGTTTACCGAATTCAAACGTTCGTATCATCAATCAGCACTGGCTGGAGCAGAAAGACATCATGCGAATACA
>CAJWGB010000001.1 GCA_913031625.1 uncultured Planctomycetaceae bacterium | reverse complement strand
GAGCACGCAGTTTGAAGCGCTGAATCTTGCCGCTGGGCGTTTTGGGCAGCTCATCGACGAACTCGATGATACGAGGAAAAGCATGCGTAGAGAGCCGTTCACGTACTTGCTGACGAATCTCTTCCGCCACGCGTTTCATCTCATCTTCGCAAGTGACGTCGCCCCATGTTGCCATCACTTCTGAACCTGTACCTGAGGCAATCTCAGCAGCGAGTTCTACCATGGTGCCGCCTTCGTCAAAGGTCTTCGGGCTGTCCGGTCGACTGCCGTGAACGGCCACGCGTGCGCCGAGGCGGGCCAATTCCTCAGCCATCACTTTGCCGAGGCCTCGAGAAGAACCGGTGACCCATACTGTTTTGGACTGGAGAGGCTGGCCGGACATGAATTTGCTTTCTGGTGTGTGGCGTCTGGCAGACGGGAAACTGAGCGTGACTTGAAATGTGCCTGCACACTGCCGCTCAGATGGCGATGGCGTGGAGAATCCTGACGGAGCCGCAGCTGCCGCCCGTGCCTGCGTTGCAGGCTGGTGATCGGGCAGTCAACTGGTTGTGATCTGCAGGGACCTTATTTCGCTCCGATGCAGTACAGGTGATCCGCAGAGCGTATGAAGAATTGCCCCCGGGAAACTGCCATTGATGCAAGGTAATTGCCTTCCAGTTTGTTCGACGCAATCTCTTCGTACTTGTCACCGGGTTTGAGGACGAGTGTTACTCCCTCCTCGGACAACACATAGATCCGCCCATCCGCATAAACGGGCGACGCGGAGTGCACACCCGTGAGTCGCTGCATCCAGACGATTTCACCCGTGCCCGCATCGAGGCAGTGCAGGATGTTGCTGCGTGTGATCGTGTAGACGTAGGGTTTGATGTACAGCAGTGATGCCAGCGCCGAAACGCCTTTGGTTTGTTCCCATGCAATGTGCGACTCGGTGACATCTCCTTCTCCACCGAGTCTGATGGCTCGCAGAGTGGGCGCCTCAAACCCGGACGAAGTATAGATGAGACCACCGCCTACAACCGGAGACGGCGTTACCCCTTCGCCCTGGCTGTAGATCGACCAGATCCGCTTCCCGGTCTTGACGTCGAATCCCTGAACGCGATCGCCTCCGGCACTCACCAGCAGCTTGCCGTCTTCCACGAGGATTGGAGTAACGTGACCGACACGCGATTCACCTCGGTGGCCTTTCCAGCGAACCGACCCGTCCTTTGTGTCCAGAGCCAGTACAACGGCTTGCTTCCATGGCTTCTTCCATCCGGTGGCCTGGTCGTCGCGGCTGCTGCCATCGAACGCCATAATCAGCTGGCCGTCCGCGAGAACCGGAGATGCTCCCAGTCCGTGCAGACTGAAGAACTTCACTTCCTGATTCTTCCAGACGCGTTTGCCGGTGAAGTCCACGGCAACAACTGTTCCATCATAAAAAACGGCGTAAACCTGTTTACCATCCGTGACGGGTGTCGGAGTCGCATAAGAGTTCTGTCTGCGTTTGGCTCCTGGCTCCTGGCGATGAACTTCTTCATTCCAAAGCACCTTGCCACTCGTTCTGTTCACGCAGATGACGCGACAGGACGCACCGTCATCCTCTGCAGACGTCATGAAGATGTGATCACCGTGGATGATGGGAGAGGACCAGCCAGTTCCGCTGATGGGCGTCTTCCAGACAATGTTCTCATCCTCAGACCACTTCAGCGGCAGATTCTTCTCTGACGAGATCCCCTGACCGTTTGGTCCGCGGAATCGAGTCCAGTCCTCTGCGCTTGCCGAATCACAGACAGCGAACAGAATGAGTGTTGTGGCCAGCAGCCGCAGGGTGAGACTCATGAGTTGACTCCGGAAGAGAGAGTGAGGAAGAAGGCGATCAGTCACGTGACTGACCAGTCCCCGAAGCCCGTTTCAGACTCCGGGAAAAATAATCAACCACACCGTGGTGATCGATGGATGAGACAATGTCCAGGTTGGACTGACCGGTGAACCCTGAGCGACGATCAATGACCGTCATTCCGCGCGTCAGTGTGCCGGAGGTTTCTACCGCACATCTGACAGCTTCGATGGAATACGATTCGGCTCGCAAAGCCACCACCAGGGCGGCCAGTTCGGAGAGGATCAGTCCTTCGCAGGCCTGTTCGCGGTGAGCCCGCAGAGAATATTGAAGAAGGTCTGCCAGCGTCCGGCCGTTTGCGGAGTCTTCGATAAGATCCGTCAGTGCGTTGACATCCTCAAACGTCAGCACGCAGCGTGAACTGACATTTAACGGAACCAGCGTCAACGGGATCTCTGAGGCGAAGACCATGGCAGCGGATTCCGGATCGCTGCCGATGTTGAACTCTGATACTGCAGAGATGTCACCGGGACAGCCATCGGTACCGCCGAGGCAGACCACTCCGTCCAGTCGCTGAGGCAGGTCCGGGTTGAGTTCGAGTGCACTGGCAAGGTTGGTCAGCGGTCCGAGCGTCAGGACGCGGACTTCCTGAGGAAACTCCTGAGCGAGATCCACGATGAGCTTTGCTGACTCGCGACGATTAGCCAGATCGAAGATGTCAAATTCCAGATCGCCCAGGCCCTGAATTCCGCTGGCGCGGGCGTGCCCGAAGGAATACTCATCACCTGCGTACGCAGCTCCCTCAGACTGCCCGATTCTGGGATGTTTGATAGGATCCAGCAGATCGGTCAAAAACTGCAGATTCCGGGTGGCCTGGTGCCCGGCGACAGCTCCAGGCACTGCTGTCAGCCCGATCACTTCGGCGGACGGATCCACGAGCGCCGTCACAACAGCCAGTGCATCACCAATGCCCGGATCCGCGTCGATTATCAGCTTTTGAGGCACTACTGCCGTCCTGAGGGAAGTTTCGAAACTCGGAGAAGGCAATTTAGAGTGTTTCGGACCGACTTTCGACTGTCCGTCGGCTTCCGGGAGTGCGACTCGAATTATCGTGAGAGCGAATTATCAGCACAGTGACCTGCAGTTCTTGAACGCCCCGGAATTGCTGCTAATCTGCTCGAAATTTTGCGCCCCCTTCCACTCCCAGTGCCCTCAGACCACGTTCCGGGCACTTTGACACACGGATCGTGCTGTCACGAAGGATTCGTCAGACCAAAGGTAACGTCACGTGCCACGTCGCAACGACATCAAAAAAATTCTGATCATTGGTTCCGGCCCCATCGTCATTGGGCAGGCCTGCGAATTCGACTACTCCGGAACTCAGGCGTGTAAAGCATTGCGCGAAGAGGGTTACGAAGTGGTGCTGGTGAATTCCAACCCGGCCACCATCATGACCGACCCGGAAACGGCGGACAGCACGTACATTGAGCCAATCACCTGGCAGTACGTGGAGAAGATCATCGAAAAAGAGCGCCCGTGTGCTCTGCTGCCCACTCTGGGGGGACAAACGGGCCTGAACACGGCGATGGACCTCGCCCGCAATGGGGTGCTCGAAAAATACAACTGCGAAATGATCGGCGCTCGCGAAGACGTCATCAAGAAGGCCGAAGAGCGGGAAGGCTTCAAAGAAGCCATGGTCAAGATCGGGATGGATGTCCCTCGCAGTTCAGTCGTCCACAACATGGACGAAGCCAATGAAGCCGTCAAAGAGATCGGCCTGCCGATCATCATCCGAGCCAGCTTTACACTCGGAGGAACCGGCGGCGGCATCGCATGGAACATGGAAGAGTTCGAAGACAAAGTCCGCCAGGGACTCGCTCTGTCTCCGATCAGCGAAGTTCTGCTGGAAGAATCCATCCTTGGGTGGAAGGAATACGAAATGGAAGTGATGCGTGACTGCGCAGACAACGCGGTCATCATCTGCGCCATTGAAAACTTCGATCCCATGGGCGTTCACACGGGAGACTCCATCACCGTTGCTCCGGCTCAGACTCTGACCGACAAAGAGTACCAGCGAATGCGAGACGCCACGCTGGCCTGCATGCGGGAAATCGGCGTTGAAACGGGAGGCTCAAACGTTCAGTTCGCCATTAATCCTGACAACGGACGAATGGTGATCATTGAGATGAATCCCCGTGTCAGCCGTTCCAGCGCACTGGCTTCCAAAGCAACCGGATTTCCGATCGCCAAGATCGCCGCCAAGCTGGCTGTCGGCTACCGGCTGAATGAAATCGCGAATGACATCACGCGTGAAACACTCGCCTGCTTTGAACCCACGATTGACTACGTCGTGACCAAGATTCCGCGGTGGACTTTCGAGAAGTTTCCGGAAGCTGACCCGACACTGACTGTTCAGATGAAGTCTGTTGGGGAAACGATGGCGATTGGCCGAACGTTCCGTGAGTCACTTCAGAAAGCACTGCGCGGACTGGAAATCGGTCACTTTGGCCTCGGCGGCGGAAAGAAGGATCTCTGGGGAACGGACCGTCAGCCGGCTCGCGACGACATCATGGGTCGCCTGTCGACTCCGAACGATGAGCGAATGTTCTACCTGAGGTACGCATTCCTCAGCGGCATGACTCTGGATGAAATCCACGAAGTCACAGACATCGATCCATGGTTCCTGCGAAACCTCGAACAGCTGGTTGAGCTCGAACAGGAAATCAAAGCAGCCGGTCGACTGGAAGATGCTTCCGATGAACTGCTGCGTCGAGCGAAGCAGAACGGATTCTCGGATGCTCAGTTGGCGTTCTGGTGGGACACCTCTCAGGCCGAAGTCCGCAGCACCCGACTCCAAAAGGGCATTCGCGCGACCTTCAAGCAGGTGGATACCTGTGCGGCCGAATTCGAAGCGTACACGCCGTACTACTATTCCACATACGAGCAGGAAGACGAAACGCCCGCCAAGGAAGAAGGCAAAAAGCGAATCATGATTCTGGGCGGCGGCCCAAACCGCATCGGCCAGGGAATCGAATTCGATTACTGCTGCTGTCAGGCAGCGTTTGCCCTGGAAGAACTGGGCATCGAGAGCATCATGGTCAACTCTAATCCGGAAACGGTTTCGACAGACTACGATACCTCGGACTATTTGTTCTTCGAACCACTGACCACGGAAGATGTACTCAACATCTGCGACCGAATGGACCCGGATGGCGTCATCGTTCAGTTCGGTGGCCAGACGCCTCTGAATCTGGCACGCGGGCTCGAAGCAGCCGGCGTCAACATCATCGGAACATCTCCGGACATGATTGACGCTGCGGAGGACCGTGAACGATTCCAGGCGATCCTCGAAAAACTGGACCTGCGTCAACCACCCAACGGCATTGCGACCAATACAGAGGCTGCTCGATCCGCCGCCGAACGAATCGGCTTCCCCGTGCTCGTTCGCCCGAGTTACGTTCTCGGCGGGCGTGCGATGGAGATCTGCTACGACCAGACTTCCCTGGTGCGTTACATGACGGAAGCCGTCGATGTCTCACCGGATAAGCCGGTTCTGATCGACAAGTTTCTGGAGGACGCGATTGAAGTCGATGTGGACGCTGTGTCCGACGGAACTGTGACCGTGGTTGGCGGCATCATGGAGCACATCGAAGAAGCGGGCGTCCACTCGGGTGACTCGGCCTGTGCCCTGCCTCCTCACAGCCTGCCGGATTCAGTCCTTGACGAAATCCGCACAGCCACTCAGGCGCTGGCGAAAGAACTGCAGGTCTGCGGCCTGATGAATATTCAGTACGCCGTTAAAGCAGACGGAGACGAATACACGGTTTACATTCTGGAAGTGAATCCTCGAGCAAGCCGAACATCTCCTTTTGTTTCCAAAGCAACCGGCCGATCGCTTGCTCGAATCGCCGCCAAGTGCATGACAGGCGTTTCACTGGAAGAACAGGGAGTCACCGGTGAAATCGTTCCGGAGTACACTTCTGTCAAAGAGAGTGTCTTCCCATTCAGTCGTTTCCATGGAGTCGACATTGTCCTTGGCCCGGAAATGCGGTCCACAGGCGAAGTGATGGGCATTGACGCAGACTTTGCCACGTCCTTTGCAAAATCACAGACAGCTGCCGGAGCAAACCTGCCCAGCAAAGGTCGCGTATTTATCAGTATGAGCACCGCGGCCAAGGAAAAGATGATTGAGCCCGCCCGACGACTCAGCGGCATGGGCTACGACATCGTTGCTACTTCGGGAACAGCTCAGACGCTGAAGGATGCCGGTGTCGAAGTCGAAACTGTTCGCAAGCTGCAGGAAGGCCGCCCCAACCTGCTGGACCTGATGGCCAATCAGGAGATTCAGTTCATCTTTAATACCCCAAGCGGCAAGGGAGCTCGTACGGACGAAGGCCGCATTCGTGCTGCCTCTGTTTCACACGGCGTACCGTGCGTAACCACACTGCCCGGATGTCTGGCCGTTGTGGATGCACTGGAGGCCATGTCTGCTCAGCCGGAACTGCAGGTGAAGTCTCTGCAGGAATGGGCCGGTTAGTCCACCTGGATGCAGCATATAAACTGACGACTGACCGCAGCACCCGCGAGGGAATCGCCCCCTTGCCTGCGCTGCGAACTGTCTCATGTCCCATCGGTTGTGCATTCTGTCGGAGCTAAAAATGAAACATGTATCAGTGGTCTTCGCCGTTCTGATTGTTAGCAGCACACTCAAGGCCCAGGATTCGCGCACACCCGTTGTTCTTACAGAAGCTGGCCGCAAAGTGCACGAAGCCGGATTTCTGTTTGACGGGCACAATGACCTGCCGTGGCAGATGCGTGAAATCGGCAGTTCCTCGTTCGATGTGCTCGATATCCGAAAGCATCAGCCAAAGCTGCACACCGACATTGATCGCCTGCGCGAAGGAGGCGTCAAAGCACAGTTCTGGTCAGTCTACGTACCGGCCGACACGAACGATGCCGGGACAGCACTCCTTCAGACAATGCAGCAGATTG
This sequence comes from uncultured Planctomycetaceae bacterium, assembly GCA_913031625.1. Classification (GTDB taxonomy): domain Bacteria; phylum Planctomycetota; class Planctomycetia; order Planctomycetales; family Planctomycetaceae; genus Fuerstiella. The sequence goes on along the minus strand of CAJWGB010000001.1, from coordinate 146,494 downwards.
ACCTGGTGCATGCCATGATTCGACGGTACCCGGATGTCTTTGAACTTGCCAGAACGGCCGACGATCTGGAGCGGATCGTGAAGGCTGGAAAGATTGGCAGCATGATGGGGATCGAGGGCGGTTACTCCATCGAGCTGTCACTGGCCAATATCCAGCGGCTGTATGACCGAGGCTGCCGATACATGACGCTCACCCACTCAAAGTCGCTGAAGTGGGCTGATTCGGCGACCGACGATCCGCGTTGCAATGGACTCTCAGAGTTCGGCAAAGAAGTTATTCAGGAAATGAATCGCGTGGGGATGCTGATCGATCTTTCACACGTCTCCGCGAAATGCATGCACCGCAGCCTGGACGTTACCAGGGCGCCTGTGATTTTTTCGCATTCGTCCGCTCGAGCGTTGAACTCGCATCCCCGCAATGTGCCTGATGACGTCCTGAAGAGAATGAAAACCAACGGCGGTGTCGTGATGGTGAATTTTTATTCGCGGTATGTCATTCCGGAGGAACTGGCCGAAAAAGACCAGAAGGCTCCCGGTTCGATTCACGATGTTGTCGACCACATCGAACACATCATCAAAGTGGCGGGTATCGACCACGTGGGACTCGGGTCAGATTTCGATGGCGTACCACGACTGCCAACGCAGTTGGAAGACGTTTCGACCTACCCTCTGATTACTCAGGAACTGCTGAATCGCGGGCACTCCAAAGGTGACGTGCATAAGTTGATGGGCGGCAATGTGCTGCGAGCGCTGCGTGGTGCGGAAGCCGTGAGTCAGCGGTTGCGGAAGTAATGGAGCGTGGTGGGCCCCCGTCTGGCGACGGCAGCTAACATGGTACTCGCGGCGCCGGACTTCGCTCCGCTCGCTGCCGGCCTGCTGTGGCTACGCTCGCCAGAGCTTGGGTGCGTGGCTCTGATCTACTGCTGTTGCTTCGAGAGGCGATGCACGAGCGGCAGCGGCAGCAACGCAGCGATTAAAGCCAGCCCGGCCATTGTGGGATAACCCCAATCGAATCCTCCAAACAGCCCGAACAGAGGTGGCCCCAGCGCACCAACTCCGAATCCCATCACAGCACTAAATCCAAACCCGCTGCTGCGGCGCTGCGGCGACAGAAACTCGGGCAGCAGACTGTTGTAAACAGGCTGATTCATGAAGTGGAAGAACGCCCACAGGCAGGCAGCCACGAGACGCAGAGGACCGTCTGCCACTGTCATCCAGAGCAGGAACGGAACATTGGCCGCATAAACAAGGCAAAGCATCGCGGGCAGCCGCTCAGGCCTGGCAAGGCGTCCGGCCACCCATTGACCTGCGGCTCCGCAAATCAGAGCAAGCGCAGCCGCATAGTTGCCGATTGCTTTCTCATCAAGGTCGCTTCCGAACTGATCAAAGACTTTTGCCTCGTTGAGATAGCGGGGCAGAAAATGAATCGTTCCGCTGTAGACCATTCCCCCGAGTGCCGCACCGGATACCAATAAGGCGTACGGTACCAGTTGAAACGAGGGCTGCTCGGTCGGGTGTGTGTCCTTATCCTTCGGAGAATCGACCGGGAGCTCTTTGGGAGTCGGCTTCAGCAACAGCCAGACCACAATCCCCGTTGCGATGCTGACGCACCCAAGTAACAGGTAATACCCGCGCCAGTCACCGGGGCGAAACGAAAACATGGCACCGGCCAGAAACGGAGCCGCTGCGATCCCCAGTGAACCAAAGACACCATGCATGCCGAGCGCACGCGAACGGTTTTCCAGAGTCGTTTCATTCGCCAGCAATGCCAGCCCTGCCGGGTGGTACATGCTGGCGAACGATCCCAGCATCATCATCTGCCACATCAACGATGACGAAGTCCAGTGAATACTGGCTGCCACTGCACCAGCGCCGAGCAGATACACGACGAGGATGCGTTTTGAGCCGAATCGATCCGCCAGCATTCCGGCAAACACCGCTCCAATTCCATAGGGCAGTCGCAGAGCCAGCCCCAACCAGCCGGATTCCTCAAACGAATCCGTAATGACTTCCTCAACACTCGCCAGAGACTGTTCCAGCAGGTGCACCAGAGCGTGCGCAGTAGAGACCAGCAGAATGATCTGCAGAATCCTTCTGCCGGGTTTGGTCGATGGGCTGGAACTGGTATTCGGATTCATGGACGGCTATTCGCTGTCGTCTTCGCCCGGCGCTTCCGGGCTTTCGGCACCAGGCACTGCCGCGTCTTCACCGTTCAGCCGCTTCTGAGCGTACTCCGTGAATTCATCGAACCGTTGAACACTTCCGAAAGCACTCTCAAAGTAACTCCAGATTTCGCGTGCCGCAGTTCGATCGGCCTCGTCCTCTGCAAATAGTTCTTCAGCATTCTCCATCTGTCTGCGGACAAACCGTTCGGCCTGATCACTCTGAACAAACAGCTTGCGAAAATGATCGTGGTGATCTGCACAGAGGGCCACCAGCCATCCAATCTGCTGCCCGTATTCGAGCAGTTCGCGATCAGCATCTGACTCAGCTTTACCGGACTCTTTAAGTTCTGCGATGCGTGCCTTAAGAGTGAGGCCTCGCTGGTGAAGCCGTTCCCATTCCTGCATTGCGGGAAGCGGATTTGTCGTGAGCTGGGAAGACTGTCTGCCTTCCCAGGCCGGCACGTAAACAAGTCCCTGTTCTTCCTCAAGACCGGCTGCCTTCACACACTCAGCTTTAAATGCTGGCTTGATGGGAGAGGATCGTCCTCGCCGCCCAAGCTTTTTGAGCTGACCATCCAGGATGTATGCGTGAAATCGATCGGAAAGTTCGAGCGCTTCTTCTCGGTACTTGCCGTCTTCGAAACGGACGAGGTATTCGTCGATGTGTTCTTCCAGAGCAGCCCGCTTGGCGTACTCATCTCCTTTGATCCCTTCGCGCCATTGCTCCGCGTACCACTCTTCTCCGTGAGGCCACATGAGCCAGACGGTGGCGCCTATCAGCGCTACAAGGCAGGTAACCAGAAACCATGCCTGTTCATGAAATGGCCCATCGTTTTTCTTCTTCTTCTTTTTTTTCTTCTTCTTTGGCCTGTCACCATTGTCACCGGCTTCGGTCACAACTGACTTCGAAGAGTTGCCCTTCTTTTTCTTTCGTCGCGGGGGCAGAGTGGGTTCCAGAGTTCCGTTCTTTTCCGCGTCCCGAATCTCACCGAGTTCTGTGTGCACGGCCAAAGCATCGTACGGACGATCTTCCGGATCTTTGGCCAGCAGTCGCTCAATCAGCAGGTCCAGTTGCGGCGGACACTCGGGCACGGTCTCGGCAACATTGTACGGATCATCGTTGAGATGCTGCATGAGCATGTCCATTGGGTTCTCCGACTGAAACGGAGTCTCCCCAACAATCAGCTCATACATGAGGCAACCGAGTGCGTACAGGTCAGTGCGGCCCGTGATCGCCATCCCCGCCTGAATCTGTTCGGGCGCCATGTAGGCATAGGTTCCAACAGTCTTTCCAGCCGCAGTAAGTGCAGTCGCTTCTGTGTCGCGAGCAATACCAAAGTCACCGAGCTTCAGCCGACCTTTCTTTGACAGAAACAGGTTCGCCGGTTTGAGATCACGATGAATGATCCCTGCGTTGTGAGCGTGCTCAAGCGCCTGAGCAATCTGGCGGCCGGCATCGAGAGCCTGTTGCCATGTCAGGCGTTTTCTCTTCTTCAGGACATCGAGCAGAGAACCGCCATCGATGAATTCCATCGCGTAATATCGCTGGTCGCGTTCGAGTCCTCCGCCGTAGTACTTAACGATGTTCGGATGATTGAGCCGCTTGAGGATTTCAATCTCGCGCTCAAATCGCTTCAGCAGCTTCGGCTCCTGCATCAGTCCAGGTGACAGCACTTTGAGCGCAACGCGTTTGTGCTTCGCCGGATAGATGGCGGAGTAGACAATTCCCATGCCTCCCACACCAATCTGGCGTTCGACTTCAAACGGTCCAATCTTACGCGATGCCATACTGTGCGTCCTGAGCGATCTGTCGCTCTTTCGGACGGACCGCAGTTGCTCAGCGTTATCTGCCGTCAGACAGACCCGTCCGTCAATCCTGCCCATCTTGACGAGGTCAGGAAGTTGACACAACGATTGAGCTGACTTCATTCTGTCAGCAGAGCGGAATCAGGGACAGAAAGACGGGCATTTGACGAGATCAAGACTTCAGGAAACGTCCGCTCAGCCGGGATTCCCTGACTCTGCCGTCACGGGACACGCATCTCCGGATTCGGATCCCATCCGATTCCCGGTACTTCTTCCGGGTACACCCATCCGTCACTGTCGGGAAGAATGGGGCCACGCAGGGTGGCGTCCGGCAGAACGGGTTCAGGAACGAGAACTTCGAAGTACTCAGAGTTTGGGATCGCACAGACCAGAGCAAGGGAAGCCGGTCCACCACCGTGAACATCTGCCTGCACCTGAAATGAATCGGCCACGTGCGCGACCTTGAGTGCTGCCGTGAATCCGCCCTTATAGAACCAGCTGGTCCGCAGACGGTCGCACGCGCAGTGCCGCAGCCACTCGGATGCATTGAAGTGAACCCCGTCCGTGCACTCCGCCGCCAGTATGGCGATGTCCAGAGTGTCACACAAACGCTGATACGCATAGAGGCTGAATTCACGCATCGGTTCTTCCAGCCATAGATAGTCGGCTTCTTCCATAGCGCGACCCAGTCGGATGGACTCTTCCAGCGTGTATCCTGCGCTTCCATCCAGCATGAGCTCAACATCCGGGCCAACGTGTTTTCTTAATGCATGAACCAGTCGGATGTCTTCGTGGATCCTGCCCCAGACATGCAGCTTGATCGCCTTGTATCCTCGCGCAAGGCAGTCGTCTGCGAGTCGCAGGTAGTCATCCTGAGTCTCGACCGTGACGGTACTCGCATATGCCTTTGCCCGAGCCTTATGACCGCCCATGAATTTGTAAGCAGGAACACCTGCGGCTTTGGCGGAGATGTCCCATGCCGCCATGTCCAGATACCCAAGCGCATACATGGGAAACTCCTCCAGCCGGTCCAGCTCCCACATGCGAAACCAGAGGTCTTCGCGCATCAACGGGTCAGCTCCAAGAAATGTGGGGGCAATGACGCGTTCAACAAGGTCTCTTGAAATGGCATCATTCCGGAGCCATACAATTCCGTCGATCTCCGCATCAGTCGTGACACGCAGCAGAGTCTGTCGTGTCGGACCGCCACTGCCCCCTGTGAGACCATCGCGCCACTTATATGGAATGGTCTCCGATTCGTACGTCTCGATTTCGAACCCGGTAATTTTCATGCTGCCTGTCTCCCAAACTCAGAAAGGTGCACCAGATCATATCGACACTCCAATTCAGTGTCCCTCCAGGGGTCATCCGCTGAGATTCCGAAAGTGATGATGGCTGCAGATTGGACACGTGTGAGGAACTGATAAACTGCCGCGAGATTCGGACCCTAATCTCTGAGCCCCCAATCGTTCGCTGAGGCACCACGGCAGATGGCAAAACTTTCACCCATGATGGAACGCTACCACGAGGTGAAAGCCGAGAATCCCGGCGCATTGCTGCTGTTTCGGATGGGCGACTTTTATGAGATGTTCTACGAGGACGCTCAAAATGCGTCCCGTGTTCTCGGAATCACACTCACGAGTCGTGACAAAAACTCGGACAATCCGATTCCGATGGCCGGGTTCCCTTATCACCAGTTGGACAACTACCTTCAGAAGCTGATTAACAACGGGTTTCGAGCGGCCATCTGTGATCAGGTGGAAGACCCGAAACAGGCAAAGGGGCTGGTTCGTCGCGAAGTCACGCGGGTCGTCACGCCAGGCACACTGACAGACGACGGCCTGCTGGATCCACGAACAAGTAACTTCATCGCGTGTGTTGCTCCGTCGAAGGACTCACTGGGGCTGGCATGGCTGGAGTTATCAACGGGCAGGTTTCTGGTTGCGGAAGTCGCGCCACCACTCCTGCAGGATGAACTCGCACGCATTCAACCGGCGGAATGCCTGATCCCGGAACACGTGGCCGATTCGGGCGATGTCCCGCTCACTCGACCGGACTTGGGCGGCCCCGTCCTGACACCGAGACCGGCGTGGTGCTTCGCACGCGATGAAGCTCGTCGGCTGCTTCAGGAACATTTCGGCACGAAGACTCTGGAAGGCTTCGACGTTGATGAAGAATCTCCATCGGTGACAGCCGCTGGAGCCCTCCTGGAGTACATTCGTGATACTCAGCGATCTGCACTGGGCCACATCACGCGGCTGGAGCACTATCGACGACAGCAGCACATGATCATTGACGAGGCGACACGACGCAGCCTTGAGCTCACACACACGATGCGTGACGGCCAGCGTCACCAGAGTCTGCTCGGCGTGATCGACGAGACCTGCACGCCGATGGGGGCACGTTTGCTTGCAGACTGGCTCTCGAGCCCACTCACGGACACGGGGCGTATCACTGATCGGCTCGACAGTGTCGAAGAGCTGCTCGGTGACCTGACTCTGCGAGACGATCTCCGCGATCAGTTGAAAGGAATGTACGACCTCCAGCGACTCACGTCGCGCGTCGCGACCGGTCGCTGTTCACCGCGAGACCTGTCGTGCCTCTCTACAACGCTGGGACAGTTACCCCGATTAAAGGCATGTCTCAGTGAACGACGAAGTGCTCGTCTGCAGACTCTGGAACAGCGCATCGATCTTTGCGCGGAAGTTCGGCAGGCGATCAGTGAGACTCTGGTGGATGATCCTCCTGTCTCCGCTGGCGACGGAAACGTGGTTCGCGAAGGATTCAATGCCGAGCTGGACGAGTTTCGAGAGCTGTCGCGCGGCGGCAAACAGTGGATCGCCGGCTACCAGGCAAAGGAGAGCGAACGAACCGGAATCCCCAGCCTGAAGATCGGATTCAACAAGGTCTTCGGCTACTACCTCGAAGTGACGGCCGCACACCTGGACAAGGTGCCCGACGACTACATTCGGAAACAGACGCTCAAGAATCAGGAACGATTCATCACACCTGAATTGAAGGAGTACGAAGAGAAGGTTCTGCGCGCCGAAGACCGAGCAATCGCGCTCGAACAGGAGATTCTTGGCAGGCTGAAAGAAGACGTGGCGCGATACGTCGCACGTTTGCTGGCCACGGCCGATGCTCTGGCGGAAGTCGATGTCTTTACCGGGCTGGCAGCATTGGCCGCCGTTGGGGGCTATTGCCGACCGGAAGTTACAGAAGACCCGGTCCTGGACATTCGGGAAGGACGCCACCCGGTCCTTGATCGACTCATGCCGTCCGGGCAGTTTGTTCCCAACGACGTTCGACTCGGAGTCGACACGGAACAGATCGAACAGACTGGTCGTGCAGACGGATTGAATGGTCGGGTTCAGATTATCACCGGTCCCAACATGGCCGGTAAGAGCACGTACATCAGGCAGGCCGCGCTGCTGACCATCATGAGCCAGATGGGTTCGTTTGTTCCGGCAAGTGAAGCCCGCATCGGAGTGGCAGATCGTGTGTTTGCCCGCGTGGGAGCAAGCGACGAACTGGGACGCGGTCAGAGTACCTTTATGGTCGAGATGACTGAGACGGCGCGCATTCTGAATAGTGCCACGCGCCGCAGTGTTGTGATCCTTGACGAAATCGGCCGTGGAACGAGCACCTACGACGGAATCTCGCTGGCATGGAGCATCACGGAACATCTGCACGATGAAACCGCCTGCCGAACTATGTTTGCCACTCACTATCATGAGCTGACTGACCTGACCCAGACGTTAAAGCACGCCGCCAACTGGCATGTCTCCGTTCAGGAGAACAACGACGACGTGATCTTTATGCATCGCGTTGTGGAAGGTGCAGCCGGCCGCAGTTACGGGATTCATGTGGCGAGGCTGGCGGGTGTTCCAGGCACGGTCACCGAACGCGCAACCCGTATTCTGGAAGCACTCGAAAACCAAAACGTCAACGAAGAAGGTCAGAGCACAGTTCCAAAGCGGGAACCAAAACGACAGCAGCAGCAACTGCGTCTGTTTGATTTCCCGGAAGACCCGTTGCTGGACGAGATTCGACAGTTGAACGTCGACGAGATGACGCCCCGCGAAGCCATGGACGAGCTGTACCGCCTGCATCAGGAAATCGCACGCCGCGACGACGAATAGGTCACTCTGTAGCCGGCCTCTGCGAGACCGGGGCACGTTACGTAAGGTCCAGCACTACAAACTCTCCGTAGCTGCCGGCGCCAGACGGTGGACCTGCTCTACAGACACGCAATGCTCTCACGCCCTGGCGAGCGCAGCTACATCATGGCTGCCGGGCTGTGTATTCCTGCTCAGAAACCCATGTCAGATCGTTCCACCAGCCTGTGTCGTTGGGCTGGACGGTTCCCGGTGTAGTGCGGCCGTTCAGGACAGCGTTCGTCGCCTCTTTGGTGAGCATCTTCACGATGTCCGGATGCTGCCTGAGTACGCTGTTTTCTTCACCTGGATCTGACTCAAGATCATAGAGTTCCATCCGGTTCCGCTGGTGCTTCATCACCAGCTTCCAGTGTCCCTGGCGAGCAGCAAAGCGCCCTTTGGAACCATGACTGATCAGGACCGCGTCCCGTTTCGATGGTTTGTCTCTCAACACAGCGAGGAAACTCTCACTGTCTTCGCCTGCCCGGTCCGGGATTTCCTGACCGACCAGATCAGCCAGTGTGGCGAGGATGTCCGTCTGACAAACAGTGCGACGAACAACCCGGCCCGGCTTTTCAATGCCATTGGGCCAGTGAACAAAGAACGGAACGCGATGACCACCTTCGTAAATGGATCGCTTCCCCTCACGGTAAATGTAGCTGCTGTCGTGAGCGTACTTTTCCAGCCGCTGCTTCCACGTGTTTTCCGGACCGTTGTCACTCGTAAAGATCACGATGGTGTTTTCGGCAATGCCCTCTTCCCGAAGGCACTTCATAATTTGTCCAACGTGATGGTCTGTTTCAATGACGAAGTCACCGTAGGCGCCCGCTTTGCTGCGACCTCGAAACTCCGGAATTGGGATGACGGGTTTGTGAGGCGACGTATACGGCAGGTACAGAAAGAATGGCTTTCCCGCTTTGGCTGACTGAGAGCGGGATCTGATCAATGTCATTGCCTCACTGGTGAATCGTGTCAGGCACTCAGAGTCAACGAAGTCGGGGGCGATCTCCATGCCGCGCGTGCCAAGTCGCTCATGGGTTGCTTCCGGCGTCTGGTCATACGGTGGCTTGATTCGGTAGTCAGACAGTGCAATCTGATTTGGCTTCTTGTTGGTGTAAAGAGTGGGTGGCACTTTTGCGTGCCGACCATCGAACCATGCAAGGATTCCGTAGTTCAACGAAGCGGGGATTCCCTGAAAATGATCGAAGCCCTTATCAAGCGGCATGTCCAGAACCGGCTGAGTCCAGTCACGGTTTCCGGGTTCACCGGGAAAGTCCATCCCAAGGTGCCACTTGCCGATCATGGCCGTGTAGTAGCCTGCCTGCCTGAGCATGGAAGCGATCGTCATGCGTCCGTCAGCGATCAGGCATTTTCGTTCCGCACCAAAGACGCCTCGCTTGAGTTCAGTACGCCAGCTGTAGCGACCGGTCAGGAGCCCATAGCGGGAAGGCGTGCAAACGGTGTCGCTGCAATGAGCATCCGTAAAGCTCAGACCTTCACGGGCAAGCTGGTCGAGGTTTGGGGTTTGAATGGCGGACTGTGCGTTCAGGCAGGAGGCATCTCCATACCCCTGATCATCTGTGTAGATCAGGACAACATTTGGCAGTGTGGGAACCCGATCGCCTGGCGCAGGAATGCCTGCAGATGTGGCGGGAGTCAGCGCAACCAGACCCAAAAAAATGAAGAGGATGCGAGGCATGTGAAGGTGGGCGAAGGAGGAAACAGATCCGGACTGTGACGGCGACTGGCCTGAACGTGGCCTGCCGGCCGGGTGATAATTGTGGTTTGAATCAGGTCGAAATGCCAGAAGTAGCACGGTTGCCCTTCAATCCGTTGAATTTGCAACAGATCGTGGATAGTTTCCCACCCTTAGCCGTGCAGGAAGAGGCACGGTTCTGAGGCAAAAACTGGTCAAAACGGGTCCGCCTCGCGCCCCACCTCCGGCAGGACGTCGAATCTGGACCAGTTTTCCTCGACAACCCGGTTCCGGAACTGGTTGAATGCCTGGTGAAGTTTCCAGGCAGTGAGCACTTCGGTGGCTGACATTCGACAGCCATGGCAAGCCGAATAACGCTGACTGTGGGTGGAGTCACTTTGTTTCAAAAACTCGGCAACGTTGTAACTCAGAAAGCAGCGATGGTGACAGCCTGTTGGGTTGTCCTCCTCGTGGGCTCGATGGTGATCGTACCCGAGTGGTCGTCGGTGGCAGAGAACGGTGAATTTGCGTTTCTCCCGGCTGATTCTCCGAGCGTGGTAGCGGAAGAGAAGTTCCGCAAGTACTTCAGCAAGTACAGCAACTCCAGTAATGTCGCTCTGGTCGTCCGTCGTGAAGTCGGTGCCGATGGCCTGACAGAAAAGGACCGCACGTTCATTAACAACATGCTGTTCCCGCGACTGTGCGAGATGTTTAGTCTCGACGAGTACGGGCGGCCGCAGGAGGATGCTCTGGAAGCACAGCCGAATTCTGAATCGGCAGAAGGGGACGAAGACACCTCGGATGAAACCGAGGTGCAATCAGTGGCAGGTGAAGCCGGTTCCGGAGAGCCCGGAGCCGACGAAACAACGGCTGCCGCCCGGTCAGCCGGCAGGAATGATGCGTCTCAGCCACAGGTGCGTCGTCTGATCTGGTACCGCACCAATGTCATCGGAAAATTCTACGACAGCGAAGACCAGAGTAAGAAGCAGTCAGACAAAGACTCTGCGGAGAAAGAACCGAACAGATCAAAGGCAACGCTTATCGTGCTCGAACTGGATTCAGAGTTTCTGGACCAGGGCAATATGGGCTTGATCGATCGTCTTGAGTCAGAGATTGACAGCTGGCGAAGACTCTCGGCAACCGCAGCGAAGGCCAAAAACGAAGCACGCAAAGAAGATGTAACACTGACACGGAACGTCGAGTACCAGACGGTTCCTCAGGGCCTCGACATCTCGCTGAGCGGTACTGCGACATACGGTCGTGACGCGATTCGTGAAGCCGATCGCAGCGGTGAGGCGACTGAAAAGTGGACCATCATTCTGGTGGTCGTCCTGCTGCTCGCCATGTATCGAGCACCACTGCTTGCTCTCGTTCCGTTGCTGACGGTTTCTGTTGCCACCGAGATTTCCGTCAACCTGCTGGCCATTGCCGCCGACCACGAGATCGTGCGACTCTTTAACGGCATCAAACCTTACATCACGGTTCTGGTTTACGGAGCGGGTGTCGATTACTGCCTGTTCCTGATCGCTCGATACCGCGAAGAACTGGACGAAGGTGCCAGTATCGAGGAAGGGATTTCCACTGCATTGAGCCGTGTTGGCTCCGCGTTAACAGCGAGTGCCGGCACAACAATGTGCGGTATTGGGATGATGGCCTTCGCACTGTTTGGCAAGTTTCAGCAGGCCGGAATTGCGATTGCCTTTGGACTGTTTGTCTGTTTGGTGACATCATTGACCCTCGCCCCTGCAGTTCTTCGACTGTTCGGACGGTGGGCATTCTGGCCAAACATACCGGCACGTCAGCCAAGCGGAAGCGAATGGGTTTCTTCGAGCGGATTACTCAGCCAGGTGATGAAGCTTCGGCTCCTGCACGACGGGTGGAAAAAGGTCGGTCAGGCACTGCTGAGAAGGCCAATGAGGTTCTGGGCCGGCAGTATTCTGGCGCTGCTCCCCTTCGCCATCTGTGGCTTGTTCTTCTACGGGCACCTGAGCTACGGACTGCTGACTGACCTGCCTCCGGAGGCTCCCAGCGTCCAGGGCGCCAGAGCGCTGCAGGCCCATTTCCCAGGTGGTGAGGGTGTTCCGGTGCGCGTCCTTGTGGACGTCCCGGGCCGCGATTTTTCCAGTGACAAACTCAAGGCGCCTGAGGACATACTTGAGCTGACTGAGCGGATCAAGGCGCGGGACGACCTTGGGATCCAGGCCGTCCGGTCACTCGGTGACCCAACTGGCGGAAGAGATGTCGGAATCAAAGGGAATCCACTCCGCGAACGCGTGATACGCAAACTGGCCAATGACACTTACAACGCGGCAGATCGACCGTCGCTGACACGCGTGGATCTGATCTTCCGGAACGACGCCTTTTCCAGAACGAGCATCGACGAGTTTCGTAATATGCGCGAAGCACTGCCGAAGATGCTGCCTGAAACGATGAAGGGCGCGGAGATTTACCTGGCCGGTGAAACAGCGGGACTCAGTGACCTGAAGGCGGTCACTGACAGCGACCGCACTTTCATCAACAGTCTCGTCGTAGGCGTCGTGTTCATCATTTTATGGATCCTGCTCAAACGGCCATGGCTCTGCTCCTATCTGATGATGACGGTACTGCTCAGCTATTTCGCAACACTTGGAATCACGTTCCTCTTCTTCTGGCTCGTTGATCCTGGGTTTGCGGGACTCGACTGGAAGGTGCCGATGTTCCTGTTCACGATCCTGATTGCGGTCGGTCAGGACTACAACATTTTCCTGATTACGCGCATCGAGGAAGAATCCCGCGAAGCGGGCCCGATTGACGGAATCGTGCTGGCGCTCGATCGGACGGGCAGCATTATCAGCAGTTGCGGGATCATCATGGCGGGCACATTCTCTTCGCTGATGGCCGGCAGCCTGATGGCAATGGATCAATTGGGATTCGCGCTGGCGCTGGGTGTGATTCTCGACACCTTCGTCATTCGACCCATCATGGTGCCCGCGTTTCTGATTCTGCTGGCACGCCGCCGCGAACGACTGGCGGCAGCCCAGCCCGCTGCCGAACCAGCGGCCGCCGCTCAGTCCTGATGCGACTGACCCTGGTCTGCCTGTTCAAGGAATCTGCTGAGCCTGGTAACGTTGTCTGCAGTAACTTCATCAGTTCGGCGACCTGAGACGCTGTGCCCTGCTCGCCCGGAAGACACCGGAAACCGCCGCCTCATGGAGAGCCGTGAGTTCCTTGACAAATGCCACCGACCACGACAAATTCAGGGCACCTTTCTATGCCTGATGTCGACGGGGCACTCTTCTCAGCGGACATCTGGCATCCCGGTAATCCTCAACCGGCAACAAGCAGGCACAATATGGCAACCGATGCGATTCGTTCAACGGATCCGGTGATGATTATGAACATGCAGAGTTTCCTGCATGATCGACTTGCCGGACTCTCTGCTGAAGTCACCGACTGGGAAGACTTCTATCTCTCTTACAACAGAATCATTCAGCGTTTTTCAGTTGCCTGCGGCATGCAGGACTGTGATGTCGACGAGTGCACTCAGGAGGTCTGGCTGGCTGTGGTTCACAGTCTGAAGTCGTTCGAGCTGGATTCGTCTCGCGCGCGGTTTCGCTCATGGCTGTACCGCATCGTTCGGAATAAGGCGGCGGACCTGGTACGGGACCGAATCAAACACACAGCAATCAGCCTGAATGATTCCAGCCGCAATTTTCAGCTCCAGGATAACACTCCCCCGCCGCTGAGCCGAATTGTCGCCGCATGGAAAAGTGAAGTACTCAGAGAGGCGATCGCCGGCCTGAAGGAACGAGCAAACCCCAGAGACTTCGCGATCTTTGTCGAGCGCACTGTGCGGAAGAATGATGCTGCAACGGTGGCCGAATCATGGAGCCTGTCGGAAGGTGCTGTGCGAGTGGTTGATCACCGGCTGCGCAAACAGCTGCAGGAGATCATCAATCGCCTGACAGATGGCGACATGGTGGCTTCGTTCGCAATGCGGAAAGCAGCCCTCTGAGTGCGAGAGCGTTGGCTCTCAGGTTGGCTCAGCGATAGACTGATTCCTGCAGGATCAGTTCGCAGACAGTCGATTGCTGAGAGTCCCATGAAAAGCAGCCTCCTTTCCGCCCTCCTTCTCTTCGCCTTCCTCTTGAGTGATTGCGCCGCACAACAGTGGCAGGCAGGATCAGCGAAAGCCAACATCACCCCAAAACAAACCATGTGGATGTCGGGCTATGGTGGTCGCAATAAACCGGCAGAAGGGACATTGCACGAACTGTGGGCCAAAGTGCTCGTCCTGAAAGATCCTCAGGGCACACCGGCAATCTTTGTCAGCCTTGACCTCGTGGGCGTCAGCAGGGATATCAGCGTGCCGGTCTGCGACGCGATTCAGAAGGCACACAAGGTGAACAGAGGTCAAATTGCCCTGTTCACGTCGCACACTCACACCGGTCCAGTGGTCGGCAGCAACCTCTCTGCCATGTATTTTCTGGACGAGACTCAGCAAAAGCTCGTCGACGACTATGCCGCCCATCTGATTCAGGTCATTCCGAATACGGTGGCAGAAGCATTCAGGAACCTCAAACCGGCTCAGGTCAGTTATGGAATCGGCTCCCCGGGATTCGCCGTCAATCGACGCAACAATCGTGAAGCAGATGTTCCGAAACTGCGAGAGCAGGGACAGCTCCAGGGACCGGTTGACCATGCCGCACCAGTCATCGCGGTGCGAGATCAAGGTGGAAAGCTGCAGACCGTAGTGTTTGGATACGCCTGCCACGCAACGGTCCTCAGTTTTTACCAGTGGTCAGGTGACTGGCCTGGATTTGCTCAAATCGAGATCGAAAAACGACACCCCGGTGTCACCGCACTGTTCATGGCTGGCTGCGGGGCCGATCAGAATCCCCTGCCCCGTCGCACGGTGGAACTGGCAGCCGGTTACGGCACTCAGATGGCTGACGCGGTCGACAAGGTCCTGAGTGGAGAAATGACGGGGCTGCAGAAGGGGCTCAGGTCAGCATGGACAGAAATCCCGCTGGCTCTGGCAGAACTCCCCTCGAAAGAGTCCATCCAGAAGGATTCGGAGTCCTCCAACAAGTTCATTGCCGGCCGTGCGAAGCAGCTCCTCGGACGCATCGCAACAGACGGGCAGCTTTCGCAGACCTACCCTTACCCGGTGCAGACATGGAATGTAGGAGGATTGCGGCTGGTCATTCTCGGAGGTGAAGTCGTGGTTGATTATTCTCTCCGGCTGAAGAATGAGTTTCCCGAGACCCCCCTGTTTGTCAGTGGATACAGCAACGATGTCATGGCCTACATTCCTTCGGTTCGCGTCCTGAAGGAAGGTGGCTACGAAGGTGCATCAAGCATGATCTATTACGGACAGCCAACAGTCTGGTCGGAACGGGTGGAAGGTCACATCATTGAGACCGTTCATCAACAGATGAAACAGGTGGCGCCATAGTATGCCGATAGCAGGACAATCGGGACGAGAACCAGTCCCAGGGCTGATACTGCGTATCGCAGGTGCAGCAGATGCCTTGATTGCAGAACAACTCGGGTCAGTTTGCAGATGGCGTCGAAACAAAACGAGAGGCACTCGTGTATCTCAGTGAAAGCAAGACACTCCGGATTCTGACGCTGTGCAGTCTGTATGTGGCCCAGGGCATGCCATACGGATTTGTGTCGGTGGCATTTGCAGCATGGCTCACCCAGGACGATCGAGTTACTCTCACACAGCTCGGGCCGATCATGGCCGTGGCCACTCTGCCCTGGTCGTTTAAGTTTGTCTGGGGGCCATTGATGGACACAGTTTCCATCCGGCGACTCGGACGGCGAAGACCATGGATCATTCTTGCCCAGTCAATGGCGATCATCGCCCTGTCCAGTCTGCTGCTGTCGAAAGACCTGCCCGGCATGGTCTGGACATCCAAAGAGAGTGCTCCCGGATTCTGGAAGCACATCTACCATGTCGTGCCGGGACCACTTGCGCTGGTGATCCTGATTGCAAATGTCTTTCTTTCGATGCAGGACGTGGCCGTTGACGCGCTCGCAGTCGACCTCGTTCCGGAACAGGAACGGGGCACGACGAATGGCCTCACCTATGGCTGCAGCTACCTTGGTTCCGCACTCGGAGGTTGGGGGCTGGGACTGATCATCGCAAAACACGGTATACGAGCCGGCATCATCGGGCAGTCCGTCTTTCTGGCCGTGATCATCCTGCTGCCAATCCTGATCCGGGAACGACCACCTGGAAAGAAGGCCTCTTCAGAAGACGAAGATCCTCTGGCCAGTTCCGAGGAGCCGGATCAACAGTCAAAGAACATTGTTCGAAATCTGTTGCGTGCCTTTTCCCTCAGAGCCACCCTGCTTGGTCTGGCAATCGCACTGGGATGCCGAATTTGCAATTCAGTCATCAACACAGTGCTGCTTGACTTCCTCCGTGATAAAGACGGAGGTGACTGGGACATGGAGTACTACACCACCGTCACTGGAGGGTATGCACTTGTGGCCGGATTCCTGGGCGCCACGACAGGTGGCATCATCGCTGACCGGCTGGGGACACGGCGAATGATCATCACCATGACGCTGCTGGTGAGCATACTCTGGCTTGGCTTTGGCCTGTTCCCCCGCGCTCTTTATTCAAGATCGGCCATGACTGCGTTCGTAATCGGACAGGACTTCTTATTTGGCATGCTGCTGGTCAGTCTGTTCACACTGTTCATGTCAATTTCATGGCCACGTGTGGCAGCAACACAGTTTACGACCTACATGTCCATCATGAATCTGTCCACAACGATGGGGCACTACATCTCCGGCGAGGCCGGAGATTCGCTGGCCAAAATGAAGCACGCCGGGATTCCAACTGTATTTCTTACGGCAGCCTGTATTCAGGTGCTGATTATGATTCCGGCGTTGTTTATCGATCCGAACCAGACGCGCCGTGTTCTTGGCGACGAATAGTTGTTGCCAACTCACTGTGAGGAAGTCTCTGGATCGCATTCGATTCAAGTTTGGCGGCTTCCTGAATGGAAACCCGACGCGTAACAGGAAATTGCACCCATCGTTGTCATTGGTTGCAACGATGGATTTTGCTGCATGAAGTACATGTGAGCCGAAGGCCGTGAGGCCTCGGGTGTCAACGAGTGGCCAGACGGTGCGTTCTCCCGGACGCTCACGCGTCTCGGCTAACAGAAGCAATGCTGCCAAACGAAGTCCGTTGTACGGATCAGGGACTCCATTGACGATCGATGGCAACCTGCCCCTCCTCATCCTGTTGGGGGAGGGTAGCCGTCACGGTGTCCGGTCGAAACAATCAGACTGGCTGGCACCGCCAGCTACTGCACCTTGGGTTTGTTAAACACAAACAGCTTCACAATCTGATTCGCCTGCACCTGAGCACCTGCATCCGGGCTCTGTCGCAGAACTCGATAGGTGTATTCCTTCCTGGGCGCTGGCCCCGCATCAATCATTTTGATGTTCTCAGGTTTGACGCCATAGGCCACAAGAATGTTCTTGGCTTCGTCATGCTTGCGGCTGACGACCTTGGGCAATCCTTGGGGGTCCTGGGCCGGTTTGGGGGAAGGCTGAGCACCATGCTTCAGCAGGTTGATATTGTATTCCTTGCCGAGCCTCGGATCATAGGGATCGCGTCCCGCGAATATCCCAAAGCTCTCGCGTTTGTTCACTTCCATGTCGCGAAACGTGTAAGTCGTCTCGCTCTTGTCTGCATTCTTTAGCTGCACGGCCGAAGGCAGCCAGGTCTCGGTATTCAGAATGATCTGGGCTTCTTTCCAGCTCGAGTCCATTCGCAACAGAGGCTTCGCCTTGATGATCACTGCCTGATGAGCAGGTCGATAGTCCTTCGCCAGCGTTAGTTCGAAACGCTTCGTGGCCTTCTCTGGTGGCAGACCAAACAGAAACGGCAATGGGCTGTTCATGATATTATCGCCACGCATCTCCGGTGGCAGCAGGTGGATCTGTGCTTCCTTCTGTTTGTCGTCGATGCTGATCAACTGCTTTCCGTCACAGATCCAGCGCTGTGGAATATCAGAGATCAGCTCGTATGGCTGTCCCTTTTCACCGCGTCTGACCTTTTGGGAACTCTGTCGTTCCGAAACCATCTTCTCCGTGATCTCGACAGCTTTCATGTCGATACGACCACGATCCGGAGCCTCATACCAGAATTCGCCGTAGCAGACTTTCTCCTGTTCAAACGCCTTAATGTATGCCCGCCGAACATGCTTCCCGTGCAGTTTCCTGATTCCTGAACTGCCGGTAGCCCAGTCATCCAGCAGCTTCCAGAGAACCGGATCAATGCGCGCTGCCCCGTTCTGTTGAGCAGTCGCCTGCTGGCCCTGTTGCACCAGAATCAGAACAAGGAGAGGTACAATAATATGACGATGCATCGGATCCTCCGATGGAGTGAACGTCTCCCAGAGCCAATCCATTGACTCTGAGGCCGCGGGAGCGACCAGTTAATGTCCGCAGACGGACGGAACCAAGCGTTATAACGGGATCCGTAAGTCCCGAAAATACCGTTTCACCTCCTGAGATGAAACACTGGGGGTCCCAGGCAAAACAGCATAAATGCGTGCTACGCGTCCCCAGCAATTCGTGCCAGGAACCCTCGGACGCGTCGCACTCCGGTCCCGCTGACTCCTGCCAGTTGACGGATCGGTTGGTGGATGTCCTGTGATAGACAGCAGTTAGGGCGACTCGTCCCGTGACATCCAGTTGATCAGCTCTGTAAAGATTTCAACGCGATTTGAGTCAAATTCCAGGGTGTGCTGCGCGTCCGACCAGATTCGAGTCGTGAGATTCGGGCAACATCGGGCAACCACAGCCTCGGTGGCACGATTATCAATGATCTGGTCTTTGCCTGCCTGAACCAACATTGCTGGAATTCGGGTGGTACTCCCCAGTTTGCATCGTCGATCGAGGTCCTGTCCGCAGTTGAAGAAGCCGGTCGTCACGTCATGAATGGCAAGCGGGTCCTCTTCTATGAACTGTTGCCACTTTGCGACATCTGTGAACAGCTTCGAATCACGCAGAGGAATTGGGACTTCGCGACGCCGAATATCATGCGTTTTCGCGAACCACAGCAGAAACCTCTGGTGCAGACGCGGCCGGAGACAGGGAATGATCCCGGGATAAAGCAGAATCAACCGATCGATCCCACCACGTTCAAGTGCGTACGTCAGAGCCGTTTTGCCGCCCCAGCTCAGTCCCAACAGACACACCGGAAGGTTTGGATAACTGCGACGAGCGATCCGGATCATCTGACGTGTATCGTTCAGCAGCCGATCGGCATGGTCGGCATGCCCACGCTGATCAGAATTGAGTCCGGAACCTCTGCGATCCGGAAAGTACACCGCAAGGCCCGACTCGGCCATTCTCTCTGAAGACCAGTGATACCATTGAGAGTGACTCTGGATTCCGTGGTGGCAAATCACAATCGATTTGGGGGCGTTCGATTCCGGCAGCCACGTTCTGTAATGAATTCGATATCCGTCGCTGGCGGTAAACACCTGAGTTTCGGATATCATGGCGCACCCTCTTCTGAGTCAGGCAGTGTCGGCAGTTTCAGGATGACGATGATCCCGATGGAAGCGAGCAGGATCATCAGTCCGCAGAGCCAGAGCCTGTCCCGGGAAAACCAGAGCGACACTCCAATCGCAGCCACCACAATGACGATGGCCTTTACTTTGATATCTCGGCGGACGCCTCCGCGGTGCTGCCAGTCGCGCAGAATTGGTCCGAACAGACGAGACTGCAGCAGCCGTTGATTCAGCGACGGAAATGATCGGACCAGAAAGTAGCTGGTCAGCAACAGAAAGGGAGTGCCTGGCAGACCGGGAAGAAAGGCCCCTGCAGCACCGAGCAAAAAGAAGATGGCGGCGAGAATGAGGAACAGGACTCGCTTCCAGCCTGTGACCTGCAAGACCGGCTTTGAATTCTGATCGGGCTCGCGTTCGTACATGGACTTGGATCACTCAGACCCCGACCGCGGCGGCAGCGGAAAGAAGGCGCTTGTTCTTGCCTGATAGGCAGCGTACTGAGGTTTTGACTGGGTCAAACTGCGTTCCAGCAATGAGACACCGGAGATACGCAACAGGAAAATCGTCATGATTGCGGGGCCAATCCACGTCCACCACTGACCAGTCAGTCCTCCCGAGACGAAGTAGAGACCCCACCAAACCAGAGTATCTCCAAAATAGTTGGGGTGTCGAGTGTACCGCCAGAGTCCTGTGTCAAGAACCTGACCACGGTTCTCAGGCTGCGCTCGAAAGGCCGTAAGCTGAAGGTCACCGACAGCCTCAAAAAACAGTCCCACTGCCCAGAGCACACTTCCAAGAATGACCGGCCCGATCTGAGTCGTCCCTGCGGGTGTGACCTGCAGTGGAAGCGAAACCACCCACATCACAGTTCCCTGTAAGATGTAGACTGTGAACAGGCTGACAATCGGAAAAGCAGAGCCCCACTTGTCTCTCATTTCCACGTATCGAAAGTCCTCAGGCTCACCGAGATTCCGCGCCGTAAGGTGCAGAGTGAGCCTTCCGCCCCAGATAGTGGCCAGAATCGGCAGCAACCATTCGATTCCCTGAGGAGCCCTCTGAATGACCTGAGTAAACCAGACCACGACGACGAAGCCAGCGCCCCAGAACATGTCAACGATGCTCGCGTCTCGCTGCCAGAGACTCAGCAGCCAGATAGTTGCCATCAGGCAGGCAATAACAAGAGCTGACAGCTGAAACGGATTCAGGACTTCAAGCATGACAGCCTCCGATCGAGATCTGAAAGACCACTGACCCGCACCGCAGACGGGCAGACTCTGAAACAGGTGCAGGCCAGTGGCGTTAATTCATGAATGTCCCAACGAGCAACTCAGGAAAACTAAAACTGGGGCTTCTCCCACACCATCTGGACAACCCGGACGGCATGTTCCCGAAACGCCGCTTCGCAGTACGCGAAGTAGTAATCCCATGTTCGGATGAATTCGTCATCGAAACCGAGCGACCGTATGTCATCCAGCCGCTGATGAAATCGTTCTCTCCAGCAGTTCAATGTTCGAGCGTAGTGCAGCGACATATCTTCCACGGACTCAAGACTAAGGTTGGTCTGATGAGCAACAGCTGACTGCATCGTAGTCACCGTCGGCAGAAACCCGCCGGGAAAAATGTACTCCTGAATGAAGTCCTTTCTACGACGGTATGAGTCGTATCGAGACTCCGGCATGACAATCGCCTGAATGGCAAACCGTCCCCCGGGACGAAGCAGTTCTCCACACTTTCGAAAGTAGGTCGGCAGCCAGCGCTCCCCAACGGCCTCCACCATCTCAATGGACACAAGTCGATCGTATGTCCCTTCGAGGTCTCGATAGTCGGAGTCCATCAGGTTGACCTGATCGTCAATCCCAGCTGCAGAGAAGCGTTGCTGAGCCCGCTGATGCTGCTTCGCTGAAATTGTCGTCGTGGTCACATGGCATCCATGATTCTGAGTCGCATGGAGTGCAAATCCTCCCCACCCCGTGCCAATCTCAACAACTCGATGATCTGCAGTGAGCTGAAGCTTCTGGCAGATCTTCTCCAACTTAGCTGTCGACGCCTCTTCGAGAGTCGAATCCTGTGATTCAAACCACGCCGACGAGTACATCATTGTCGGGTCAAGAAACAGGTCGAAAAACTCATTGCTTAGATCGTAGTGCGCCGCGATGTTGCGTCGACTCCCGGAGAGTGTGTTGTCAGTCAGGCGACCCGCAATACGCCGGAACTGCATGGCCACATTCGCCAGCCAGCCTTCTGAGCCCGACAGCAGATCCAAATTGCGACTGAAGATCTGCAGCAGTCCGGTCAGATCATTCGTCGACCAGAATCCACGAATCCATGCGTCGGCAAATCCCAAACTGCCGTCCGTCATCAGCAGCGTATAGAACCGAGGATCACTCACCACTATCTGGCAAACGTCAGTTCGGTCGCTGTCCCCGAGCAGCTGACTTCCAAGCGAGTCAGAGATCTCTATACAGCCGTGTCGCAATTCACTGAGCGTCCGGAACAGGCGTCTTCGAACCGACTGCTGCATGATGTTCAGCAGGCGAGAGCTTTGAGTACCGGTCGCAAGAGAGGCCGAGTCCGGCTGTGAAATAACTTCAGAAACTGTCGACATCGTTGTTACTCAGGAAACAGGAAGATCAGTCGTCGCCGGCACAGTTGCCGCAGACGTTTGCTTGCCAGGGTGAGGGACAAACGGAATTTTTTTCAACCACAGGCGAACCGCCTGCCAATAGATTGCTGCTGTAATCCGCAGCGTCATTACTGACCACCGCGAGAGCAACCGGGGAATGAGGCTGACGTGCATCGCTCTGTGTTTCAGCACAAGAGTTGATTCAAACATCCGGCCATCGTTGTCCTGGCTGGCGAGATGAACGGAAAGACGTTTTCCGGGACGCGTCATTCGCCACTGGTACGTTTGCTCCATCTCCATAAACGGAGATACATGAAACTGTTTGGCGCACTGATGACGACAGACAGCATCTTTCGGGGCATACTCATTGACGTACCAGAATCGCTCGCCCCAGGGCGTATTGGTGACTTCGGAAACAGTTGCCACCAGCTCATGCTGACTGTTGTAGCAGTAGTAGATGGAAAGAGGATTAAAGATGTATCCCAGGTTGCGAACCTGAGTCAGCAGATACACTGGACCATCGACAGCAACACCGACCTGCTGCCGGACGCGCTCCCGGACCTGGCTTGACAGCGAGCAGGCTTCGCCGGTGCCGTAGTCATTCGACCGATACCTCATGAGAGAAAGCAGCGCACTCGAAAGTACCCCCGGATATCGAAACAACTGCTGGGGCTCATCCACATTGAACCAGAACAGGCATACCCCATACCGAAACTCATGCAGCTTCGGGCGATGTCTGCGGTGATGGACGATTCCTTCATAGAAGCCAGGTTCGGGAATCTGATGACTCAGCGACGACACGCGCGCTGGGGATTGGGTTACCGTCATGTGAACCCCCGATTCGACTCAGCGGGGCTGCATTCCTGTAGAGGAGGCTCATGGCTGCCGAACTTCTGAGCCACGGTCAAAGCACTTACGACACCATCTTCGTGAAATCCATTGCGCCACCATGCTCCACAGAATGAGGTTCGGCGACGACGAATAAACTCATTGTGTCTTGCCTGCCATGTCGCACGGGACGTC
This sequence comes from uncultured Planctomycetaceae bacterium, assembly GCA_913031625.1. Taxonomy (GTDB): domain Bacteria; phylum Planctomycetota; class Planctomycetia; order Planctomycetales; family Planctomycetaceae; genus Fuerstiella. Next base: position 123,492 of record CAJWGB010000001.1, on the reverse strand, counting down.
GTGAATACTGGATGCTCATATTCAAATGTCCCGTGAATAAGCTCCGGGTTTATGTTGTCATCGTTGAGTGTCACGCAGAACGTCGTCTCTGACTTGATCCCCTGAAGGATATTCATGTTGTACGTGACGGTAGGACGCGTTTCTTCTTCCCGACCAATTCGATAGTTCCAGCTCGCCCATGCACGCCGCCGCTTTGGAAGAACAGATTCATCCGTGTGGAGTACGGCCGTGTTTCGACTCCACGGAAAGGCCGACAGCAGACTCACTTCTTCGGCGTCGGGATCCGCCAGCATCTGCAATGCCTGATTGCTGTGACAGGCAAATACGACTTCGTCGAATGACTCTTCACCGCCTTCGAAACTGACATCCACGTGATCTTCACAGCGTCGGACAGACTTCACCGGACAGGATGTTCGAATTCTGTCTCGAAACGGTTCCGTCAGCGCGGGTAGATAATTCTTCGAACCACCCTCGATCACTCGCCAAACCGGCCTGTTACTCAATGCCAGCAGGCCATGGTTGTGATAAAATTCCAGGATAAAATGAATTGGGAACTCTGCGAATGTCTTCGACGGACACGACCAGATCGCCGCCCCCATGGGCAGCAGGTACTGCTCTGCAAACTGCTGCGAAAACCCATGCTCATCCATGTACTGACCGACAGTCTGGTGAGTGGGCACTTTATGCACGTCCGTTGGACCACGTCGATTAAACTTCAGAATATCACGAAGCAGACGCAGGAATGACGGACGCATGAGATTGCGGCGCTGCGCGAAGACACCGTTCAGATTAGTGCCGTTATACTCGAGTCCCGTGCGATCACACCGCACGCTGAAACTCATCGACGTGGGTTGGGTGTTAACCCTCAGTTCATCCAGCAGGCGAGTAAAGTGCGGGTAGGTTCTCTCGTTGTAGACGATGAAACCAGTATCAATCTGGAACTGTCGTTCGCCCACTGTGACCGGCACAGTGTTGGTGTGGCCGCCAATGCGAGATCGGGCCTCAAAAACCGTGACCTCGTGGTGATCGGCAAGGCGTCGCGCGCATGTCAGGCCGGAGATTCCGGTACCGATAATTGCGACTTTCATAGAACTCTCCCTGCCACGCGGAGTGATCGGCTGTCGGCCGACGGGTGTGGTTTTAGACAGACTGCATCAAGTGGCAACTCGGAATCTGCAGTTTTGGCAGTCCGTCAGCTGAGGAGATCCACTGAACGTGCATTTTCCGGCATCGGGTTTCGCTAACCAGCCGAAACCCGGTCCGCAGTGAGTTCGCTCGGATGCAATGGCTGGAATGGCGGGCTTAGTTGTCCGCCGAACCAGTGGGTTCCAGCCTTGCCGGTGTAAACTTATATCCGGTTCGATCCATCAGCTTTGCCATCGCATCCGCACCAGTGACACGCTCCCACGTCGTCAGCCAGTCATTGAGGTTATCGGAAAGATTGCGGTAACCGGCGGCCTGCATGAGCTGAATGCTGCTCAGAGCAGTTTTGATCTTCTGGATTTCTTCCGGTTGCTGATTTTCAGAGCACCAGACAAACCATGCCGTCAATTCGTCCCCGAGTGCCAATGCTTCCTTTCGATTCCATTTAACGGCCGGAAGAAACAGGGGGCCATTGGCCCAGGGCACCGTTTTGGCATCCCGGGTGAACCGGAGAGCCGATGTCAGCAGATTGTTGACCTGTGTATTGCCGTGCTGTTTCTGGGTCGCCAGCCATGCGGCTGCCTGGCGGCGGACGTCTATGTTCCTGGACTTCATCAAGATCTGCGCCAGCTGCCCGGGAGAAGCATTCAACATTACCGGCGCAAGAGACTGCTGCATTCGATAGTCGGTCACCATAAACGTCAGCAGGTGTTCATAGAGCTCAACACGGTCCTGCTCCTGAGCCATTCGTTCAATCTGCAGCAGAAATGGTCGTCGCAGAGCCGGGTACTGATTGCAGAGTCCGGCAAACTGCTGTAGGTCTTCCACGTGAGTCATATCATCAACCCGGGCAGCAGCCGCCCATGTATGAATCAGGTGAGGCAACTCAGGAGCGTTAATGATTCTGTCCAGAGCGGCTGTGGACTTTGCTGAATTCAATTCGTTCAGACAGATCACAGCCCAGCCACGCCGCGCGATGTTACTGTCGATTCTGACGACGTCGATCAGCGCCTGCACAGAATCGTCTCCCAGTTCGCGGATCGATCGAATTGCCGCCGCACGATCCGAGCCTGCCTGAATCTCATCAATGATCTTTGAAACTTTACCCAGAGCCTCCTGTGGATTGCCAGGACCTGTGGACTCCGTTCCGGAAGGGAGTTCTTTCCCTTTTGACTGATCAGGTTCCTGAACGGGCTGATCCTTACCTTCATCTGCCTCCACAATGACCGCGGACATACCAGCAATTGAGATCAGGCAGAGAATCACTGCGCCTCGTCCTTTTCTCAGCAGTGCGACTGCAACAAACACGACACTCACAGTCACAGCGATCCCAATCAGCAGCGAAGTCTTCAGTGACGACTCCCCTTCCTGCAGAATCAGGCGGCCATGCTCAGAATCGTCGATGACAATCGCAGGCGGCACGACTGACTTTTTTGAGCCAGGGTCATCACTCGCACCCGGCCCGAACATCCGCGCGTTGTATGAATCCGCCGAGTTGGACGCGGGATTCATTTCATAGCTGGTAAAATATATGTTCTGCTCAGAGATCACTTCTCTGTCAAAGTCACCGTCAATGACCGTCAGCGTCATCGATTCGAGATCAGCAAGAGCATCGGCAAACAGTGCGTCACGGTCCCCCTGAATGGCTTCTTCGTGCATCCCATCAATCTCGACTCCTCTCAGACCAAGACGTTCTCCAATATCAAGAAGTTCCTTCTCCATCTCCTCGTGGCCGTGGCTCAGCTTACCTGTCGACGCCGCCAGCAGATCTCCGGCAAAAAGATCCTTTGCGATCCCATTGCGCGGTACCGGGTTGCGTTCCTGCCTGAGTGTTCGACGACGGTTTTCCGGAATGTCTTCGTACCGCCCTCCAATGATTCGGAGCGGTAACAACTGAGTCAGATTGCGGACCAGTTCCTTTCCGGAAATCTGTCGGGCCACATGCCGGGCCGGAAGGTCACGCGCTTTCATCGGCTCATCGGTCAGCAGGTAAACAACGTTGTGGAGGTCTCCTTCGTTAAAGGCAGATAGTCTCATCGGAACCACAAGTTCCTTTGAACGAAACCGAAATCCCATCCCCTGCACATGACCGTCGAACGACGCTCCGGGATCCAGTGCCGCGTTCGCCTGAGTCATCCCCGGACGAGCATCCACTCCGGACTTCTGCCCCACACGCGTTTTGACGGCCACGAAGCACCACTTGTGAGCAATGTAGTCTTCACAGACACCATCCATCCCTTTGGGATAACGATACCCATGATCAGTCATCCACATATTAAGTGCCTCAGCGCTGCCAGCCTCCAGAACCGCAACCTCGTACATCCCCACCGCTTCCCGCTTAATCACGGTGACGCTGTTTGACAGACTCATGGAAGACTCTGGAAGCGCCACTTCACCGTCTTCTACATCAGAAGTAGTCTTATTAAAGACTCGAGGAGTCAGGTCGACGACGACTTCCGGTGGGTCCACGGCCGCAGCAATATGAGCAAACGTATCATCGGGAACCTTGCGAAGGGCTGGGGGCGACGGAAATGGAATCAGCATTCCAAACTCCTCCACAGACCCCTTGAATCCCGGCCGAATGACAAATGTTTCCACTCCATCCCTGAAGAAAACATATGTTTTCTGCAGACCAATCCGCTGAAGCTGCCCCTGACCTGTGATATGGATAGGAGGCACCATGCCACACGGATCGCCAAATGCAGTCGAAGCGAGCGTCAGAAGGACAAGCGCGCGAAAACATCTGTGAAATGTCGTATGGCCAGTTTGAGTAAGATGGTTCATTTTTCAGACTCCTGAAGGTGAACTTTCATTTCCAGTCGCGCACGACGGTTCGTGATGCCGTCACTGATCCAGATCCTGTCGAGAGTCGTCCAGTGATCAGACTTAAGAACCGTGAACCACGGTCCGGCAACAAAGTGCCGACTTTCAAGTCAGAGCCGGCTCCAGAGTCGATGCCGACCGACTCGCTTGATTGTGCCGCTTGCAGTCAGCGACGGAATGTCACGTTCAATCAGATCAAATTCGTGCCTCAGGTCGAGTGGAACAGCCTGCGATGGCAGGCTGGCAATCACGTCTGAGGAATCCAGATCGACAAGACGCAGCTGGACAACGGCCTGTGACTTTGAGAGCTCAGTCAGCAGGTATTGCCGAAGCTCGGACGATAGCTCGTCTGAGGGAGAAAGAAGTCGCGCCCTTGCCTGAGGACCATAGTACAGCAATTCATTAATCGCTGTTGTGTCTGCAGCATTCCATGTGAGTGCCGTGATCAACTGATTGAAGTGGTCCTGGGTCAATGTGGGAGTAGGGTGGTTACTGACGGAGCAACCGGATGCGCAAACTTTATCGCCATGGGGATGGGCATGAGCGCGGTTCGACGAACCATCTTCACTGTGAGCCAACCGGATGGGACGAATCGAAGCCGAATCGTGGTCTGAGATTTTTTTTCCCACCTTTGATTCGGGTGCCTGTGGAATCTCCACGGTGGAGGCCCCGATCAGGCACATCAAAATCAGAATGTGTTTGGCGGTTCTCATGCTGAATTACAGTTGAGCCATGTTTCGGCAGCCAGGGATCGCTGCCACGGAGTTGGTCGATACACTTTCAGGTGGAATTGCTCACACATGGTTCACAATTCTCCGGGTTTTCGCACAAATTGCCGAACCTGACCTTCAGTCATAGTGTGGGAATGATCCTTACCCACAGAATTACAGCACGGATTCCGAATTCACGTGTCCGTGGCAACAACATGTCAAAAGCATGCTGGGTAGATCCTCCCATCTCTTCCTCCACAGCACCCACCATGCCTGCAGGGCCGCATTGATCGAGCAGCTTTCACATCACACTCATTGATGCGAAGTTTCTCGACGGCCCCTCCCCCGCAGAGGGTAAAGTGGCAAGCCTCATCATTCTGTAAAAAGTCCTGCAAAGAATCACTGGCTGATTGCTGCGGGATTCTATCCATGCTCCCGGACAAAACCTGTGCGGTCATCAGGCAACCCTCTCCTGATTGGCCCGTGACTATTTGTGGCGACTCTTATGATTCTGCCCAGTCATCCTGCTGGCCTGCTTATCGGAGCTGGACCTTAGCCGCTGCGAAGCTCGACCATAGGCGATTAGTCTAAAGCAGCGAGAGCGCAGCTCCATAATATCCGGTACTGACCTTATGAGGAGCAGCTCTGTTAAGAAGGTTAAAGTCGTCCCTACCGGATGGACGATGACTGGCCTAGGTGAATGGATCCTGTTGTGGCAGCAAACGACCCGATGTTTGCTGTAGGGAGGCTAGGAACATGATGGGCGTCATTCACCTAAAGGGGGAATTAGAAGTTCGAGCGTGCAGAATGGATTCTGCCAGTATGTTCGCATGCCCGTTTATTCGGGTGTGAGTTCTTCGGTTTTCGACTTCCCCACCAATGTGTCATGTGATGGCACAGGGTTGCCCGCACGCAGCTCAAGTTGGACCCCTGTCACTTCCCCGACCCGTATTCCGATTTGCGGTCACACGACGTTAGATAACCGGCTTCACGGCTGGAAATCTTCCGCGGTTGGAGAGTAGGGGGTGACGATTCGGTATTTCAGGATGGAATGCCGGGTTGTGAAGTGAGAATTGATTGGAGAGCCCGCCCATGAAAACGATCTTCACTACTGGACAGGTAGCTAAGATCTGTAAAGTTGCCCCGCGGACGGTTTCAAAGTGGTTCGATTCCGGACGACTTCGAGGCTATCGAATTCCTGGTTCACAGGACCGGCGCATCCCACGCGAACATCTGATTCGGTTCCTTAAGGAACACGGGATGCCACTCGGTGAACTGGAAGACGAAGCGATGGGTAAGATCCTGCTCGTTGGTTCTGACATGATGACTCGTACGAGTCTTGATGAGATGATGGCCAACGACGACTTTAAGATCGAAACTGCCGCCAGTGGCTTTGAAGCCGGAATCCAGGCTGAGTCTGTTCACCCCGATTGCGTGGTGATCGACTTTGTTATGGGCCGCGAAGAAGCTTTGATGATCGCACAGAATCTCAAGAAGAACGGTGAATACGAAGAAACCGTTCTGATTGGTCTTCTGAGTGACGAAGACAATGCTTCCGGTTTCGACCGGACCGTCTTCAACGAAACGTTCCGAAAGCCATTCGACGCAGCTCTGCTGGCCGAACGAATTCGGACGCTCGTAAACCGACGAAAGCAGCTGGCCTAGGTTAGCTGAAACGATGAGACTTCGGTCTTGTCTTGAAACAATGCCATCGTGGCTGCTGATCCGTCAGCAGCTTCCGATGGCATTTTTCATTAACAGAACTTCAGCCTCGTTGTCTTAAGCGACCTTAGGCGACGAGAGCGCAACTTCTATCACGATCCGGCGCCAAGGTGGCGTGCCAGGAAATCGGCCCGCCGGCGTGAGCCATACGGACCCTCACACGCACCGTGACCGGCTCCGGGCACAATCAGGAAATCAAAATCCTTATTCGCTCGAACCAGTTTGCTGACCACCTGCATCGTACTGGCTGGGTCGACGTTACGGTCCAGTTCCCCGACAACCAGCATGAGATTGCCCTGCAGGCGATATGCGTTTTCGGAATTTGAATTCGCTGCATAAACGCCGTCACCCGGAACACCCATCCACTGTTCGTTCCACCAGATCTTGTCCATGCGATTGTCATGGCAGCCACAATCAGCGACGGCCGCCTTATAGAAGGCCCCATGCCACAACAGCGCGGCCATTGCATTCTGGCCACCTGCTGAGCCGCCATAGATACCGACTCGGCTCAGATCCATTGGCGTGAATTTCTTTGCTGCAGATTTCATCCATGCAATTCGATCAGGGAACCCGGCGTCCCGGAGATTCCTGTAGCAAACATCGTGAAACTTCTTAGACCGCCATCCAGTTCCCATTCCATCAATCTGAACCACGATGATTCCGCGATCCGCAATCTGGTGCTGATGACGCCAGCGTGTCCGAAAGGCCTTGGGAACGTGATGATCGTGCGGCCCGGCGTAAATGTTCTCAACAACTGGATACTTTCGCGCCGGGTCATAGTTTAAAGGCAAATGAATGATTCCCCAGATGTCTGTCTGACCATCACGCCCCTTCGCAGTAAACCGAATTGGCAAAGGTCGGACTGCTTTGACTTCCGATGCATCTGCCGTTTCAAGTGTCACGACGGCCGCGCCCTCCACCGTGCGGAGTTCTGTCACAGGGGGGTGATCCACTCGCGACCAGCGATCAATCAGGTACTTTCGGTCTGGTGAAAACTGCACCTGATGTGTCCCGTCACCTTCGGTTAACACCTGGAAACCGGAGCCGTCGAAGTTCACACAACAGAAGTGTTCGTGGTACGGGTCCTGGTCTTTTTTCACGCCGACTGCGTAGAACCAGATTACCTTTCGGTCACGATCAATCCGCTCAATCCGCTTCATGTTCCAGTCACCGGAAGTGACAGCGTTTATCACCTTCCCGTCTGCCACATCGTAGCGATAAAGGTGATTCCATCCGGATCGTTCACTGGCCCACAATAACTGGTTATCCGGCAGCCATTCCATCACGAACTTTCCGCGGTCCGAATACTGAATGAACGTCGAACTGTGTTCGTCAACAATGGCGCGAACAGCACCATCAGCCGTGTTGACCTCGAGGACTCGTACGTTCTGATGACCACGCTCATTGTACAGCAGGTAGAATCGCTCGCCGTCATCGCTCCAGCGCTGGAAACTCAACTGAAACGGATTCGGAAACAGGTCACGGGAAACGGGTATCTCGTCTCCGTCCGGCAGTCGAAACAGACGAGGCCACGACACGGGAATCGGGTCACCTGGTTTCGCGTACGGATAGCTCTGAAGGCGCGGCTGCAACTGATCACGAGGAGTAGACTCCACGTAATAGACGCGTCGTTCGGGCACGCGTTTGGTCTGGAAGGCGACAACCACCTCGGACTTTGGTGACCAGCGGACATCTGGAAGCGTCGAGGGTGGGTCCTGCAGTCCATACTGCATCTGCACCAGACGCGCTCGAGAAGCATCTTTTTGAAATGAGTTTTCTTCTGTGGCATCCGACGAAAGCTGCACGTTTCGCGAATCTCCTCCTGTATTCACAACCAGATGCAGGTTGTGGTCCTGGACTTCTGCTGAGAACTTTCGATCAGGAGAAAACGCGACACGAGGCGCGGGAGCTCTGCCGGGCCGGGTGCGCCTGGGCGGAGCGGGTTTGGGCGACTGAGGGCGAATCGTCTTCGTCTTCTCCAGCGCCTCCTCGGAAATTACGATTTCATTGCGGCCGGGGAATGCTTCAAAACAGGCAAGAGACTTGCCTCCCTCAGACTTCAACAGCCAGATGTGCCCGACAAACGTATGCTGAGTGCGTTCGGCACCCGCGTCGACCCTGCCATAACTGACCGGGTTTCCATCGCGTCCCATCCAGATCAACTGCACGTTCTCTTTGAGTTGATTGACCAGTTGCAGTTCCACATCTCCACCGCGATCGATCGACTTGCGTGCCGGCATAAAGAAAGCAGTCTCCTTTGGCCGTTGGCTCTGTTTCGAAGCCAAAGAAATGGCTCCTGACATTCGATCAAGATGCCATGTTTCTGTACGCCCCTTCAAAGTGATTGATGAGCCATCGCTGCTGAACTCAAGGGTCTGGATTGGCAATCGGCCAGCAGTCACCTGCTTCGAGGTCTCTTTGGACATCGCCTGAGCGACAGCAGCGTGGTCAAAAGCGGCCACACGTGTCCGCTTCTGCACGTCGACGAGTACAAACTCTGACTGATTCCGCGGCAGACGGACGCGGTACCAGAACATTGTGTTGTCCGCGAACCAATGTGGCTCCACACGATCTCGATAGACCTGGGGAGTTTGAGCGGATGAAATCTCTGTCAGAAGTGCCAGACTGACTGCAGCAGAAAGAATGCTGAAGGTAATCCGAAAACCGATTCGATTTGCTTCGCAAGCACGGCACTTGCTGCGTCTGTGATCCGGGGCATCGGTGGCAGGACTGGTTGCAGGGCGAGTCATATGCATCGTTTCATCAGCCGTCGTCAGGATCGGGAATTACAGATTCAGTGACTGCGTTTATACTGATGTACGGTGGGGAATTCTTCTGACGTTCGGATTATTCGCCTGCTCATCAAAATGAAGGGGCTGTGATGCGATTACTGCTGTGTCTGCTTTTGTGTGGAGCCGCCGCTGCTGACGAAAAGCCGGGCCTGAAGGCTCCCGCGGGCTGGGGTGGGGAGACCATTCCTCTGCCGACCGGATTCGCACCAAAGATGAGTCTCAAGGGTGTCGAGCACATTCGATTTGCCCCCGGCATGATGAAAGCCGAATCCAACTCATTTTTTTGCTATGCCTTCGCATTTGAGTTTCAGCAGGACCTTAACCTGACTGAGAAAGCTCTGAAGGAAGAGCTGCTGAAGTACTATCGCGGGCTCTCAAAAGCTGTGTTGCGGGACAAGACACCGGAACTGGCATTCGACAAATTCACGATCGAACTGAAGAAGGTCGAACCAAAGCAGAAGCTGAAGAATATGCCTCGACAATGGACGGCAAAACTCAAATGGGTGGAGCCGTTCGCAACGCAGAAAACTCAGACGCTGAACATGGAGATTCGCACGTGGACAGGCGACGAAAAACAGTTTCTGTTTGCCTGTGTTTCTCCGCAGGCTAAAAAGGCCGAGATCTGGAAGCAGCTGCGAAAGATTCGCACCGACTACATGAAGTCAAAAGGCGCGACGCCGGAGTAAGAGATCACACACACGCGACTGTGGTCAGGAGGCGGGGCAGGTTTTGACCCGACTCTGGATCGCTGCTGACCGAATGAAGCTGTTCATCCACGCTGCAGAGAGTTTGACAGTCAGCCTGTCGTCGCTTCACGGCTCTCAGTTCATGTCGGACGAGCCGGTCCGCGGGCTGGTACCCGCAGTTAAACACTCGCGCAGCTACGCTGCTGTTCAGAGCTCGTCACGCGCGCCTTCGGCTGCCGGTTAAACGAACCGGGGGGAAAATCGACCTGAGGCACCGCGGAACCCGACCTGAGACGATTGGCCTAAGACAACGAGGGCGGAGCTTCAGTGCACCCCGGGCAACGAGGGTGCAGCTATCGTCTAAACCACCGCTTGAGGCGGCCGGTGAAGGAGTTGTCCTGTGGTTCAGGTTCCGGGGTAACAGGGGCCTGCCACGTTCCCGTGGGATATCGTCGAGGCTGCTGAACATTCATCTGATGGCCGATGTAGTGTCCGCCAACCGAAGACGATTTGCCATGCCCCATCTGTTGAATGCGTGGATGCTGGTATCGAAATGACTGCTGCTGCAGAGGCGGTGCCGCAGGCAGTGCAGACTCATTCAGCGGCACTGGGTTAATGGGCAGTTTGCCCGGCGGCTGGACAAGGCCCGGAGTTCCCTGAAGTTCCGGCAGAGGCGCAATCTGAGGAGTTGGTTGAGGCGATTGACTCTGAGGAATAACAATCGCTCCAGGTGGTATCTGATTGACAGCTCCACCCCCACCAAATGGCTGCAGAATGACGGGGGGGTTGGCCCATCTTCATATGAGGATGCGTCTGCAGTTGCGGCCCAATGATACGAACAGGCCCCTGGACAGGCTGCCCCTGATGAATGACGGTTCCCTGAGGAGGGCAGACGTCACACGTGTCTCCCCAGCCAACACAAGGTTCCAATGGCGGAAACCGTCGCCAGCACGTCTGGTAATATCCCCATGTCGGATGACAGGCGGGTGAAATCTGGGGACGGTCCGCGCGGCCACAACAAAGGTCGGCGACGGAGCTCGATGCCAGCAGCAACGCTGAGGTGGCAACGATTCTGCCTCCATCGCGAATAATCCGGGACAGGTTGATCATATTCGTCTATCCAGTGTGAGGGGTGTGCATCAGACGATTGATTGAGAATCAGAATCCCTGTGTGCCCTGCGTTCCGTAGGACGGTTGAGAATACTGATAGGCAGAACCACCGAACCCGCCGGTTCGAAAGATCCGCCCTGGAGTGCCGGGAAGGGTGTTGGCACCATAATTTCGTATGCTAGGGGCAGAGAGCCCACCGATTCCCGGTTGCTGTTGACCCTGCGGTTGACGACCCGGAACACTAAAGCCAGCCACATGTCCGGTGGTCCACATTCTGGTGGCTGGACGGGGAACCTGAGTGTTGGGAGTGTCGATCGTCTTGAACTGCTGCTTTACTTTGGGGGCGCCCGGAGTCAGGGGAATCGTTCCATCCACCTGAATGATCAGCGGCTCGCCAGCGAGGATCGGAGACTGAGCCGGCCGGAGATTGTTGACCGCCTCAATCAACAGGACGTCCGGAGGCTCAACTCGATACTCCGGCAGTGCCGTCTTGCGCAGTTCACGAGGCACCATGCAGGCTTCAAAGTGGCATGGAGTCGCCTGAATGCGACGCCCTTTGCTGTCCACACGGCAGTTGCTGCCGGCAGCGTATCCCTGCATGGAATTGCCGGCAGCGCCAGACGAAGCCGTATCAGAGTCTTCGACACCACAGCTGTCTGCAGGCGCAGACGGGCGCAGAATTGGCCCTCGCGTCATGGACGTCAGCTTTTGGCTCACCGTGGTACAGCCACTAACAATAATCGCCAGTGAACTCAGGGCGGCTAAAAAACAGAATCGGGTCACAGGCACCATAATCCCCTCCATGGGACAGTGGAGCCATTTCATCCAGAGACGACACCCGTAACCACGCAGGGCCCAGTGTGTCACTGTCAGTATCGGACTGGTATGATTTTCGTCATGGTCCAAACCACCCGCGCATCCGCGAGGACTTGCATCCCGGGCCGGTTATTCATGTTGTTCTGGTTATGACAGGCCGGAATTTGCACTGAAATACTCATGTCACAGGACGATCCAACCGATGGCACGCATTCTCTTACTGCTCCTCACTGTCCCTGTGGTCATTGCCTTTTCAGACGAAGATGAATCCAAAAGGACCACGGACCCGATTGAAATCCCGAACCAGCTTCGGCCATTCAACGGACTCATTGGCGAGTGGCGCGGGGTCGGCCAATTGAAACGCGGCTCACGACAGGGAGCATGGTCAGAGAAGACCAGTTGGGGATGGGGATTCGCCGATGGTCAGGCTGTTATTAAGGCAACTGCCAAAGACGGCCAGCGGTTCCGTTCGCTCACATTTCAGATCGAGGATGGCAATCTGCAGCTGGTACAGGACACGGGAGATCAAAAGCTCCTGTTCAGACCCAAACCCAGCTCGGAGGCACAATCCTCGAAGCTTCGGATCTTTGTTTCGAAGCCCGACAGAGAAGGAGTCTCTCATCGCTGCACAATTCGACAGCTCAGCGAAAAGCGAACCACGATTCTATTTGAACGCCAGACGTCCGCTCAGGGTGCCTTTCGAAGGACCGCGGAAATTGGCTACACACGCAGTGGGACCAGTCTGGCCCAGACCGAATCTTCCAGAAGAGAATGTGTTGTTACCGGTGGCCGTGGAACAATCGCAGTCTCACACAAGGGCAACACCTGGTATGTCTGCTGCACAGGCTGCCTGCAGGCCTTTCAGCAAAACCCGGACAAAGTCATCGCACGCTACCTCGCTTCCAAAAAAGGGGAGTGAAGGGCTGCGTCCGAAGAGTCACAGAAAGTGCCTGCCGAAAACCTGCAGTCGATGCAAAACGTCGCTCGACGACGGCAGGTAGTTTTCCGCAAGACAAACAGATGTTGTCACTCTCCGTGATGATGGGCTTTGAACAGGTCACTCTTCTTATCGCCCCTCGAAACCACAAACGCCAGCAGGTCAAGAATCTCTTCACGTGTCAATTTGTTCAACACACCCTTCGGCATGATGCTGACTTCACTGACCTCCCGCTCTTCCAACTCGTCCTTCGCGATCACACGAATGCGATCAGGAGCGGTTGGATTGTCCAGCACGTGCAGGCTGGTGTCGTCTTCCTTTACAACCAGTCCAGCCACGACTTTTCCTGACTTCAGCACGATGAGATTCGACTGATACTTCCTGTCGATCTTCTTCGACGGATCAAGAATGTGCTGCAGAACGTCCACCGGCTTATACTCGGCCGGCAGCTTCGTCAGATCCGGCCCGACGTTGGCTCCTTTGCCATTCATCCTGTGGCAGCCAATACAACTCGCGACTGAAAACAGCTTCTCCCCGACGTCAAAACTGTTGCTGCGATGTCCGAGATGCATCACATCACCTGCAAGGTCGGACAGCTTCCATTCTGTGTTCCGATCAAGGTACGTCAGGAGTTCATCTTTTGCTTCAGCTGGATGCTCCTTTAAATAGGCAACCGGGTCTGCGTTGTACTGCTCAAGGCTCTCGACGACGTACATCGCACCAAACATTCGTCTCCAGTGGCCGGGGTAGGTACAGACATAGGGGTAGATTCCCGGTTCAGCGGGTGCCGTATAGCTGATCGCCTGTTTTTCGCCGGACTCAAGGAGTCGGCTGCCAAGAATGATTCGTTCAGATTCAGGAATAAAGTGCCGTTCTTTGGCTCCTGCATCCCGCGCCGTCTTCTCGGCCAGTTCACCGACTTCCTGCAGGAAGCCCGGTTCAACGATCGCAAAGTTGTGCGGCATGTGATCGGTATTGGAAAACCGAAACTCAACCGGCTTACCTGCTTCCACAACAATCCGCTCTTTGTCGTACAGCATGCGAGCGGGCACTGTGCCGAGGGCGATGACTCGCACGTCCAGATTCTGCAGGCGTTCCAGGGCGTCCGCCCCGGCATCTGCCGAAAGCTTCGTGCTGAGGGCTTTAGTCAGCTCAATCGCAGCAGTGGCGCTGGCCCCCGTGCGGTACCGTGCTGGAATCTCACTCAGGTAGCCAATCAGGTTGTCAACCAGGCCCGGAATCCGCGTCTGAACCCATTGATCCTGCGGAATGGCGGATAGTACGGCCACCGAAGATGACTGATTTCGACCGGCCTTCAACAGGTCAGCGAGGTCATTAAACAGGCCTGCTTCGTTTCCAGGAATGGCGCCGAGTGCCCGGATCGCCACATCGTGAATCGTTTCAGATCCACCGCTGAGTGAGAGTGCTTCTTTGGCGATCTTCTGCTTTCCAAATCCCGGCCCGGCCCATGCAACACTGAGTCCATCGCCTCCACCGTTGTCAAAATAGGTCACAACAAGGTCGTGAGCTCCGGCCGCAAGATTAACGCTGCCGCTCTTCTCAACCATTCCGTGCAGCCCGTCATTGTTGACGAGCAGTTTTCCATCGAGATAAATTCGCGAACCATCGTCTGATGCGATTGAAAATGTATATCGCCCGGACTTCGGAACGCTGATCATGCCCGAGAACTTCAGAGCAAATTTGTCAGCATCTTTGCGCTGCGGGACATTCATGATGATTTCCGGGACGACTCCGCTGTCTTTGGGAGTCATTCGCTCCAGAGTTTCTATCGCAACATTGCCGGCCGCTGGATAGTAGTAGTCCACGTGAATCCCTGGTTCCGTCTGCCCACTGTTAACGGGCTCCGGTTCGAGTCCTGGAGGCAGTTCGAACATCAGGGCACGGACATCGGCATACAGTCCGGCTCGCAATTCACCCTCCGGGATTCGCGGGACTGAGGCCAGAAAGTCTCTGAGGCTGTCCTTGGAGCGGGAGGCAGAAAATAACGCAGCAGCTCCATTTCCTTCCGCTGCGACCCACGCCGCGTAGCCTATCTGCCTGCCTTCCTCGGTTGCTCCCCTGGTTGCCAGAGCTTCAATCTCCTGCTGCACCTGTTTCAGATCAGCATTCGGCTGAGCGGCCAGAATTCTTCCGGGGCCACTAATCGTCGCAGTTTGAGACTGACCATCCATCTCTGTGATGGCGTCAACCAGAACACTGCTGACAGAGGCTTTTTTTAGTTTGGCAAGGCCATTCACAGCCTCCCTGACAAACTGTTCCGGAACACCCGGACGACTCAGGATTGCCGTATACAGCTCCGGTGTTCCTTGCAGCTTCAACAGGTCCGCTGGACTGGCGGTGTTCAGTGCATATCCGTACGCCGCCTTCGACAGTGGAATCTTCCGGGCGATCGCCTGATTAATCAGTTGATCCACATTGATCTGTCCCTTTGCATAATTGAGCACGGTGATAAGTTCTTCATCCTTGTCACGGACGGCGGCTTCAAAAATGGCCGTCAGTCGAGGACTATTGAGTGTCGCCTTCAGGTCTACGTCTGCTGCGACAGCCTGAAACTCAACGGCCGCTTTCAGAGCTTCTGCACGAACCAGGGCAGAATCATCCCGCGCCGCGGCCACCAGCAGTGCACTGCCACCGGGCGTCAGTCTGGCCCAGTGGCCAAGCGTACGAATCGCAGCAGCTCTGACTCGGGACTCCTTTGCAAGGAACACTTTTCCAAGCAGACCGAGGTCCGGGCGACGATGTTCTTCGAGAACCCAGAGGCATTCGAGAAGTGCCTGAGCATCTTTGGGCTCTTCCACATTCAGGACAGACGCCCATGCTTTTACGTCACGTGTCACTGACGCAGACTCCCGACCACTCAACTCCAGCCGGGCGCGATACCGAGTGCTGTTTTCAGGAGCATAAAACGCCTTACAGACTTCTGTGACCGGCTTGCCTTTGAGTCTGACGGGCTTCAGCAGCGGCCGGCCTTTGGCCGTGATTCGGTAAATGCGACCGTGGCTGGCATCTCGGTTGGGGTCTCGCATGTTGTGCTGCATGTGACCAATGAGAGCGTTCGCCCAGTCAGACACATACAGAGCCCCATCGGCTCCGATTTCGACGTCCGTCGGACGGAAGTTGGGATCTTTCGAATCCAGGAGCGGCGGCACTTTTTCAGCAGTAATGTCGGCTCCGTTGTACTTCACCTCGTGCTGCAGAATCCCAAGGAAGCCGATGCAGTTACAGACAAGAAAGTTGCCCTGATGACGTTCCGGGAAGTGGCTGCTCGACAGAATGCCGGTGGCTGCCACCGGTCGCCACTCTTTACGGAACCACTGTTTGTTCCCGATCCCTTTGCCAATGTTGACATAAGAGCCGGTGCCACTGGTGCCATCATTCGCAAACTGGAATCCCCACTGATCAAAAATGTCGCCGTGAGGGTTGGGACCAATCGGGAAGTGGAATTCCATCTCAAAGGTCCGCGGATTGAAACGATGTACTCCGGATCGACCAGAGCGATAGGTCGTCGTGGGTGTTTCCATCGCCGCCACATTAAAGATCCCTCGCGACCAGTAGACCCAGCCATCCGGACCAACCACCATTGCATTGGCGGAATGGTGAGAGTCAGCGCTTGAGAGGCCCTGCAACAGACGAATCTTTACGTCAGCCCTGTCGTCACCGTCCGTGTCTTTCAGGAACCAGAGTTCCGGCAGAGCGGCAACAATCATGCCACCGCCCCAGAATTCGAAGCCAGTGACACTGTTCAGTCCATCTGCAAAAATCACACACCGATCAGCCACTCCATCACCATCGTCATCGGGCAGACAGACGATACGGTCAGTTCGCGGCTTCGTGGGGTTCCAGTGCGGGTAACTCGGCCAGACTGAAGCAAACAGTCGGCCGTCGGTATCAACCGCCATCTGAACCGGATTGATCAATTCAGGAAACATCTCCTCGGAAGCAAAGACATTGGCCTGGAGGCCCTCGTCCAGCTTCATGAGCTTGAGTCCCTCTTCGGCAGTGCGATACGAGAAACTCCCATCGGGCAGGTCGCCCTTCTTGTTACTTTTGACGACCAGTTCTTCAGGGATATTGTCATCTTTGACTTCAAGGTCGCCACCACCGGCAACCGCCCAGACTCTGGCATCACGATTGGCTGTCATGATGTCGAAGATTTCCATCTCACGCATCATCACGTCGGCGTTTGACTGCCCAAACCATGCCAGCCTCGAACGGCCACCAAACACGTTATATCCGTCCACGACTCGGTAGCGGTTGAACCAATAGTAGTTCTTCTCCTGCACCGCTTCCCGAAGTTTGCCGACACTATCAGCGGCGGGCGCCTCTTTGGCGAGAAGCTGTTTAACAATCTCTCGTGCAACCGCTTCATTGCCGTGGTCAAGCAGGTGGATGCCATTCATTGTCAGCGGCTTTTCGCTGGAAGAATACAACTGCTGCGTCAGATCAAAGAGATTTACAAACGCCACCCCCTGCTCCTGACATACAGACCGCATTGCAGCTGTATACAGATTCAGTCTGACATTGTTCTCCGAGCCGTCAGGCAGGTTAGGGTCCTGCAGATTCTCGTGACCAATGGGCGAGAACATGACAATGCGAGGCGCTGATTTACCATTGTATTTCTGCCCCTTCATGGCCTTGATGACGTCTGCCAGGTCACGTCGGAATCCGTCAATCGCCTCCGTCCCCTTCAGTGCTTCGTTGTAGCCAAAGAATGCAAAAACGACGTCTGTCTTATTCTTGGACAGCCACTGGTCAGGGCTGCCGAAGTTATCTTCCCGAGGTCGACTCTTCAGCTCATCCCCGGGCACAGCCAGATTCCGAAACGTTAGTTCGTGGTCCGGATGCAAAGCATGCAGGTATGTCTCCAGCCATGCGTGGTGCTGCATTCGGTCAGCAGTCGTATTTCCGATGTAAGAAATATGGTCGCCTGGCTGCAGCTTGAGCTGAGCTGAGACGGAGGAAAGCAGAAGGACACAGGACAGGACCGCAATGCGACGTATCACAAGACACCTCTGTAGAGTGAGCAGGTGAGAAGACACGAACGTCAGGTTCGATTGGCAGTGAAAAGAGCTTAACGCTGGCGCACCACAGAATCCACCATCCCAAACCGACAGGGTTTCCAGCGTGCTCGTTGCTGTTGAAGGAAGGCGCTGTCTATAATGATTGGTCCTGCACGATCAATCCTTCCTCAGGAATTCAATCATGACACAACAATCACGCCGTAACTTTGTCAAGGCAGTCGGCGGCGTCTCAGCGCTTGCTGCACTCGGCACAACCCACCTGTCTGCGGGTCTGTTCACCGGCCCATCAACAAACGGTGCCGCCGAAACCGCAGTGGGCGAGTTCTACAAATCGCTGTCAGATGCTCAGAAGTCCAAAGTCTGCTTCGACTTCAATCACAAACTTCGCAGCCGCATCAATGCCAACTGGCACATCACCGAAGAGCAGATTGGGTTTGGATTTTACTCAGACCGACAGAAGATGCTCATCGATCAGGTGGTCCGTGGTCTGACCAGCAAGGAAGGCTACAAGACTCTGATAAAGCAGATGGAAGAAGACGACGGCGGTATGGACTATTACGCGGTGGCCGTCTTTGGCAATCCGGAAGAAGGCAAGTTCGAATTCGAATTGACAGGACGTCACCTGACGATTCGAGCCGATGGTAACTCCGTCGACAAAGCTGCCTTTGGTGGCCCGATCGTATACGGTCACGGAGACGAAGACGTAAAGGCAAACCTGTACTACCCGCAGACAAAGAAGACAAACGAAGTCTTCAAATCACTTGATGCGGAACAGGCAAAGAAGGCACTTGTCACGACAAAGGCGCCGAAAGAAGCGGCCGTCCAGATTCAGGGCAAAGGCGGGAAGTTCCCGGGAATCGCTGTGGGCGATCTGCAGGACGACCAGAAGAAAGTGGTTCACTCTGCACTGCAGTTCCTGCTGGCTCCTTACCGTGAAGAAGACCGCAAAGAAGTCATGCAGATCGTCAAGGAAAGCGGCGGGGTCGATGCTCTGCACATGGCCTTCTACACCCAGGGGGATCTCGGTTCAGACAAGACGTGGGACATCTGGCGCGTCGAAGGTCCGTCCTTCGTGTGGCACTTCCGAGGCGCTCCACACGTACACGCGTATATCAATATTGCTCATAAGTCTTAACGACAGAGCACAATTGAAATCGACTTGACGGGGAAGCATGGCTTCCCCGTTTTTTTTTGTGGTCTGACCACTCGTTAACCCCCGATGCCTCCGGCCTTCGGCTATCTGGTGACAGCTTCATAGCAGAGCAGCGCGAGCCGCCCGGCCGAGCACACTTACAAGTTGGCTAATGGATTGCTCAATTCGAACTCGGAAGGCGGTTCGGCCGGAGTCCTTGCGTACTTCCGCTAATCAAACGCACTTCCTGCAGCAAAGCTAATCCTGGCAACCAGTGACAACGACGGATGCAATCTCCTGACGTGCGAGGGGCATCGCTGCACAGGGAAGCACTGAACCTAAATCGAATGCGTTGCAGCCGTGGTCACGCCACGATTGGAGTGCCGGCCTGCAGCAGAGTTGACAGCTCACCGGGAACAGCCGGATCAAGCCGCAGCAGTCCGATATCAAACAGCGTATGGCCAACGGTCGCTCGCAGGTCCTCCGACCGGAATGCTGTCCCGTCCGGTTCACTGTTTGTCCGATCTGACGCACCCACGACTCGACCGTTGCCGACTCCGCCACCAAAGAATGCCAGCGTGCACAGTCGCGTCCAGTGATCGCGGCCACCGCGATTGTTGATCTTCGGCGTTCGGCCAAAGTCGCCTGTCACAATCACGAGAACATCATCCAGCATCCCGCGCTGATTGAGGTCTTCGAGAAACGCAGACAACCCCTTATCCAGCGGCCGCCCAAGCATCTCCAGACCCGTGCTGATCCCGGGGTTGTTGCCGTCAGCGTGCATGTCCCAGCCGGCACTGTGTACGGTGACAAAGCCGCAGCCCGCCTCAAGGAGCCGACGCGCGGTAAGAAACTGTGTACCAATGTCGGCGTTTCGGAAGACCTTCTTGCCGATCCGAAATTGGCTGGTGTCATAGCGTTCCCTGACATGGGGACTCTCCCTGGAAAGATCAAACGCTTCACTGGCTCCGTTGAGCAGCAATTCGGCCGCCTGGTCAGTAAAGCGATCGTGTCCCGCAAGTTCCCGCATCTGATCGAGATTCCGCTTGAGCCGATCGACCTGCTGCAACAGGTGACGGCGGTCAGAAAATCTCGCCGGAGGCAGGCTTAGCTGCATGTTATCGACAGCCGGCCCCTTGCCGTTCGGTTCAAACGGTGAGCAGCCTGGCCCCAGACTTCCCGGAGACGAACCTCGCTGCATGCGACCCCGTTCGCTGCGATACTGTCCGTCAACTTCAGGCCCGGTGAGCAGAACGTTAGTCGGGATCCCGGTCTGTTCGTGATTGGTGCCCCGAATCCGTGAATAGATGGCCCCCATACCGTAGCCCTCTTTCACTTCGCCGCGTCCATCGGTGCCTCCTGAGAGGACATGGCGAATGGCCTGCACATGACCACCGATCGGATGCGTGAACGAGCGCACCAGAGTGGCATGATTCGCGCTCCGAGCAGTCATCGGGAAGGTGCCACCCAGCGTCAGGCCGGGAATCGATGTCTTCACTTCTCCTGTCACGCTGCAGAACGGAGCAGGTGAGTTCATGTTTGGATTAAACGTCTCGATGTGGCTGGCACCGCCACTGAGAAAAACCATCACAATCGATTTGTCGCGGACGTAGGAAGTACCGGCTTCGGCTGCTGTGGCCTTTTGTTGCAGCAGCCACGGCAGAGAGAGTCCTCCCAGAGCCAGACTTCCCACCTGCAGAAAACTGCGGCGAGTCTGTCGACTGCAGTCGGTGGACTGGTTTGCTCCCAACAACGTCAGCACAACTACACTCCCGTCGGCGAACGACCGTTAATGGCACGCCTGTACTATTTTCATCGGTCGTGAGCACCTTCACAGGATACCCGGAAACTGGATCCGCTGTCAAAAACGGCCGCGCTCGCAGGATGGGTCGTCAGCCGGAGACCCGGCTACTGGCTGCTTTACAAAGAGCGATCAGTCGTAGGCCAGCCTGCGGACAGCTTTGAAATCTTTGTCTCCTGTCTTCGGACATACCTTCATCGCCTTAATGTCTGGAATGACGGGGAGCGGGTGCTTTACTTTGGGAAACTGAAATAGCTCAATTGTGCGTCCGCTTTCATGATCCCAGATCCTTGCAGCGGGCACCG
Source organism: uncultured Planctomycetaceae bacterium (assembly GCA_913031625.1). Taxonomy (GTDB): domain Bacteria; phylum Planctomycetota; class Planctomycetia; order Planctomycetales; family Planctomycetaceae; genus Fuerstiella. The sequence goes on along the minus strand of CAJWGB010000001.1, from coordinate 102,473 downwards.
GAGGCTTGCCCCCTCTGCGAGGCCACGTGAGATAAACAAAAGACTTAGAATCCGGGTCATAAGCTGTGTACTGTTCGAACAGTTTGCCGCCGCCGAATCTGACCATATATGTCACGGTCCTGTCGCCATCCTTACTTGTTACCTCATAGCCCGTTCCGGCAAGCGAAGCGGAAGAACAAACGGCCAGAATGATTAGCAGGGGGATCAGTTTCATGGTGAGCTTCCAATTTCGTGTTAATGTGAGCCGGACCAGGGGCCACGCACATCCAACGCAATAATCCGGTCACCTTGCCGAAGTCAGCGACTGACAAAGCCGGGGTTAATTATGCCAGGCCTCGCGTCACTCGCCCCAATGCACGTCCGCCATAAGCGTACTCGGCAGAGATGATCAGATGCCAACGGTGGCAATGGGCATTTTTTCCTTTTGGGTATGCAGCGTAATCACCTTTCGAGTGAATACTTCCTTCTCTGTGCCCCAGCCCTTGATGATCGTGGCATAGACCTTGGTGCGAGCACTCGCTCGGTTTCGGTCGGAGCCGAAGAATGTGGCTCGGATGTCGTACTTTCCGCTTTTTGCATTTGCCAGCGTATACATTTCCGGTCCGTAACCCTGAGTCACATCCTGAGTCATTCGGCCGCCGATCCGGGTTCGGTTATGGCCATAGAAACACTCTTCACCAGTGGGCTCTATCACATGAAGATCGATGTCCGTGCGGTCTGTGTTCCATGCAATCACAACCACGAGATCTGTCTGCGAGCCAATGGAGGCAGCCCCGACTGTCTTCGCTCGAGCTGTCACGAAATCGGGCACAGACGTTTTGAGAGCCCCCTGTTCCACCTGTCGCAGCAGACGCATGTAGTCCATGCCGGCGATCCGATGGAATTCGCCAAAGCGAGCATCCCACTGTGTATTCATGGCAATCTCGAACCATGCAATCGCCAGATCCGTCATGCCGAGTTCTGTCAGGCAGCGACCGATGGCATGGTAGGTCTGCGGTTCAAAGGGACGCGACTGCGTCACTCGATAAAACAGCTGATAGGCCTGATCAGATCGCCCCCAGTCCATGGCTGAGTACCCAACATCTCTGGCAAGGACGGAATCCCCCGGACGATTCTCGACAAGCGTGCTGAGTGCTTTGAGTGCATCGTCTGGACTGAAGTTCCTGAGTCGACGATCAGACTCAGCCGTCATCATGTCGTAGTCCAGTGTCCGGTTCGCCAGAGCTTCCAGAATTGATCCGGATGACTGGTCATGCCGTCTTACTTTGCACGTCAGCGGGCGTGAGGGAACACGAAAGGCTGCTTCCGGCATCGATTCGATCGCCAGGCGAGTTGCCGCAGGCAGCTGAAAGGTCATGCCCGGCGTCTGTTCAAGACGGTCCAGCCAGTTCAGGAATGCCGTCTTCGGGTTGCCGAGTGTTGCTCCGATTGCATCCAGTGTCGACTGGACGATGTCGTGCGCTACGGTGGATTTGACAAGATAGGCGTCTTCTTCCGGCTTGATGTTGAATCGCTCGTAGTCTTCTTCGGTGTCCAGCATCAGCAGAGAGCAGGACTTGCCAGTGACTCGAAAGTGCCGGGCATAGGCTTCCGACTGATCGAGTGTGGCACTATCAAACGCTTCCAGCTGATTCACTGCTATTTGCCCATAGATTCGAGAGGTCAGGTCTGAATCCACGATTGATGTGACCAGTGTTTCGATCTTCTTTCGCTCACCGTCGCGTTCCAGATCCAGCACAATTCGAGCATCCGCCAGATCGAGCGAGCCGCGTCCAGCCACGAGCAGGCTCTGGCCTGGATACACAAACTGAGGGCGGCCTGCGAGCAGCAAATCGGACCCACCGTCGATGCTGGCACCAATCAGCTTCCATGGCTTTGCCTTATGTGCCGTCGACGCCGCTGTCACTTCCGCTTCACTGACAACCGAAAACACGGCTCCGCCGGACTCACGAGCAAGGTGACCAAGGATGCGTCCATCAGTCCCAGCCATTCCGGTGGAATATCCAAACAGTCGATGAAATGACTCTTTCAGAATGGCGGACATCGCGTACAGATCTGACTCTCCCCATGTGGCTGCTCCGTCACTGAGCAGGAAGAGGTCTCCTGCCTTACCATTCGGCTCCTGTACCCAGCCCGGTTTGGACGCCTCTGTCAACGCAGCTCCCACATCGGTCGCTCCCTCCAGCGCCAGTGTCTGGCAGAATTTCTTCAGTGCGGCGGCGTTCTCCTCCGTGTTCGCGACGTACCCGTCCTGCCACCAGAAAATCTCTACATTGAAGAAGAGAACGGCGTACTCTTTCAGGTGTTCGCGATTGTTGGCAAGGATTGCATCCAGCATGCTCAGCCAGATGTTGAACTTATCCGGGTTCGAACTGAGAGAGACGTCCACCATGAAGATGGCGCGATCCGAAGTCCTGCCAGCATCGCTCGGCAGTTCAGGACTGAACCGAGAGGCAAACCAGGGCCCGGTTGACTGCTCGCTCCCCACCAGCATTGTGTGCCCCCAGTTCTTGAGCTGAACTTTGATGGACGATGTTTCCGGATTGCTGATGTGAGCCACTGTATGGGCCTGCCGCACAGTCACCTCGGTAGCGGGAGTAATATCGATTCCCTGATCTCCAGCCACTGCGAGATCAACGTGGTAGTTGCTCGTTGTATCGGGCAGATCCAGCCGAAACTCCCACTGGTCACCGATCTTGATCAGGTCCACATCGTAGCCCACAACAATGCGATGCAGCTTTCGAGGGGCCAGTGGAAACACGCGGCAGTTGAAGACGCCCGCGCCACTCCATTCCATTAGTGCCGGGTCAATCTGGCGGCGAGTTGTCTCCTTGTACGCAAACGCTGCTTTCTCTCGGGGAACCATCCGGGCAACTTTTGGCTGCTTCCATGAGTCGTTTCGGGCCAACAGAATCTCTTCCGGTGAAGGAGCCGCCCAATTGTCTGCTTCAGGAATTCTCACAGGTTCCGGCACCTGGTCTGCCGCACTCCACTGGGTTTCACCGAATGCGCAGAAATAAGGCGACGCGCCATTAGGCAGCCGCAGCTGAAATGTGCCCTCAAACTGCTGATTGCGATCATTGAAGAAGAAACAGTCGAGCAGGACACGAGCACGAAAGCCATCGATTCGGACATCCGCATGAACACCGCTCAGTGGCAACTCTTCTTCATCCCCGATCATCAGACGTGATGTGTTTGCTCGGACGACAGACCGCTTCCATGTCGTGGCTCGTTCCGCTTTGGGTTTCTCGTCTGACTGTTCGCTGGCCGCTTCTCTTTTAGCTATTTCTCCGATTGCTTCAGACTCGTATTCGTCGCTCACATTAGCGTCGAGAGCCATATCCTGTTCGCTGTCATCTACCGCGATGTTTCCGATGGCGGCGTCTGCTGGCATCAGTTGGGGCATGTCATTCGTCGCCGCCCGTTCAACAGCCTCGTCAGGCTGTCCACTCCCGCATCCAAGTAACAACAGCAACACGACAGTGGCAACAGTCAGGTGAATGGCGTCACGAATCATGGTCGAATTCCCGAACGGCAGGCGGTAAGTTGTCGGAACTGCGAGCGTCCTGAGAACCGCTCTTCCGTACTTGGAGTGCAGGGCTGCCGACTTCGTTCACTGAAAGTCAGAAAAATGCGAATCAGCAGTCTGTCGCCTGTTTGTTGGCAGGCCCTGCACGCCCGATGAAGCCGAACCATCGGAAATCTGCGAGGTGCGCGCCCACGGTCCTCCATCAAAGGGACTGCGCTTTACCCGTCTCTGCATTTCAACGGGAAGCTGGTAACAAAGAAGTGGCCGTCCGCGATACCAGTGTGTCACCGAACGCAAAGTAGATCTGGCTGACGCCGGAGGCTCAGGGCCCTCAGTCATACCCATGCAACCAAACATATGTGGCCGCATTCTGGAGCGACGGGCACACTGATGGTTGGCAAAGGCCGCTACGCCGAGTGTGGCTGCCTGCCGCACAATCCGACAGAGTCTGGATTTGTGCGATGAGTGAGGGCTTCGAACAGGTAGGCAGCCTCGATGTATTGAATCCAGTCCACGCCGGGTGGCGTCTACTTTTTCTCTTTGGCAATCGAACAGGCAAAGCCGGCTTTGTGCAGTGCGCCGACGGCTGCCTCGTGACTGATCGCATCACCCGTCAGTTTGATGGTGCCCTCATTTCGGTCGATGTCGATCAGGCTGACACCGGAGACGCCCTGCAGCGCTTTTTGAGAACCCGTCACACAGGAAGTGCAACACAGATGCAGACCGATCAGTGTGAGTGAATTGGACTTGGCCCCCTTCTTCGCACCGGAATCCGGATACTTCACAGGTTTACCATCCATGGTGGCAGTGCCATAGAAGCCGGCTTCTGCCAGGGTCTTCAGCACAGACTCCGCTTTGTCTGTCTTGTCGACCGTGAAGCTGATGACCTTGGTGTTGAGGTCCACCGAGATGCCCGAAACACCTTTCAGGCCATCGAAGGCGTCTTTGGCGGCGGATTGGCATCCTCCACAACAGAGATGGACGCCTTTGACGCTCACTTTTCCAGACGGAACGCTGACGGAAAGCAGGCCGAGCAGGGGAAGAACGGCGATGGAGGCAAACAGAGTTTTCATTGAAAATCCTGTGGAAATGGGGCGGACGTTATCGGGGAGCGTTCAATTCTGGATATTGTAACAAAATCCAGGGTCACAAACGAAACGACATAACGGGGGGAATGGGGGCCTGCGGGGCGTATCACAAGTCAGTATTTGCAGCCCTGCTGTTTTTCCTCTCAATCCCAATGTGAACTGGCGTTTATTGCACATTTATGGACAATATAGCTCCTCTCTTGTTGTATTTCCCACCTTCTGAATGAATCAGAGGCCTTCCTCATGGTCAGACCCTTCATTCGTCGTACTGCCTCGTTTTTGTCCCTGATGGCGGTTCTGGTTACGGTCATTCCGACTTCGCCCGGCGAAGAAACTGCGAAGCAGCTCTCGTCCGTTCTGAAAAGCGAAAACGCGGAGAACGGATTCAGCCAGCAGCCGGCACCAATTGCTGATGACCATGCCTTTCTGCGTCGCGTCTACGTCGATCTGATCGGTCGAATTCCCACACTGGACGAAATCCGCGCATTCGAAAAGCTGGATGCGACAACCCGGCGGGCTGAGATTGTCGAGAAGCTGCTCGAGTCAGAACGGTTTGCAGACACATGGACCGTCTTCTACGCCGACATGCTGCGGCTGCGTTCCAACGCCGATGGAGGGTCCGCTGCTATTGCCTGGGTTCATAAGGCAGTGAGAGAAAACACGCCATACGACCAGCTTGCCTATCGATTCATTTCTGCCAACGGCAAGGCGGGGGCGACTCCGGAAGTCGGATTCATTCTCGGTGATAATGCTGACCCAATGGCTCTGGCCGGCGCAACCGCTCAGGTGTTTATGGGAATCCGAGTCGCGTGCGCACAGTGCCACGATCATCCTTTCGACAAGTGGACTCAGAAGGACTTCTACTCCCTGGCAGCCTACTTCGGCAAAACCCGTCGTATGGAAACTCGATTCACCAACACGATCTACACAACAGACACCAGTCAGTCGACCGTTCTGTGGCCGCCGGAAGGTATGTCTGACGACGCAGAACGAAAACCGTTGAAGCCACAGTTTCTGTTTACACTCGCTAAGTCTTCTGACGCGGAATACATCCAGCGACTGGATCGTCTTCGCGACTCGCTCGTCAGCAGCACTGACAGCCAACCCAAAGGGCCATCCGTTGATGACATTCTGTCCGCTCTGGACGACAAGGTCGACAAGGCGGCACGAGGCGGCAGAGAGAATTCATTCGATGTGGCGTCAGAGGCCAAGCGAGATGCTCGACGACTGAAGATCAATGCAGGCATGGCGTCCGAAAGTGAGTTACGCAGCGAACTGGCAGACCTCGTCACTGACCCCAGGAATACCTACTTCTCCCGAGCATTCGTAAACCGCGTATGGGGACACCTCATTGGACGAGGAATTGTGGAACCGGTAGATGACTTCAGTGAGAGCAATCCTCCGACGCATCCAAAGACACTGAACTTTCTCGCTGAGGAGTTCGTCGCGTCAGGGTACGACCTGAAATCTCTGATCAGGACAATTATCGCCAGTGAGCCTTACCAGAGAGCACATGCTCGTGGCGTCGATGAAGCCACACAGGCGGAACTCGAAGAAGCGTTTGCGGCCACAGCCGCCAGGCGAATGCCGAGTGAAGTCATTTACGACAGCATCGTGACTGCCGGGCATCTGTTTGAAGTCAAACACGCAGCCGGCCAGAACCTGCGAGTCATGTGGCAGCAGTCACGTGTCGCAAAAGAAATGGAAGAGGCGGAAGCCGTTGTTGAAGACCGCAGTCTGGCAGCAGGCAACTCCGAACCCAAAATGGAGATGAAGGCGAAGACACCCGATGGCCGTCCATCGTACAACCTCGAGTCTGCCATCGAACTCGACTTCGATTCTGTTCTGAAGAAGTCCCAGTCAGCAGGTCAGGAATCGGTCAGCATCGAAAAGATGCAGGTCATGTCCCGCGAAGAACTCGAAGCCATGCGAATGCAGCAGGAAGACCAGGAACGCCGTAATGTTGAGTTCATCGACCGATTCGTGAAAACGACTGTGGATGATAACCCTAAGTTCTCCTCATCGTTTCGCATGGCATCCCCCGCTGCGCCTGAGCATTTCCTGCGAGTGTTTGGTCAAACCGACCGAACGCAGCTGGGCGAGCATCGTGACAACAGCCCCTCGATGCGGCAGGCACTGATGATGCTGAACGGACGACTGACGCACGAAGCCTCGCGAGTCGGCAGTCTTGAACCGGTTCACCAGCTGCTAATTGGCGAAAATGCCGATCCACAGGCGGCTGTTCAGCTGGCTTATCAGGAAATTCTGACACGACTTCCCACTGCCGAAGAACAGGCAGAAGCACTGACGATTGTGAATGAAGGAAACAGCCAGCTGGAAGGCATGGCTGACCTGCGATGGCTGTTGCTGAACTGCGACGAATTTCGTTTCCTTCCCTGACCGACTTTAACACCCACCATGGCCTCACCGGCCGCAACCACTCAACCGGAACTACAAGGAGTCACACATGTCTGGCCTTGAACACCAAATGAGCCGACGGGCAATGATCGGCGGAATGGCTGCCGGAGCAACTTTCCTCGGGTTTCCTCTGCGTCAGTTGCTGGCGATGGAAGGCACCTCTCACGCTCCCAAAGCAGAACACGTCATTCTGTTCTGGAATGGTGGCGGTATGTCGCATATCGATACCTGGGACCCCAAACCCGGGCGTCCCACTCAGGGAGAGTTCGAAGCCATTGAGACTTCCGTCCCCGGCATCCAGCTGTCCGAGATCTTTCCGAACCTCGCAAAGCAGATGCACCACTGCTCACTGATTCGTTCCATTGCCGGAACTCAGGGAGCTCATGGCCGCGCAACCTATAACCTGCAGACGAGCTACAACCAGTCCGGGAATCTGATTCACCCTGGATTTGGATCGATCGTCACTCATGAAAAGGAAAAGATGGGTGACCTGCCGGCTTATGTTTCCATCTCCGGACGTGCTCCTCGAGCCGGCTACCTTGGTCAGTCATGCGAAGCCTATTTCGTCGGTGGCCCCGGCGACAAAGATCCCTACCTGTCCTTCCCGGAAGGAATCACTCAGGAACGCGGCAATGCTCGCCTTGATCGACTGGCTCGCTTCAACAAACGGTTTGCAACCGGCAATCGCAACGAAGCGCTCAAAGCGACACAGACATCCATCAACGATGCTGTTCGGCTGATGCGAAGCCCTGCTTTGCAGGCATTCGAACTGGACAAAGTCCCGACGGCCACGCTGAACCGATACGGTGACACGGCGTTTGGTCGTGGTGCCCTTGTCGCGAAACAGCTTGTGGAAACCGGTGTTCGATTCGTCCAGGTCAATCGTGGCGGCTTCGACACACACAGCCAGAACTTCCCCGCGATGAGGAACCATGGCGAAGTCATGGACCCGGCGCTGGCATCACTGATTGAAGACCTTGCTGAGTCCGGCAAACTGGAAAAGACACTGGTCATTATGCTCAGTGAGTTTGGTCGTACGCCGCGTATCAACATGAATGCCGGTCGTGACCACTATCCGGCCGTCTTCAGTTGCTTTGTTGCCGGCGGGGGAACTGCGGCAGGGCAGGTCATTGGCTCTTCTGATGAAAACGGCGAGCAGCCAGACCAGCGTCCTGTTCAGGTCGCCGACCTGCACGCGACCTTCTGTCACGCTTTGGGAATCGACCCGGAAAAGGAAGTAATCACACGTCTGGCCCGACCAATGAAACTGGTTGATGGCGGTGAGGTTGTGTCCGAGCTGTTCGCCTGATTCCCGTATTGTTACACAGATGCCCCGCGTGGTTCGAATGAGCACACTCAGGGAAGGAGGGGCAGCTGCCTGAAACTTCAGGCAGTATTCACAGGCGGGATGCCTGGAAAACCAACTGCGAACGGACCGGCTTAGACGGTCCCGTTCGTCTTCCTTCCTGAACTGCTCACTTCCATGCGACTCACCACACTCCTCGCCATTCCGGCGTTGCTGGTCCTGTGTCCCCTCTCCGCTCAGGAGACTCCTCGATCTCCACCTCCTCGCGGCTCACTGATTGAAGACCGAGCCGCGCGCAAGCTGGTCGAAGCCGGTGATGCTCGACTGGAGGCAGAAGAAACCGCCAAGGCGGTGGAAGTCTGGGAGTCAGTTATCGAACGTTATCCGCGCAGCCGGGTTCGATTCCTTGCGCATATGCGGCTGGGGAACTACTTCCTTGAGCGAGATCGTTCCTTTGAGAAGGCTCGTGTGCACTACGAGTCCGTCGCTTCGGAAGAAAACCGAGATGAAGATCAGCGAGCCGAGGCCACTCTGAAAATGGGCATGTGCTTCTACGAAGCCCGCAACTTCGGAAAATGCTTTCAGGTGATGCGGGATGTCATCGAGAAGTTCCCGGTGAGTGAACACGTCAATCAGGCGTACTACTACATCGGTCTCGGGCACTTTCAGCTGGGGCACTACAGCCGGGCAATCGCTGCCCTGGAAAAGGTGGGCACTGCCCTGTCTTCCGAAGACAGTCAAATTAGAAAAGTCGAAGCGGGCAAGCGACTGTTCGTCAAAATCGAAGACGCAGACCTCGCCGCTCTGGAGTCCGGTCGCCATGTCAAAATTCGCTGCGAGGCGGCCAGCGGAGACATCGAGCTGGTAGAGTGTTTTCCCGTGGGCCGCAACGTACGAATCGTTCTTGGAAGTGTGGCGACTCGACTGGGGCGCCCTGTGCCTGGCAACGGCACTCTCGAAATTCGCGGTGATGATTCCGTCAGCGTGACCTATGTCGACGAACACACAGCCGACAAGCAATTCAACCGTGAAGTGAAACATGAAGTCAGTGTTGTTGGCGACGCAGTCACATCAATTATGGATGGAGCCTTCAGCGAAACGCTACAGGGAGTCGTCCTTGGCAAAGCGATTAACATTCAGACAGCCGACGCGGATCGTGATGTCACAGACAAGGCGGATCAGATCTCAGCATTCGTCGAAGTCCATCGGGCAAAAACGGACGAAGAGCTGGAAGCCGAAGCGATCGCTCTGGCTCAGGCAGAAGATGCAGAATCTGAAGATCTTCCCGAGATCGAACGTTACCGCGTTGTGGATCGCGTTGAGATTCGACTGGTTGAAGCTCAGATTCAACAACAGCTGGAGAATTTCAATAAGTCGAAGGACGAATCGGCTCCGGAAGAGGACACTCCCGAAATCGTGGTGGGCGATGACGCCGTTCATACGGGCGTGTTTCGAGCGACTGTGCAGCTGATTCGCAGCGAAGAGACGATTTCTGATGACGATACGCTGCAGGCTCTGCCGGGCGACTTCGTTCGCCTGGTTTACGAAGACAGTCTCAACACAACAGATGCCCCGAAGGTCACTCAGGTGGATGCTCGCTGCATCGAAGGAAATCTGGGCGGTGTTCGTGTCACGCGTTCGCGAATCTCTGACCGAGAACTCCGCGTGCGCACGCGACTCAAGACGGCAGACGCCCTGACAAACATCGGGAATCGCTACAAGGAGTTTGGGCTCAAAGACAACGCAGACGTGAAGTACGACCAGGCTCTGGTGCTGTGTGAGGAGATCATGTCTGAAGCGCAACAGCTGGGTGGTCGCCTGCTGGAAGAAACCTACGTGCAGCTGTGGCGCATTTATTTCGAGATGGACCGCCTCGAACTGGCCGCCGCAATGGCTCAGCGTCTTCAGCGTGACTTCCCCAATAGTGGCTTCGTCGATGATGCACTGCTGCAGCTGGCGGAGGTGGCTCGCAGGCAGGGAGACCTCAATCGCGCGATCGGCGTGTTTTCCCGTCTGGTGAGAATGGAGTCCAGTCAGCTGCGCGGTGAAGCTCAGTTCGGCATTGCCGAGTGTTACACAGCCATGGCGGATGGCACTGAGGGAGCTCGCGCGACTCAGCTCCACGACCGCGCTTTTCAGGAATACAAGAAGGTTTTCGATCAGTTCCCGGATAGCGGCCGCGTCGGTGAAGCCGTCGCCCAGATGGCCAACTACTACTATCGCCAGAAGGACTATTCACGAGCCGTGGATACCTTTGAGACGGTTCTGTCCAGTTACCCGGACGCCCGCTTTCTGGACGTCATTCTGTTCAATTATGGTCGCTGCCTTTATCGCATGGGGCGCAAAACGGAAGCCAGGGTTCGGTTCGATCAGCTGATCGCCGACTACCCGGAAAGCAGCCTCGCCAGCGACGCCAAAAAAATCTCCGAAGCCCTTTCGCAGGCAGGTGGATAATGAAGCACTTCCAATTCTCCTCGACCGCATTCTGCGCTGCACGAACGCAGTCGATTCTTCGCTGTGCCGCTGCTGTTGCCGTATGTACTGTCGGTCTTACACTGCCTGCTGTCGCGCAGGAAGACTCCACCGATACCGTTGACGAGATCTCTCAGCAGGCGTCTGCCCTGGAGGCGGAACTTGGGAAGTACAAAGACACGGCTCCGGAAGCCGGTGATGTCCTGATTCGTCTCACCAATCTTTATTACGACAACGGCCTGGTGTTCGGCCTCGTGCGATCGAGCCAGCGATTTGTTTCCGCCCATCCGTCTCATCCACGTCACCCCACAGTGATGCTGCAGCTGATGGATGGCCTGGAGGCACTTTCACGGAATCGTGAATTCACAGTCATCGCCCGACAGTTTCTCAGTCGGTATTCCAAAGCGGCAGAAGGAGCTTCTGTCGAAGAACGACTGGCAGCAATTCTCGAAAAGCTGGGTGAAAATCAGGATGCCGCTGAGGTTTATCAGTCACGCTGGCAGCGTCAGGCCAATCCGCAGGGACGAAAGTTTGCCGAGCATGCCTGCCGTCTGTATTCACAGAGTGGCAACGATGGCATCGCGCTGGAAGCCACGCTGGCTGAGGAAATGTTCGACCGACTCCCGAAGGATGACTATGCCAAACGTGCGGGTCTGAGGGCGTATGCTCAATGGCGACGAATCAGCAAGTGGGCAGAAGCCAATACGGTCGGCAACAAACTGCTGCGATCCGGTCTGCTGCGGGATGCTGAAGAAAAACGCGAAGTGCTTCGCACCATGGCGGACAACTATGGCTACACGGGGCAACACTCAAACGCCGCTGAGATGCTGAAGCAGGCGCGGAAGATCCGGGACGACCAGTCGGCACACTACTACCAGATTCAGCGAATGTATGATGCAGCCCTTCCTGCAGGTCAGCTCGAACCGGTCGTGAAGGAGTATCTGAATCGCTACAAGAACCGCGATGACCGTTACGAGCGAGTTGCTCTGCTGGCCGTTGCATGGAATCGCGACAAGAATCAGGCGCGGGCACTCCAGCTGTTTCGAACACTGCTGTCCGCTGCGCCGGAAGCCCACAACACAGCCTCACTGTTCATTCAGCTGAATGGCTCGGAACCTGCCCAGCTGCAGGACACAGAAAAGGCACTGCGGGAAGCCATTGCAAAGAATCCGAAAGCCGTTTGGGTTCTGCGGTATCAGCTGGCGTTCTCCGTGTATCGCGACCGCATGAAAGATAATGCGAAAGCGAAGCAGATGGCGCGCGAGTTTCTGCAGAAGTCTCCGACCAACGACGGTTACGCATGGAACGCGATTTCATTCCTGCTGAGTGGCGCGGAGTCAGATGGAGAATTCCGGAATGACCTGAATCTGATCGCCACTGCACGACGGAATCACATCCATTGGTCGAACTTCCGGCAGTACCCCGGGAACTGGGCCAAGAATGCTCGTCGCAACAAGGACCTGAAGGCGCGCGCTGATCTGGTTCAGGCTCGACTGCAGCAGGATGACAAAGATCCGGTCGTTTCTCTGGTGCAGCAGATCAAACGCGGCCCATACGACGCGCGAGACGCTCAGATTCGAACACAACTCCTGGAGCCCCGCCTGTTCAATTCAATGCCGAAGGACCTTCAACGGTACGTGCTGTGGGACCATGGCTATTACCACCAGCACTACGCGAAGGGCGACCAGCGAGGGACAGCTGCGACGTGGTATAGCCGACTCGTAAAGATGTATCCCGAGAACTTCGAATATCGGTATCGCTATCTTCAGGCCGCTTCCGACTATTCGCCGCCGGAAGTCGCGAAAGAGGCGGCTCTCACAATGATGTCCGTCGATCCGCCGACTAATAACCAGGACGTCTGGCGACGTCTGTTGTCAGTCGCTGATCGAAACGAAGACGCAGACCTTGTCCGTCGTGCTGTTGCCTACATTCGAAAGTCCCATCAACTGCATGGGAAGGAATATCAGGGGATGACAGGTGTCGGGAATCTGTTTGAGAAACTGAAACAACACGACGAAGCGGTTGCCATCTGGAAGGAAACATCGGAACAGAAACAAAATCTCACCGAGGCACGCGACTCAGCCAGTCAGCTATTTCAGCAACTGGAGGATCCAGCCCGGCGAGCAGCCTTTGCTCAGAAGTTCTTTGCCGGATCGACACCCAACCACGGTCGCTACGCCATGTGGCTGGCCGACAGTCAGCTGCGAGCCGGCAACCTTGATCAGTTCGAAAAGACTCTGAGAGAGAGTCGGAAGCGTGCCGATGATCGCCCATTCGAAACATGGGATGCTGACCCAACCAGCCTCAGCAATATGCTCTATAGCTTCCGCACCAGCAACGAGGCCTATCGGGCCAAACCGGAGGAAGAGAACACGCCCGCAGATATCGCGCGTGTGGCAACTGTTATTCGTGACATGCAGGTCGACTGGCCGTCTGCACAGGGTGAGCTCATGCTCCTGGAAGAGCTGGAAGGGCAAAAGCCGATGGAGCGGGCTCTGGCATGGCAACGAGTCACTCGCAAAGTTGCGCCCGACTCACACCGCTGGGATCAGCTGGTGCCATTTGCTCAGAGAGCAATTACCCGAGAAGACTACAGCATCGCAGCCACTTTGCTGACCGGCATGCTCGAGAACATCTCAGCTGCCACCGAGTCCCGGAAAGAACAGGGCCGGGCCATGATTGGTCAGTGTTACACACGCCTTGGCACAGTCGGCCTGACGATCGACGAATCCAGCCCGATCGCTCCACTGTTGCGAGCAGCGCTATATCTGCGACTGGGGGATGAGAACCTGGCCCTGGAAACGTGGCTGGCTAACAAGGACCTCTTCGACCAGCACCGACTGGAAGTCCCGGTCGACCTGCTGATCTTTGTCTGTGACAACCTGATGGCAGCCGGCGGCGACGAGAATCACAACAAGGTAGAAGACACGCTGCGAACATGGATCATCAAGAACAGTGAATCAGAGTCCATTCAGGATGCGACCAAAGCGGAAATCCAGTTCCTGCTCGCAAAGAACTTCTACAGCGCAAAGCGGTTTGACGTTGCTCGAAGTGAATACACGACTGTCATGAATCGGTACTCCGAGTCACCTTTCGCTGTGGAAGCAGAGTTTGGCATCGGTGAGACGTACATGGCCCAGAAGGTCTACGACCAGGCAGAAACCGTCTTTGAAAAGCTGGCCAACAGTCGCGATCCGGAAATTATTGTTCGAGCCGAGTTTCTGCGTGGGGTCCTGTCTCACCGTCGTGGTGACAACGATGAAGCACGAAAGATCTTTCGCAATGTTCTGGAACGAGTCCCCAGCATTGACCTCGCCAACAAAGCTCTCTTCAGCCTGTCAGAGGTTTACGGTGACGAAGAACGCTATATGGATCAGCTGCAGCTGCTGATGACTGTTGGGCGACTCGGTCGCGTCAGCAAACGGCAACACGCACCCGGCCTGCCGCTGTCCATTGTGGTGCAGGACAGCGACCTTGGAATCAGTCGCGGACACAACCGCGTGCCTGTGATCGTACGAACGGAACCGGGGAATGACGAAGAGTTGATTTACCTGAGCAGCGGCGGCGCTGGCAAAGGCGTCTTCCGGGCAGACGTCGATACGCTGCTGGGACCAGTCGCAAAGGGAGACGGAATCCTGCAGCTGACGGGGAATGATGTCATTCGCTGCGACTATCCGGAAAAGTTCAAGTCGGAATTCAAAAGCGTTCCGCTTTCGGACGTTGAGATTCGGATCGCAGCCGATGCCGAGTTCAAGATCGCCAGCAGCTTAATTATTGATGAGAAAGAAGAGACGTTTAGTGAGCGACTGGAGCGTGAAGCACGGGAGCGTGAACAGGCGTCTCAGAGGCAGGCAGACCGTCGACCGTCGAATCAAATCAAGCCTGGCAACCCAATCTACCTTCGTGTGAAGGATGCAGACCGGGATCTGGGTGACGAGCGCGACACCATCGTGGCCAAACTGGTTGCTGACAGTGGGGACCAGGTTCAGGTCAGTTTGACGGAGACAGATCCACATTCCGGCATCTTTGAGGGCACGGCAAAGAGCGGCGAGCTTCCTGCCGGGGCTCTGGCGAGCGATACGGCCATCGATCACAGCCCACTGATGGCGATCGACAAGGATCCGAATTCGTACTGGCAAAGTGAACCGGACGGAGCAACCCCCAAATCTCTCACCGTGGACATGAAGGACCTGCGGTCCATTTCGCGAGCGAAATTCAGCGTTCCGGAAGAGCTCGAAAATCGGCCTGTACGAGCCGCACTGCAGGCCAGCTACGACGGAGAATTCTGGTATCGCGTTGCCGGACACCCGGCCGTTCCGGAAGCACTGCCGGTGGCAGAAGACTACGGGCAGATGTCGTACCGGCTGTATGATTCCAACACAACGTCCTACACGACATGGCAGCAGGTATTAAGCCTCGCTGCCGGGGAGCCCATGGAGTCCGGTGCAGTTGAAGACGGACACCTTGAGTGGGTTCGGCCGGAAGACAAAGAGGATGCTCCTCGTTACGTGACCATGATTTGGT
This sequence comes from uncultured Planctomycetaceae bacterium, assembly GCA_913031625.1. Lineage (GTDB taxonomy): Bacteria > Planctomycetota > Planctomycetia > Planctomycetales > Planctomycetaceae > Fuerstiella. The sequence continues at coordinate 87,136 of CAJWGB010000001.1, read as the reverse complement.
ACGGAAAATTTGTGCAGCCGCGACCGGGTGCTGTCCGGTTTTCGATTCAGGGTTACCGGACGGCGATTGCCATCAATGGTCAACTGGAACGTAGTGTCATTCAGGGAAATCAGACGGTTGATGTCTGGCTGGAACAGGGCGTGCACGACCTGACTTTCTTTGCGTCAGCCCACCCGAACACGAACCGACTTGCTGTCAGTCGTGCTCGGTCTGACCTGAATCAGCAGCGAATCGCACTGAGCCCCTTCCTGTCCTCAGACTTTGATCTCACGCAGCCCGCGGCACAAATCGAACTTGATGAGGCTGCGGCAGCTGCGCCGGCTGTAACACTGCAACTCGCAGATGTGGAACTCCAGAAGAAGACAGAACAGTTCGGGGTAACGGAACAGGGTGAAATGCAGGTTCTTGGTTCATGGCAGGACCTTGAGGACCGCGCCACATGGACCTCAAACGTCCCGGCAGGTGTCTATGACGTTTGGTTCAACTGGTCTCACGGAGGCGGCGGAGGTTCAGGCTTTACACTCAGCGTCGGCGAAAGCACTCTCGAAGGCACAGTGACGAACACGGGCAGTTGGCAGAAGTTTCAGGAGGATCGCGTGGGCACAGTCATTGTGGACAGCGATGGCGAACTCCAGATTGGAATTCAGCCCGATGAGATTGTCGGCGGCGGCCTGATGGGCCTTGCCGGCGTCGAATTGCGACCGGCCCAGGGCAGTCGCACGGTTGTCACGGAAGACGCATGGGAATTCCGTTTTGAGCCCGTCAACGTTCGTTACACGCGATTCCTGATCGAAGAGTATCTTGGAGAAGCCGTGGCAGTCAGCCATGTGGAGATCTCCGGCGACGACATTGAGAAGCCTTACATTCCAACGGAAGCCGATGTACTGGCACTCTCTCAGAACGATGTTCTTGAAATTGCCGGCGGAGACATCGTTAACGCGACTTACACCGACGAAGTCACGCAGGCGAATTCGGGAGGCAGTCGGCTGCTGACGGACCGACTTCAGGCGACCTACTTCGATGCACAAGTCAGTCCGATTGCCTACACCTTTGTGCGTGGTGGCAATGGGGCTGTCAACAATGTTCGCAAACGCCTGAAGCGAGTCGATCCAGGGGAACGACTGATCGTTGAGATTGTGGACTACGACCGCGACCAGACATCCTCGCCCGATCAGGTGCTGTTTGAAGTCAGCGTCAACGATGGCGAGCCCATTCAGTTTGCTGCCACTGAAACGGAAGAGTACTCCGGCATCTTCACCAAAGAGGTCGATACTTCCGCGAAGGTCGAAGAGGGTAAGCTCACCGTAAAACGCGGTGATCGCATCTATCTCCGCTATTACGATGAGCAGAACACGTTTCCGGGGCACTCGGTCCCTCGCGAAGACGTCGTCTACGTGAACGAGCCTACGGATGCGAAAGTTCAGTTTCTGGAGTCTCGCGCGATCCCTGTTTCGGAAGGACGAAACGGTCCTGTTCGAGTGACCTATCATGAGCGTCCTGAAGAAGCGGACGTCAGCAGCGTCGCGTTTGAGGCGCCCCTGACAGTGGAGGTCATTGACCCGGATGCAGCCAAAGACAGCCTTAGTGAAGTCGTCGTTTCTGTGACAACCAGTGATGGTGCCACGGCTGATGTGCGGTGTGTGATTTCGGGCGCGTTTTCGGATGTGCCTAATTCGGGTGCGTCGGACTGGGCACTGGAGGAAGGTCGATTTATCGGTCAGGTCGTTCTTCAGCTGGGAAGCAAGACCAGCCCGGAGATTGTTCCTGTCACTCCGGACATGCCGCGCGGGCTCATCGGCGGAGGCGTGATGGAAGACGAAGAGGAAGGCGTCATGCTGGACGACAGTCTTGTCACTCGCGTATTGAACGTAACTGGCAGGGACGAGATCCTTGCGAGTTACCTGGATGAGGTCCGCACTGATGACAAACCTCAACCGGTTGATGATGCAGGCCGGCTGATATCCAACGGCGTCCTGGCATGTACCGATCGAGACTACGACAAACCGATCACTCAGCTGCACGTTGGTGAGAAACTCTATCTCGTCGTGACCGATGCGGATCAGGATTCGTCCGACGAACGCGACAGCGTCGACCTGATCGTGACAACTGAGTTCGGTGAGAAAGAAACCGTCACACTTGTAGAGACTCTGGTTCACAGTGGCGTCTTTACCGGCTCGTTCGCATTGAAGTCCAGTGAAGAACCTACTGCCGGCAACCTGCAGCCCGGGGAACCGGAAATCGAATGTTACTTTGGTGACACCCTGCACGTGGCGTACGTGGATTCTGCGGCAAGTTCCGAAAGCGGTACGCTGGAACTCAGCGAAGACATCCCGGTTGTCATTGGAACAGATGGCCTTGTGGCTGCATTCAGCAAGACGTTCAACAACGAAAAGCTGGCGGTAGAAACAAGGTTCCATATCGCGGAAAGCTATTTTGAGCTGTTCAAGAGTCACCGTGAACTGGGTCGCAGCGAAGAAGAACGAGTCGACCTTGATGCCGGTCGACGCATCCTGCGTGAGGTGATGGAGGACTACCCGGATCCGAAATACGTTCCTCGAGTGTCGTATCTACTGGGACAGTTTGCTCAGGAGCTGGCGAGTTACCCGGAGGCCATCGATTCGTACGAGATGATTGTTAGACAGTTCCCGGATCACCCACTGGCAGCGGACGCTCAGTATAAGCTGGCTCAAAGCTACGAAGAGTCCGGCGACTTCGATGAAGCACTGGAAGCCTACGTTACGCTGGCAGCCACCTATCCTCGGAGCCCGCTGATCGCGAGCGTCATGATTCGCATCTGCGACCACTTCTATAAAGCAGAAGAGTACGACATCGCAGCACAGGTCGGTGAGAAGTTCCTTGAACGATTTGAGGGGCACCAGCATGCAGCCCGGATCGCATTCCGAATTGGTCAGTGTTCCTACAAGGCCGAAGAGTTCAAAGATGCGGGGCTGGCATTCGACCGGTTCTCAAAACTGTTCCCTGAGGACGACCTCGCAGCAGATGCTCTGTTCTGGTCCGGCGAAAGCTATCGCATGGCGAAGGATGACCGCGAAGCATTCCGCCGGTACAACCGCTGTCGCTGGGACTTCCCTGAAAGCGAATCCGCTCGCTACTCACGTGGACGTCTTGCACTGCCGGAGATGCTGCAGCAGTTCGAAGCAGAAGCCCGGTCCGTGGAAGACCAGTAGACACTCATGAATTGACCCGGCCACCAGAGGTCCGCAGGTTACGATAGATCGCAATCATATGAAGACGTTGTTACTTATTCCTCTCTTACTGGTCCTGGCGTTACCCGTCATTGCTCAGGACGAAACATCGGATTCCAATGAACCGAGCCCGGAGCAGTCGGAGAACAACGACGGGGCCGAGCAGAACGACCAGGGTGAAAACTCAGAGACTGAGCCAGAGTCGCCACCTCCTGCTGCCGAAGACGAGTCGCTCGGAGGTGGTGTCCTTGATGAGATCCTGCATTCCGGCGCACTTGGCCTGCTGATCGAAGGCGGAATCTTCATGTGGCCCATTTTGATTCTCGGAATAGTTGGCGCAGGCGTGATTATCGAACGGTATCGCAGCCTGAAGATGGTCGCGACCGACAGTTCTCAGATCCGCCAGGAGGTTCATGACCTGCTGATCCAGGACAAAGTTGAAGATGCACTGCAGCTGTGTGATCGGGAAGAAGGCCCCGTACCGGCGATCCTCAGCTCCGGCCTGCGAAAATTCTTTGTGCTCCGACGACTGAATTACGATGTCGATCGCATTCGTGAACAGGTGGTCAAAGCGATGGACGACTACAACGTCCATGTTGTGGCGGCCCTTGAACGCCATCTGCCGATTCTGGCAACGATTGCCAGTGTGGCACCAATGCTTGGGTTCCTTGGAACGGTCGCCGGGATGATTGTCTCGTTCGATAACATCGACACCAACTTCGGTAATGAAAACATCGTCAAGCTGGCCGCGGGCGGTATCAAAGTATCTCTGCTGACAACAGCATTCGGCCTGATCATTGGGATCCCGGCCTTCATGGCGTTTAACTATTTTACGAGCATCATCGATCGCTTTGTACTGGACGTGGAAGAAAGTGCGACTGAACTGGTGGAGGGCGTCACGATTCAGACGGCTCTGGAAAGTGGTCCCATGGACGCTGAGGCGGGAGCCTGACTATGCGGGGACGCCGAACGCGAGTTCTCGTTGAGCCTCCTTCGCATGCAACGGGCGACATCGCATTCAATCTGATCGTTTTCTTCCTGGTCTGTGCTTCCATTCAGCCGGACTCCGGTCGGCCTCAAACGCTGCCCAGTGCGGAGACTGTGGAAGAAAATCAACAGCAGGACAACATTGAAGTGGCGATGAAGCGGACAGCCGTACTGTTGAACGGTGAAGCTCTGCCCGAGTCACAGTGGTCACAGTTGCCAAAGCGATTGAAGTCACTGTTGTCAGGTCGCAGCAAACCGGAAGACAGAATTGTCGTCGTCAAGAGCGACAAGGACACTCCCTATCATCACTGGATCCACATCACGTCGGTCATCGAGGATGCCGGGGGGGTGGTGACACTCCAGCTGGAAGAAGAACGAGAAGTACAGGTCCCCTAGACAGTCGTGGATTTCGCAGGACATTCCGCGAGCCCGTGACAATCGAGAATCATGAAAACACTCAGACGCAAAACCAGAGCTCAGGTGCCCAGCATGGCGATGGGGGATATTGCGTTTAACCTGCTCATCTTCTTCGTTATTCTGGCCCGCGCAAATGACGATAGCCACCTGCAGTGGACGCCCTCCCGAGTAGAGAACCTGCAGACAGCTGGACACTCTGTGATCAGCGTCCTGATTGATAAAGACAGCAAGCTGTATCTCAATGGACAGCAGGTTGGGATCTCGGAGCTTTCGAATCTGATCGAAGATTTGATTCCGGAGAACCCTTCGGAGGATGAACGAACGGTGTTGTTGAAAGTTCATCAGGAGACTCTGGCTCAGCGATTTGAGCCGGTCATTGAGGCAGTTAGTGAAGCCGGTGGCAAACTGGTTCATATCGTGGAAGAAGAAAAGAACTGAGGACGGACAAATGGATAGTTCCAAAGACCATTTCGAAAGTCAGCAGCCCTCCGCCGGGGCGATGCAGGATTACCAGTCGCTGCGGGAGAACACGACCGCATCTGTTGGAGAACTGCGCGAGTTCCTCGGCCGGCTCAAGGGCCGGAGTCCACAGGAGGTGATGGGGATCGTCGCACAGAGCAGTCTTGTGCGGGGCATTTCAATCGCAACGGCTGGAACACTGATTCTGCTCTGTGCCTTCACGATCGGCCCCTGGGCATTGGCCGATGAACAGCAGGCAGAGCAGACTGCTCAGAATGATCAGCCCACAGAAGAGAACCAGAATGACCAACAACCTGCTGTTGCGGCCGATCAGAGTGCGTCAGATTCTGATACGAACAAACCAGACGTAGAACGAGCTGCGGCTGCGATGGGCATTGATAAGACAGAAACGGCACCTCCGGACAGGAACCCCCTGGACAACAAACTGGATAATCTTCTGGACGGAATCGAATAGCGACGTAACGCCAGACGGTGGATCAACAACAGGCCGGCATCAGGCAGGCCGGCAAATGGACGATAGTGAAAGGGGCGTAAAAAGACGCGCCAGGCAGGACTGATGACCGAGATCGCCCACAACCAGACTGTCTCCGACGGCCGCCAGGAAGTCCGGGCCCAGTTGAGACGTCCGGGCGTGCGTCTTTGTCTGTCACTGTCAGTCGGATTCCTCGTCGTCTGGCAGGTCTGTCAGTTTCTCTTCGGCTGGGTGGACTGGCCCGTCATGCGGACATGGGCGGCTCGCCTGGGAACCTCGGGCGCTTTTATCATAGGTCTGCTCTGGGTTATCTGGGTGCTCGAGAAGGGGGCCCACTTCTTTCAGCGCCGCTGGGTAGCGGGCCTGCCCGACCGACCCGTCTGGCGACCGAAGCCGAAGAATGAAGCCATTCCAGGCAGCCATCCGCTCGACCCACGCGCATGGTACTACGGTCGAAAGAATCAGCGGCTCAATCAGTCGGTTGCCATGCTGTCCACGTACACCGCAACGTTTTTCCTGCTCTTCCTGCTGCTGACGAGGATTGGCGGCTGCAGTGAGGCCTATGAGATGCCGGCGGGCGGTGGACAGCAGATGACGATTGCTCAGACCGTCCGCGTTCAGAAGATTATTCGCAAGAAGTTCATTGTCAGTTCGTTCAGTCCCATCAGTTTCAAAGTCCCACCCATCGATGAGGTGAAGCTGCAGCTGATGGAGATCACTGAGCATGCCTACAAAGTGGGCTACGGCGAAGGCAAAGGGGCCGGATTTGCGGGCGGCACGAATTCCGGAATGGTGCGATTTATTCGTCTTGAGTACGCCGGCGGTGACTGGGACCAGGACTTCGGAATCGGTGCAGATGTCAACATGCTGATCGAGTACGGGGTTCGAACACAGCAGAAGGTCGCCAAACGCACGGAGTCGCGAACAATCGCGCAGCTGAAGAACTTCCCAATTGAGAAGAGTCCTCCCATGGTTTACCTGACTGGGCAGAAGAGCATCTCACTGTCCGACAATGAGGTCAGGATTCTGCGGGAGTATCTGCTCGACAAGCATGGTATGATTTTTGGTGACAACGGCGGCAGCGCCGGCTTTCATAATCAGTTTGTCGGCATGATGAGACGCGTGTTGCCGAACGTTCGGCCAAGCCGTGTACCTCTCGACGATCAGATTCACCGCGTCCCGTTCCAGATACCGTTCCTTCCCTACGTTGCTCCTCACGGAGGCAAAGACGCACTGGGGTGGCGCGTGGACGGACGACTCGTCTGCTACTATCACCCCGGTGACATCGGGGATGCATGGACCGATGACCATTCAGGTGTTGCTCCGGAGATTTACGAAGCCTGTTATCAGCTGGGCACCAACGTGATCTTTTATGCACACGCAGAATACAGCAAATGGCTGGAATCACGACAGAAAAGGAAGTGATCATGAACGTTGCCAAAGTACTGCCTGCTGCTCTCGCGATTAGCCTGTTTGCTGCCGCTCCAGCGGGGGCTGATCGGCTTGACGAACTATCCCTCGACCGCTGGGCCAAACTGCGAGAGGTCGAGCGTTACCAGTTGAACATCGCGGAGAAGTACTACCGAGAGAAGAACTACAAGGTGGCAGCGGCTGAGTATGAAAAGTTCCTGACGTTGTACGAGACAAGTGAGGGGGCGGCATATTCGCAACTCAAGTGGAGTCTCTGTCAGGTTCAATTGAAGAAACACAACACGGCGATCAAAGAGGGCTTTCAGTCTGTCGTTGACTACTGGCCGGATGCTCCCGAGGCGGTTGCGGCAACTTACTTTATCGGGCAGGCTTACAAGGATATTGGAGAAATACGCAAAGCAAAGAAAGCGTATCAACTGGTCCTTGAAGACTATCCAAAACACCTGGCTGCTGTTTATGCCACAGTCGATCTGATTGATCTGACCACGATCAGCAGGGATGAAAAGGCGCGCGTTCAACTCTGGAAGCGTTTGACCTTCGAGACAACGCGCAGCAAGGAAGCAAAAAATATCTGTGTGCAGGCTTCCCAGCAACTGGCAACCTGGTCCTTCGAGTTTGGTTCATTCGAAGACGGTATTAATGCCCTTGAATCAACCTACGCGGAAGAGCAGATGCCGGAACAGATTCGTGCTTACGCAGGGAGCGCCGCCGGGCGTCTGCTGAAAGACGACAAAACTCAGAAGCGTGGTCTGCAGGTCATCGACACTGGAGTCACATGGATTCGGACTCATCTGCCGGAGATCGGCACCACGGATCAGGAAAAGCAATTGGCAAGGAGTCAGTATTACGCGATGGTTGATCTGCAGGCGGTATCCGGGCGTGAGCAGAAGGTCCGGGAGATTTATGACGACATCCTGAAGAAGTTTGGTGCGTCCGATGAAACTCTGCTGCGACTCGGAAACTGGTACAAGACAACAGATCGGTGGGACGCCGCACGTCAGCAGTTTCAGAAGTTCGAAGACCGCCTTGAGGGCCAGAATCAGGTGGCTCAGAGTTACCGTCAGCAGCAGAATTATCAGGCTGCCGTTGCTGCCTATCAGAAGAACGTGGCGGCCGACACGGAGAATCCCACTCAGTGGACAGCTCAGATCGCAGGCACATGGGTCGACGCAAAGAAGTATCCGGAAGCAATTGCCGTCTATACCGAACTGTTGAAGAGCGACCCGGAGAATACAGAGAAATGGATGTGGCAGATCGCCACCTGCCATCGGTACGCGGGTAAGTACAGGGAAGCAATCGGCTTCTACCGTCAGTGCAACAACTTCCCGACGAACTATCAGGAGATGGCGTCCTGCCATCGGGCATTGAAGGAATACAACGAAGCCGTCATTCTATACAACCAGATTGTTGGTGGGGCTCCCAAATCAGCGCCATGGGCAATGCTTCAGATTGGCTACACCTACGAAAAGGCGGGCAAAAAAGAGTCGGCAATCCGCACCTTTCAGCAGGTATGCCGCAATTACCCCAAAGACCGCTACGCCAGCCAGGCACATACTCACCTGCAGAACCAATATAAAATTACGGTGACACTGGGCGGTGCGGCGGACAAATAGTTCGCAACAAACGGCCAGAGCCGAGGCTGAAAACACATCAGGCGCCGTGCATGTGGGGCAAATCGGGTTGGACACAGAGTTCGACATCATCGTTGTCGGAGCAGGAGGCAGCGGCCTGGCGGCAGCGGTGAGCGCGGCTCAAAATGGAGCACGGGTTCTCGTACTGGAAAAGCAGGCCCGGTCCGGAGGCACAACCGGAATCGCTGTCGGGTCGTTTACCGCCGCTGGAACGAGTCTCCAGGCCAGCGCCGATATCAACGACAGTGTCACTGACCATGCGATTGACGCGGGGCGGTTTGCGCCACAGGAGATTGAAGCTCACAACAATCATGAGCTGCGGGAGTTCTTTCTGGAGCATGCGGCCGAAACGCTGCAATGGCTGATGGGCATGGGCCTGACGTTTCACGGGCCTGTCCCGGAACCGCCCAACCGGGTTCCCCGAATGCACAACGTCGTACCGCGTGCGGAAGCATACATCGCAACACTTTGCTCCCAGCTGACCCGGTTCGGTGGAACGCTGCGTGAAAACGCAGATGTCCAGTCGCTGATTCAGGATGCGGATCAAAGAGTCATCGGTGTTCGAGTTCACTACAACGGAACACTGCACGAAGTATCCGCCGTTCGCGGCGTGGTGCTCGCGGCCGGCGACTACGCCTCAGCCCCTGACCTGATCGCTCGTTTCAAAGGCACAGAATACTCGCACGTGCAGGGCATTAACCCACACGCCAGAGGAGATGGTCATCGAATGGTGGAAGCCGCAGGCGGCAGCCTTACGAACATGGGGATAACATACGGACCGGAGCTCCGATTTGTGGTTTCTAAACGGGGGTCCCTGCTGACACGACTTCCGGCAGGCTCGTTGATGAATCGACTGTCAAGGTGGCTGCTGCCGCTGGTGCCAGACGGTTTGGTGCGTGCCATGACAAAACGATTGCTGGTGACGTGGCAGCACCCCGAAGACAGCCTGTTTGACGATGGAGCGATTCTTGTGAATCGTGAGGGATTGCGATTCTGTGACGAGCGGCAAACACCCGAGCGAGAGTTGAAAGTGGCAGCACAGCCTGCCGGCGACGCCTTTCTGCTCCTGAATGAACAGCTGATCCGGAAATACTCCGCGTGGCCGTGCTTCGTCTCAACCGCCCCCAGAATCGCCTATGCCTACGTCCATGACTACCTGCGACTGCGGCCTGATGTAACGGTAAAGGGGTCTCTCAGACGTGTGGCCTCAGTTCATGGGATCCCGGCTTCAGCACTGGAACGGTCAGCTGCAGACGCCTTCCCTGAGCAATCAGAAGACTGGGTGCTCATGGGGCCCGTTCGCTCATGGTTCACAACAACTGAGGGAGGAGCCGCCATTAGTCAGCGGTTCGAAGTCCTTGACGAGAATGGCGAAGCAATCAGGGGTCTCTATGCAGTCGGGCAGACGGGCCTCGGAGGCCAGATCCTTTGGGGACACGGGCTACATATCGCATGGGCGATGACGAGTGGTCGCCTTGCCGGCCGGCACCTTGCCAGTGCGGCTGCTGAATCCAAATAGCAGCAGCGTTTCCGGAAGGTCAGCGTCTGCGACGCTGGATTCCATTGGCTCTCTCTGGCACGTCAGTCTGAGTCATACACAGGCAGGGCCTGTGCACCCATTTTAATAACTCAGCCGCGCCGAAATGGGGGGCGTAACAGCGATCTGAGGCACTTCAGGGATGTTGGTCTGGAAAAGATCGGCAGGAATTGCAGAATGGTTCGCAGGAATCGGCAGAACTGGCAGAAGCCTCCCGGTTTACGGAGGGCTTAAGTACGGAAACCATGCATGCCGATTTCACCCCACGTGTCATGCGCCAGGCGGCAGAATATCCCTCGTGAGGAGTCCGGCTGCAGCAATTATCAGGATTCGAACGGTTGTTTCAGAATAACAACCAACAGGGCGGCACCGGCGATTGATGGATTGATCGGCCTCGGTCGAGGGCTGGCCGGGGTGACAGGACAAAGAACTTGCATCCACTATTTTGAGATTTAGAATTGGGAAAGCTCGAGAAGATACGTCAACAATCTGCGTTATGAGTTGCCTGGCAATCCTCCGCTGACTCCGCGTGTGTTTCTCAGTTTCCCCACTGATACGCTCTCTGACATCTGACTTGATCGGCTGTCAGCATTTAATCACCCGGTTGGCAGACCTCCGCCAGGAGTCATTCGTAACATGGCTAAGAAGTACATCACCCTCGAGGAAGCAGCTGAACGTCTGGGTCTTTCCGCAGACGAACTTTCAGCCGTGCGGGAACAGGGACAGGTCCGTGGTTTCGCAGACCAGGGCAGCTGGAAGTTCCTTGAAGCGGACATTGAGGAGTACGGCCGATCGCAACAGGTTGATTCGTCGCCGGATATCCCGATGTTCGACGAAGATTTCCTGGGTGACGAAGCGAATTCCGGTGACTCAGACAGTGACATCCAGCTGGTAAACTCAGACTCGGACAGCGATGTTCAGATGGTCGACGGTGTTGATCTGAGTTCTTCAGACAGTGACGTCCGACTGTCTGCTGACGACGCGATTTCAGATTCTTCTCCGTCAACGGACAGCGACATTCAGCTGACGGACGATTCAGACAAAGACCTTGCGGGGACAAGTGTACTCGACTTCAGCGAGGGAGAAGGCGACTACGACTCGGACAGTGATGTTCGACTTACAGGTGCTGCCCCATCTCCCAGTGCCGGCCAGAGCGGAACCGATCCGGATATTGATCTGTCTGGTCTGCCGAGTCGCGAATCGAGTGACAGCTCCAGCCTGCCCCCCGGGAGTGATTCAGACAGCGATGTCCGAATTCCAGCAGCTTCCGCAGGCTCGGATGAGGGCTCTCATCTGCTTCAGGGACTCGACACTGACAGCGATATCGCGCTGAGCAACGCCGGCGCTACAGACAGTGACATTCGCCTGATGGCCGGCGGTTCTGTGCTTAGCGATGACTCGGCAGACGAGCCTCGATCGCTCTCCGATTCAGACAGCGATGTTCGCCTTTCAACCGGCGACGACAGCAGCGCTTCTCTGGCAGAACTGACAGGTGTCGATGCGGACAGTGATCTTCGTCTGGCAGACGACTCCAAAGTCATGGGGCTCGACTCAGCAAGCGACGTGGCACTTGGCGGTGGCGATGATTCAAATGTCGTGCTTGAAGTGGACTCGGACAGTGACGTGCACCTTGTTGATTCTCCGGCATCCGGTGCAAAAGACAGCGACAGTGACGTCGCACTCGCCGGGCTGGATCGCACAGACAGTGACATTCGGCTGGCAGATGCCCCACCCGCATTCGACCAGGGTGCAACCGTAGCCATGTCGCTGCCTCAGGACAGCGACCTGAAACTGATCAACCAGGACGAGAGTGGCATCACACTCGAAGCGGGCGGAGACATTGTCCTGGACGCAGACGAGAGTGGAATCACGCTCGACGCAGGTGACAGCGGTATCAGCCTTGACGTGGACGACAGTGGGATCAACCTTGAAGCACTGGACAGCGGAGCAACCCTCGGCGACGACAGTGGCATCACACTCGATGTTGACGACGACAGCGGCATCACGCTGGACGCTCCTGACAGTGGCATTGCTCTGTTTGAAGACGATGACAGCGGCATCTCCCTGGACGCAGACGTTCAGAGCACTCAGCCAATGGCCGCGATTCCCGGAGCTGCTGCATTGGGTAACACAGCGGGCACCATGCAGATGGATATGCCGGACGAAGTCGTGGGAGAAGACAGTGAGTTTGAACTCGCCGGCCTCGATGACGACGACGACTTCGATGGCACCGAGACCAGCGTTCTGACATTCGATGAAGACACTCAGGGCGAAGAGTTTGATCTGTCTGACACCGGAGCAGATGACTTCGGCGATGACAGCTACGAAGACGAATTCGACGGCGAAGACTTCGACGAAGACTTCGAAGGCGACGAGATGGATAACGTCTGGGACGCCGACGATGACGACGATGATGATGATGGCTTTGAATCCGGCGAGAGCCAGGTCGGAGGCGACTTCTCTCAGGCAGCAGGGGCGGCTGCTCCTGCAGGCTGGATGGTTCAGGATCGTCCGTGGGGTGGCATGTGGACTACCTTCGTGACATTCGGAGCACTGCTGGCAGCAACCTGTGCCTTTGTCGGTGTCGAGCTTGTTCGATCCATGTGGATGTGGACACAGGGTCAGGAATCAACCTCATTCCTGCTCGACATGGTCGGCGGCATGTTTGGGAAATAGGCCTTCCTGACAAATTGACTCCCGAAGGGCCGGCATTCAACGCCGGCCCTTTTTCTTTGGCCACTCCACAACGAACTAAGGAAGCATCCCGAGACTCACGGAAGCTCAGCCAGGTCAGGTTTCAATCTGACGCTACCTCCGTCTGGCCGCCACCTGAAACGGACTTGCCTGTGCTCCGTGTTGCTGACAATCAATGTTCCGGGATCGCTCCTGTCAGGTTGAAACCTGACGTCCCTTCAAAGGGTCACCCGGAGACCCTTCGTATGGCCGGAAGCCCGCGTGTGCCTGCGGCTTCCGGTTAAACAGGCCCAAAGAGACTCACATGCGGTCATCTGAGTCTGGCGATCTGGTGAACCACAGCGTTTCCCAAATGTCCTTATCGCCCAGGCCCCGTTTGATTAAACCAAAACGGAATCATTCAGCGAGTTTGCAGGCCTGCTCAAAGACCGAAGAACAGTGGGCAGTCGTCCTCTTAACCCTGTCCTGCACAGGCCCATTTTGATTTGTTAAACAGAGCCTTAGCCAACACTAACCCGGAGCGCAAGAAAGCGAATCGCTCCCATGCTGACACTGCGGGCCTGTATCACGCTGCTATCTCGTGCAACCTGGTTAGTTGTTCACGAACAGGTCAAGGTACATGACCAGAGCGAACAGCGACGCAATCATGATCAGACCCAGTGTGATCGCGTACTTAATAACATTCTCGTTTGGCTTTCGGCGAGTCACGCCTTCATACAGCAGGAACACCATGTGACCACCGTCCAGAACCGGAATCGGCAGGAAGTTGATCACGGCAAGATTGATGCTCAGGAAACCGAGAAAGTCAAAGAGACTAGCAAGGCCGCTGTCTGCCTGTTTGTACGCGATCTTGCCGATCCCAACCGGACCACTGAAGGCGCGAATGGAAAGGCGACCACTAAAGAGTGATGTCAGAGTTTGATAGATCTTGATCAGATTGCTGCGAGTCTTTCGGTAACCCAGTGAGACTGCGTCTCCTGGTCCTGTGGCCACGCGGACGCGCTGCAGCGACTCAAAACTGCCGATGCCTCGTGTCAGCACATACAGGTCCTCACACTGCTCTTCGTTCTTAAACAGATAGGCGAAGCCCTTTGTGCCGGCACTCTCATCGCCCTCAACATGCACTCGAATTTTTCGGGCCGGTGCCTGCTGAATCAGCTGAAAGGCCCATGCCCAGTTTGATTCCCAGTCTGCGGAGTCCAGACTGATGGTAGCCGTCTCTGTATTGCCAAGACGGTCTTCAACAAACTCGTCTTTGCCTCGCTGTTCCAGCGTGATCTTTGAGATCTTCTGACCGATCTGAAACTTCTTTGATTTGAATGCTTCACTGCCTTCAACGATGTTCGCGATGCGTGGCAGGATCTGGAACCCGGCTCCGATCGCAGGGATGGTCAGTGGCAGAGCAATCTGCCGAGTGACTTCATCCTTTTCTGAGTCATACAGCCCGATCGCTTTTTCAGTCCAGCCAGCTCTGTCGGACGGTTCCATAGTGAGGTCAACTGTTTCCGGACTATCTCCTTCACGCGGTCGATTGACCGTCACTTTGACTTCTTCGCCTGCCTTCTGTGCAAAGTAAACCGGAAGCATCAACGGATCGATCATCTTGCCGACTTCCAGATCGTCAACTTTGATGATCTGGTCTTTCAGCTGCAACCCGGCCTGTGCGGCAATGGAATCGTTGGCAATTGCAGTTACTTTTCCGGGAGCCATCCACAGACCAATACTGCGTGCCTTTCGCGACGGCACGGTAATCTCGAAAGCTATTGGCTCTGCGGATTTGTCCAGAGTTCCGTCTGCTCGCGTGGGATAGCGTTCGATCTGGTACACAGCATCTGCAGCCATGTCGCGAATCGCGTAATACGAGACCTCATGCAGGTAGTTCACCTCTTCGCCATTCACGGAAACGATGCGGTCACCTGGCAAAAATGGTCCGCCTTCGGCGTTCTCTGCGGGCGAGCCGACGACGATGATTCCATCTTTGTCCGCCTTTTCCGAGATCGTGGAAGTCTGCGTGGGACCACAACCAATCTGTTGAGCCAGTTCGTGCATCTCCGGCACAATCGTCACGCTGAAAGGCGTGCCGTCCGCACGTTTGCCTTCGATCATCAGCTCAGAACCACTGAGGATGACGGCCTGCTGAATCTCTGAGAAGTTTTGAACATCATCGCCGTTCACCTTCTCGATCGTGTCTCCAGGTCGCAGCCCCTGTTTCCATGCAGGACTGCCTGGAACTACGTTGCCGATCATCTGGACTTCTTCCACGAGCCCGTCGTAGTACGCGACAGCGTGGAAGAGGAAGCCGGTAATCACGTTCATGATGACTCCGGCAGAAATGATGGCCATTCGCTGCCAGACTTTCTTCGATGAATAGGACCGAGGATTCTCGGCAATCTCATCGCTGGTCATCTGACTGGGATCCGTATCATCCTGACCAAGCATCTTGACGTAGCCGCCTATCGGAAAGACCGACAGGGCATATTCGGTTTCTCCCCACTGCCTGCTCCAGATAATCGGCCCCATGCCGATACTGAAACGTTCAACGTGCACGTCGCACCACTTGGCGACGGCGAAGTGACCGAGCTCATGGAAAAAGATGACAGCACCGAGTCCCAGAATCACTGAGACGATACGGATGACAACACTGCCGATGTCGGCGATCGCCGCAAAGGTCAGCAGGTCAGAAGTAAGGAGGTCCGTTATCAGGGTGTCCACCGAAGTGCTTCCTCCCGAGCCCATGCGTCCTGACTTAAAACCTGAGTCAGATCTGGCTGGGCATCGAATGTATGGTGATCAAGAATGTGTCGGGAGATTCGCGTAATGTCAGTAAAGCGAATCTCGCCGTTCAGGAAACGTTCGACTGCGACTTCATTCGCAGCATTCAGAACAGCGCCCGACGTCCCGCCGACTGCCGCTACCTCAAAACCCAGCTGAAGGGCTGGAAATGCCTCGAGGTCGGGTGGAATCAGTTCCAGGTTCATCGGGGTCGTCCAGTCCGTGTCCGGACAGGGACAATCCACGCGATCGGGAAACGTCAAAGCATACTGTATCGGTAGACGCATGTCGGGCGGTGACATTTGAGAAATTACCGATCCATCCCGATATTCCACAAATGAGTGGATAAAAGACTGCGGATGAATGACGACGGAGATCTGATCTGCTGCCACACCGAATAACCATCGCGCCTCGATAACTTCCAGCGCCTTGTTCATCATTGTCGCTGAATCAACCGTAATCTTGCGACCCATTTCCCATGTCGGGTGTTTCAGAGCCATTTCCGGAGTGACATCCTCCATTTGCGCTCGTGTCCAGCCCCGGAATGGCCCACCGCTTGCCGTCAGGACAATTCGCCGCAGATCACAACGCCTCCCCGCCTGCAGCGCCTGAAAGATTGCAGAATGCTCACTGTCAACGGGCAGCAACTGGGCACCCGTCTCTGCTGCTCGGCCCGTCATCAAGTGTCCGGCCACCACCAGACTCTCTTTATTCGCCAGTGCAACACGAGCACCACCATCGACAGCCGCCCATGTGGGCTCAAGACCCGCCGCACCAACGATGGCGGAAACCACGACGTCCGCTGACCTCACGCAATTGAGCATTTCCTGCGAATCGATCGCCAGATTCGATTCAAATTGCGCAGCTGCCGAGCTGTCTCCTACGTGCACCCAGTCTGGCCGGAATTCCCGGATCTGCTCGCCCAGGACCTCTGTTCGGCGATTCGTCGAGGCCCCTGCAAGACGCAGCGACTCAGGATGCGAACGCAGGACATCCATGCAGCTCACGCCGATGGAGCCGGTCGAGCCAAGGACGACAATGTCTGAGGGGGCGGTCACAGGTTGAGGTGGGCGACGAGAGCGGAAATCAGTTTCAGGAACCAAACAGGGTCCGAACGACGTGACCGAATGAACAGGGCGGGATTTTAGGTGGGGTGGAGAATCTCAGCAATAGGAGGAATCAGTAGCCGCGCTCTCATTGCCTTAGCCTAATCGCCTCAGGTCGTGCTCTGTCTTTTGCCCGTCGGAACGAAACACAGCCGTGAAAGGGCGACGGATGAGCGCGGGACCCTGCCAGTCTCCGGTTAAGCGATCACTCGAAGGTCTCCGATACCTCCTGTTCGTTTAACCGTCAGGCGCACGGGCGTGACACGACGGACCACTCAATATCAAACGCTGCTGCCAGCGCATGAAAAAAGGCGGCGTTCGTTAAGAACACCGCCCCAATTAAATTGAACCCACGGATGAGAATCGAGAAGAACGTGTCATCTCCATATGAATTTGCAGGCTCAGTAGTCGGACGGATCCGACCCAATAATTTGACCCTCTCGGGAATCAAAAGAGTAAATCGATTCAAGGGCCTTAGCTATAAGAATTGCACACTTGGTGCCAGAACTTTCAGAATTTCTAAACAGCTGTTTAACAAGGCTTCTTTGCAGCCGCAGACAAGGGTGGCACCATAGATGTGTCAGCCTGAGTCAGTCAGAGTGACACACTGCAGCAGATCGCTTCAGCCCAGCAAATCGCCACAACAGATACATGTGTTCACTCTCACGTCCGTGCGGAGCTAACCAATGAATTCGAATCGTGAGCTCATCGCACCCAAACGAACACAGAAGAAGCTGGAGTAACCTCGTTGATGGAGTTGAGCTCCCTCCAGCTTTGCCTGTTCTACCCCCCATCGCCGTAAAGCTGCTCGAACTTTTGCCTGACCTCCTCGTGGCTCATTTCTTCGATTCGGCAGCTCACCGTCCAGCGATGGCCGAACGGGTCGTCAAACGTCCCCGATCGTTCTCCGTAAAACTGATCGCAGACGGGCTTAAACTGGGTCGCACCTGCACCCAGAGCTGCAGCAAACACTGCATCCGGGTCTTCAACATAGACCATCAGTCCCACAGAACTTCCGCCCACTGACGGCGGAGCAAAAATGTCCATATCGGGAACTTCGTCGGCCAGCATGATAATGCCGCCCGCAATCCTCAGTTCCGCGTGACCAATGGAACCATCGTCGGGAGACGCCAGTCGCAGGACTTCCTCAGCACCAAATACCTGAGTGTAGAAATCGATCGCTTTGCCACCGTCTCTGACGATCAGATACGGAGTCGCACCAGCGTATCCGGACGGAATCGGATCTATCGGATCTGACATTGCAGGTCTTTCTGAATGATGAAACAGAGGATCGACTTGAGGCCATCAAGCCAGGTCCCGATCGGCCAACGATCAGACCGACTCTACCAGGCGGACTCACGATGAACGAGTCTGTTCGGCCTGTCGCCTGCAGATTCGCTGATCCGGAAAGCACATCGACGACCTCAACTCTGTGTTTCGCCGGAATTAATCTGTGTCCGGCGGGCACATTTGTTCCCGCGACAGGCGGACAGCTAAGATGACGGCACGCAGTCACCTCACCGGAGCTCACACATGCCGAAAGCTATTCGCAGCGACTCAGAGAACAACAGAACAACGGGACTTGCAACCGTATCGCTTTATGACGGAGCTCCCGCAACCGTTGCTCAACAGGTTCATGATGGAGACACGATCAACGTCACTGCCAAAGGCAACATCGCCGTGCGGCTGCTGGGGATCGATACTCCTGAAGTCAGCTTTGCGTTTCCCGGACCGAAGCTGAACTTTGTTAATATGGACAACCCTCGCTGGAACGAGTTCCTGAAGTCGCCCTTTGATGCAAAGTGGGGGCCTTACGGCGAGATTCCAGACGGACTCAGATCATTCATTCTCGCCAAACTGACGGGCGAACCCGGGACAGAGCACAAGTCTCACGCGGACCGTGCCACCGAAACGTTTCGAAACCTGGTATCCAAAGACATGGAGATTATGGGACAGGATCTGAGCAGTTTCGGGTACTACCTGCGGTTTGGATTCGAAGTCATGGACGCGTACGGACGTTTTCTTTGCACCATCAATCGCAATCAGCCTCGGCGTACAGAACCCACCCCACGGCCGCCCACATACAACATGCGACTGCTCGAACGCGGCATGGCGTTTCCCTACTTTATCTGGCCAAACGTCAATCCGTTTGACCGCCCCGCATCAATTAGTGCGGCCGTGATTCCCCCGGGCACGGCGCGTGAGTTTGCAGAAAATGACACTGAGGTTTCGTGGGCTCGAAGACGCGTTCAGACAGCCCGAGAGAAACACCTTGGCCTGTTCGACATGACATCGCCCCTGCTGCTGGAGCCTTTTGAGCTGCGATTTCTTTGCCGTCGGTCAATTCCAGGCCGCCACCTGATTGACCTTTCCTCGGACAGCAAAAAGCTGATCGCACCGCAGGAATATTTCACCGTACCACATCCGGAAGACCGGCTATGGATTCCCGACCACTACGTGCCCCTGTTCAAGGAAGCTGGCTGGGAAATATAGAACTTCGGCCTCGTTGCCTCAGGCAAATCGCCTAAGTTCGCCTTCCGTTGGGGAGGATTGCGAATCATCAGGGCCGACACGGACTGTTTTGTCGCGAGGTCCTGATCAAACAAATGTCGCCTGAGGCCCTGTTGATTAAATCAAAACTCAATCATTCAACGGGTTCGCGGGTGTCTTCAAAGACCGGAAAACACTGGGCAGACAAACGCGGTCGTACACCATCTGCATCAGATCAGACTCACCCGCAGTCGTTCAGAGCATCTCACTTCCGATAGACGGTTGCCCGCACTTATCCCAGCAGTGGGTTCCAGCGCCAAAAGTGTCAGCTCGTGCGATTCCCCGATTGCGATCCGCGTGATCGGCTGTTTGTCTCGATGCCTGTTGCTGCAGAATCTGCCGGTCACCTGCGTCAAATCACGAAATGTGGGCAGAACGGCGGAGGCTTTCAGGAATTTGTTGGAACCCTGGGTTCGAAAAGGATTTTTTCTAAAGAAAACTGTGTTGACACAAAAAGACAAATCCAGATATCACTCGGCCTCTCAAACCGAACTCAACTCTGAGTTCAAAACCTCTCTCTTCTCCCTTCTTCCCTTCGGGGGACTTTGAACGTTTTTCACAGGGACGTGAACTACGCGGTCTGCACCGTTCATTCAAAGTCATCTCTCCGCTTCTCTCCGATCCGCTCAAGTCGAGGACATCATGAACGAGTATGCGTCTGGCACTCATCATGAGCCGCAGATACTCCGCTTTCCGTCCGGCCCATCGCCAACCGGACACAGCACGGCTCCCGAATCACTTGCACCTCCACCGACCGCACCTGCTGAACCGGCTCCGGCTCAGTCTGTTCTGGTGTTCTCACCACGCCCTGGGGCTCGTCAGCTGTTGGCCGACGATGTCCGAAAACGTGGCATGAACGTCTGCGAAACAGACAGCCCGGATGCGATGCTGTTTCACCTGAGTCGTCAGGAGTTTCAGATCTGCATCATTGATGATGCGGACAATGTGTCACGCATTCAGGAAGTGCATGCTGCGATTCGCAGCCACTCCCGAGCAGCACAGGTCCTCTGCATCGTCTCAGAAGATTCACGCTGGGGCCGCGAAACGGTTCCAACCTTCGAATGCGATGTGATTGAGCGACCGTTCAGTGCAACCCGTTTCGGGGCAGCACTGCTGTCAGCAATCAATAAGAGCGACCTGATTCGCGAAAACGAAAACCTGAAGCGTCAGTTGCTTAACCGCAATCTGATGGACCTTGTTGGAAGTACACCGGCTATGCAGGCTCTGCGGGAGAGCATTCGCATCGCTGCTGATGATGATCGCACAGTGCTGGTTCGCGGAGAGGCCGGCAGTGGAACGACTCTAATTGCAGAAGGACTGCACCGGTGCAGCCGACGAGCTGAAAAACCATTCCTGCGAATCGACTGTAGCCTGCACTCAGTTGAGACTCTGGAACACCAGCTGTTTGGAGATGAGAGTCCGGAAGGATTCCCCGGTTACCTCAAGATGGCCGATGGCGGCTCCATCCTGCTGGACAATGTGGAAACCGTGGCTCTGCCATTCCAGAAGAGACTGGCTCTGCTCCTCGAAAAGCGAGCCACTTCAATTCTGAATGGCACGACAGAGTCGCCCAACATTCGCTTTATCGCAGCGACTCACTGTGATTTGAATCGCCTTGCGATGGAAGGACGTTTTCGGGACGACCTGCTGCAGCATCTGAGTGGAATTACTCTGCAGTCGCCACCTCTGCGAGTGCGACAGAATGATATTCCTCTGCTCGTCGAACACTTCATCGGTGAGATCAGCCTGAAGGAAGGCCGACCCCCTCGTTCGGTGGCGACTGAAGCTCTGCAGCTGCTTGAGAATCACCCATGGCCGGGCAATGTCCGCGAATTGCAGAATGTGATTGAGCGAGCCTGCACCATCGAAGTGGGTGGAGCAATCGGAGCCGAAAGCATTCGCCCATGGCTGCAGAATGATTCTGCCGAAGAAGGCAATGTCGAAGGTGTCGGGATGACGCTTCGCGAAATGGAGCGAAAGCTGATCGAATCGACATTTGCCCGCTGTAACGGCAATCGAGAGCGAACAGCTCAGATCCTGAAAATTGGCCTCAGAACACTGTCCGGCAAACTCAGAGAATACGGCTACCCGCCACGTGGGGGTCCGGGATCAAACCTGAAAATTCACACCGCCGAACGCAAGGCAGCCTGATCCGACAGATCTGCTGCAACGGAACCAAAGGGCGAGTCTCAGTCGAGACTCGCCCTTTCTGCATTGGGTCCCAATCAGATACACTTCTCGCGGAAGGATCCGATGTTTCGAAGAACTGCTACCAGTCTTAAAAACCTCCTGGCGGCCGTGTTGCTGCTGGGGCTTGCGCTGGTGGTCGCGGAGGTCGGGCTCGGCTGGCTTGCTCCGCCCAAACCTCCAGCAGTAACCAGTCAGGCAGATGCAGCCGTGCAACGGTTACTGGTCCCCTCCGCAACCCGCCACCACGAACTGAAACGTTCCGCGCGACTGCGGATGCTGGGTGGCCCTGAGTTTAAGACCTCTTCGCTTGGTCTTCGCCAGACCCCCGACTCCAGAACCGGCAGAAACGCGCTGCGAGTCCTCTTTCTGGGTGACGAGACCGTCCTGAGTGCACGGGTTGGCAGTAAAGAATCGTTACCGGGACGACTGGAACAGTTTCTGGAACGAGCCACTCAGCGTCAGGTGCATGTCATCAATGGAGGCATCCCGGGTTACAGCCCGCTGCTTTCGTGGCTTGCCTTTCGACATGAACTGCATCGCCTCGAACCGGACCTTGTCATTCTGCATTTTGGGATGAATGACGTGACGGATGACGCGATCTATCGACGCCGACTGGTATCGGGAGAGCATGCCACCGTTTGCGCGAACCCTCTGTTGGATGAATTTGCGGACGGAACAGGTCCGCTTGTGCGTCATGTAAGAGATTCCGCGCTGGCGCGCACTGCCCTGCAGGGATTGAATGCAGAAGCTGAATTAAGGTCGCTGGCGGAACAGTATCAATGGACTCTGGGCAACGCTGATGGATTGAAGCTAAGAATTCAGCATGCCATCGGGCCGCTTCGCAGGTTTGCGAACGCGGCAAAGAAACAGGACTTTTCCCTTCTGGTAACAACCTCTCCTGTCCCCTGGCAGGTGACCGGAAGCGAATCCTTTTCTGATCTGGCAAATCAGCTTCCCGACACCCAGTGGCCGGTTGCTGAAACCCTGCCGTCACAGATCCTAAATGCCGCCTGCCGGCAATATGAAGTAGAACTTTGTGATCCAGCCAACGCGTTTCGGTCGTTCGAACAGGCCGATCGGTTGTATTCTCCGGCGTCCGTCGAATTGTCAGCCTACGGCAATGCGTTGTATGCCCGTGAAATCGCCGCCAAAATCCTGAAGACATCCCAATTTGCCGCGTTATTCGAAAGCACGGGCGTAGCAACGGTGTCAGACCAAAGCCTGAGTCACCCTTCCGGAAAACACTGACATGAGCGCATACGAATCAGCTTCGCATTACTTTCAGACAGCCGCCGGCGTGATGGATCTGTCACCCAACATGCAGAAGCTGCTGCTGACTCCGGAACGAGAGGTGAAAGTTCAGGTCGCCATGAAAATGGACAATGGGGACATCGCGACATTCGTGGGTTTCCGGATGCAGCACAACAGTGCCCGCGGTCCCATGAAAGGAGGACTTCGATTTCATCATGAAGTCGATGCTGATGAAGTGCTCGCACTGGCCTCGCTGATGACATGGAAGACGGCAGTGGTCGACATTCCTTACGGTGGTGCCAAAGGCGGTATCTCAGTTGACCCCCGATCCCTGTCAGGAAATGAGCTGGAACTCATGACTCGTAAGTTCGTCGATGAACTTCAGGATGTCATCGGACCTGACAAGGACATTCCCGCACCGGACATGGGAACGAATGCACAGGTTATGGCATGGATCGTCAATCAGTACGAGAAGTTTCATGGATTCAATCCGGCAATCGTGACCGGCAAGCCGCTTGAGCTTCACGGAGCGGATGGCCGCGAAGAGGCGACCGGGCGAGGCGTTGGGCTTTTGACAGAAGCGCTGCTTGGTAAGTTTGACCGAACGGCCAGCGAATCAACGATCGCAATCCAGGGGTTCGGCAACGTTGGATCGTGGGCAGCTGACTACCTTCACAGTGCCGGCGCGCGTGTCGTGGCCATCTCCGACATCAGCGGTGCCTTCTATGACTCCAAAGGAATTCATATTCCGGCCGCCATCGCGTATGTTCGGGAACATGGCACCCTGAAGGGGTTCGAAACGGAAAAGATGATTACGAATGAAGAGCTGCTTGAGCTGGAAGTGGATGTCCTGATTCCGGCGGCACTCGGCGGAGTGCTGACGAAGGAAAATGCGGGCAACGTCCGAGCCTCCTATATTGTGGAGGCTGCGAACGGTCCCGTGGACCCGGAAGCGGATGACATCCTGCAGTCGAAAGAGATCATTGTTCTCCCGGATATCCTGGCTAACGCGGGCGGCGTGACCGTCAGCTATTTTGAATGGGTTCAGAATCAGCAATACTTTAAGTGGGACCTTGATCGAACGCGCAATGAGCTGTCAAAGAAGCTGACTGCCGCATTCGATAAAATGTGGAGCATTGCCACCGAGAAGCATATTTCATTAAGGTCCGCTGCGTATCTGATCGGCATCGGACGTGTGGGCCGCGCGACGGTGCTCGCGGGAATTTAGCGTTGCATTTCCGCTCCAATTGAATCCGGATGAAAGACAGGGCAGATGCTCCCGACTGAGCTGACCACACTCCAGGTATTTCATGGGCTGGATGAACCGGATGCCGCCCGCATCTGTGAAGGTCTGCTGGATCGGGAATTTTCACCCGGTGAATCGGTTCTAACGGAGGGAGATGACACCCAGGCACTATGGCTCATTTTGTCGGGCGAATGCATCGTCAGCCGCAATTCAGAACAGGGTGAGCGAATCCTCGCAGTTCTCAACGCGGGTGACGTGTTCGGCGAAATGTCCTTCGTCAGAAATGCACCACACTCGGCTTCGATCATCGCAGCAACGCCCCTCAAAGTGTGTTGCTACAAGCGCGAAGAATTTCTGACGTTTGCCGCCGAACGCCCGGAAGCTGGTTACATGATCGCGACCAATATCGCATGCGTCCTTGCAGAACGCCTGAGACGTATGGACACATGGGTCTGCGACATGTTTGAACGACCGAAAACCCTTGATGACTCCGGCTCGCGCGACGAATGGCAGAATTTCCGCTCTGCCGTCTACACAAACTGGGATTTCTGATCGCCCGGCGCTCCCCATTCGGGATTTTGCTGTGTCCGGATGGATATCATCAGAGTCTGGATGCGAAACCGCAGTCAAGAACCCTCGATCGGCAGCCCCAGCTCTTTCATCCTGCTCAATTACGATTCAGGTTTCGACGGGATGGTCGATTGGAACCAGCCCCAGTACCGTTGTGCAGATCGCAGCAAATGCCGCGCTTGCGGAGCAACTCGGATCGGTTTTCGGTCTGCCTCCAATCCTGTGACGCTGCCCGTTCATCTTAAGACAATCATCGAACCATGACTGACCTTTCTCAATACGCTGATACAGTTGCTCAGAATGCACGTGCTGCGACCACAGAACTGGCTTCCGCAACGGGTGAACAGAAACTGGCATGGCTCAGGCGATGCGCAGCGGCTCTTGTCAGTCACAGCGACGAAATCATTGCAGAGAACGCCAGGGACCTTGCTGCAGGTGAAGAAAAGGGGCTCAGTTCAGCAATGCTGGATCGCCTTAAGCTGACGCCCGAACGGCTACAGTCGCTGGCAGATGCTGTCGTGGAAATCGGGCAGCTGCCGGACCCGGTGGGAGAAATTATTAACAGCAACCGTCGTCCCAACGGACTGTTGGTGACAAAGATTCGAGTGCCGCTGGGCGTAGTCTTCTTCATTTACGAGTCACGTCCCAATGTCACGGTGGATGCTGCCGCTCTGTGCGTCAAAAGTGGCAATGCCGTCATTCTGCGTGGAGGCAGCGAAGCATTTCACAGCAACACGGTCCTGCACAGAATTCTCAGCGACTGTCTCGCCGAAGAAGGGCTGCCACGACACGCCGTGCAACTGGTCGAGACAACTGACCGCGCTGCAGTCGGTGAATTCCTTTCACGGGGCAATCTGATCGATGTCACGATTCCGCGTGGCGGAAAGTCACTCATTGAGCGAGTCGCAAAAGAAGCAACCATGCCGGTCATCAAACACTTTGACGGCATCTGTCACGTCTACATCGACGCGAATGCCGACCAGCAGATGGCCACTGCCATAACGATCAACAGCAAGTGCCAGCGGCCGGGTGTCTGTAATGCTGCGGAAACCCTGCTGATTCACAAAGACGCGGCCGATCGATTCTGGCCAGACCTCGCAGCACAATTGCAACAGGCAGGCGTCGAACTGCGTTGCTGTGATCGATCTGCCAACGGAATTGAGAACGTCAGGCCTGCCACGGACGCAGACTACGCCACCGAGTATCTGGAGCTGACTCTGTCCGTTCGAATCGTCGACTCAATCGAGCAGGCAGCTGATCACATCCGAGAATTTGGTTCAGGACATACAGAGACGATCGTCACCAACGACCTTGCTGCAGCGAACTACTTTCAGACGATGGTCGATTCATCCGCCGTGATGATTAATGCCAGCACACGATTCAATGACGGGGGCGAATTTGGTCTCGGTGCGGAGATTGGGATCAGCACCGATCGTTTCCACGCACGCGGGCCCTGCGGTCTCCGGGAAATCATGAGTTACAAGTACGTCGTCCATGGGAGCGGGCAGATCAGGTGAGCGACGTCGTTGAACAGATCCAGTCGCTGTTCGACAGAGCCAGTGAACTTGAGGATGGGCCCATCCAGAGTGGTCTCTTTGGAGAGGCTGTTCGCCTGGCCGATTCGATTCAGGATGAATGGCTGCAGTTCATCACTCGCATCTCCTATGTCAGCGCCGCGTTTCATGCGGGAGAAGCAGACAGGATGATGGTGGCGCTCAGCTGGTGCGTCGCGGCCGTTGATCGAGATCCGGAAAAGTTTCCAGCCGATGCGCTGATCAACGGACTGGAAGAAGCCGCCGCCTATGTGGCGAGCTTTCCGAATATTTCCCGCGAGCAGATCGGTCAGCTGATGGACCAACTGGAACAGAAGACTCGCGAGTCCGGCCTTGGACTCCGGTCACTGTATCGGGGGCGCTGTTTTAACGCACTCTGGCTGGGAGATCATGACCTCGCTCGCGAACTCTATTCAACAATGCAGCAGCACCCGGGGTCGGCATGGCAGGGAGATGCACTGCGGCTGTTTCAAACGGACTTCCACATTCAACTGGGCGAGCCGAAGCAGGCCTATGAGGCCGTTCTCCCAATGCTCACCGGCTCCGATACTAACGGATTTTATATCTGGGGAGCGTCCTTCGCGCTTGGGCCGCTGATTGACCTGAAGAAGTGGGACGAAGCCGCGGAGATCCACAGACGCGCTTATCCACAGATCCAGCGAAATCCCAAGTAGGTGGAACTTGTGGGGCACCATCTCCGTTACCTCGCCGCTGTCGGTGACCTGCCGCGTGGAATATCCCTCTTTGAGAAACACATTCACTGGGCGGTTGAAGCCAGTTCCGTTCGGTCCGGTTTCGAGTTCATGCTGGCGGCCTGGGCGCTGATGCGACGGATTGTTGTCGAGGGAACAGAAGAACTCTCCATTCGGCTCACCGATGAATGCCCGCTGGCAGCTGATGGCCCACCGTACTCGGTTCCAGAGCTCATTAACTGGCTGGAACGGCGAGTCCGGGAACTGGAACAGCAATTCAATAACCGCAACGGTAACAGGTACTTTTCGCAGATCGTGAATTATCGACTCAAGCAGGTCAGTGATAACACCCCCACAGCGGAGTGAAGGTCCGCGCGTGCACCTGAACTGAGTGAATTCGTCGCAAATAGCAGATAAATACGGTTGAGCATCGGTGGGATCCGGTAATGATCAGGCACGCCTGTTAACGTGGTCTCGGCGATGCGGAGAACTGCGACGGCGCACAGAAGCAGTGTGATGCATTCGGACATCACAAAACGTACAGGACTTCGTTTGAGTGGAGTTTGCAAATGTCACAGGATTCTCAAACCATTGCTGTCAGCGGTCCCACCGGCCTCGTCGGCGGAGCGCTGGTCAGTCAATTGAATGAACGCGGTGACAAGGTCATTGGCATCAGCCGAAGCGCGCGTGGCGGCTGGGGCGATACGATTCAGTGGCACCCTGACACCGGCCTGGCCAATCCGGCTCGCCTCGAAGAAGTCGACACCATTGTTCATCTGGCCGGGAAGAACATTGCCGAAGGTCGCTGGAACAAAGAACGCAAAGCAGAGATTCGAAGCAGCCGAGTTCAGGGAACGCGCAGCCTTGTGGACTCAATTGCCGCCGTGGAGAAGCGTCCCAAACACTTCATCTGCGCATCGGCCATTGGATACTACGGAAGTCGCGGAAATGAAGAGCTCACAGAAGACTCAACACCTGGTGATGATTTCCTTGCAGAAGTATGCGCCGAGTGGGAACAGGAGGCAGCTCGCGCTTCAGACCTCGGCATGCGAGTTGTGCATCTGCGCATCGGGGTTGTCATCAGCCCTCACGGCGGAGCACTCAAAAAAATACTGACACCGTTCAGGTTTGGCCTGGGCGGAATCGTCGGCAACGGCAAACAGTACTGGAGCTGGGTCGGCCTGCAGGATCTGGTCCGCATGATTTGTTTCTGCATCGACAACACGGACATCAGTGGCCCCGTAAATGCAGTCGGCCCACTCTCGACCACGAATCACGACTTCACAAAGATCCTGGGAGCTCACCTCAAGCGCCCTACGTGCCTCCCGATGCCCGGATTCGCCGCGCGTATCGCGCTGGGCGAAATGGCAAACGCACTGCTGCTTTCGTCTACGCGGGTGATACCCAGGCGTCTTCAGGATGCTGGCTTTGAGTTCCAGCAAAACACGTTTGAAGAATGCCTGCAGCAGGAACTCAGCTGATCGTATGGGCCGGAGAGAGCGAAGTGAGGTTTGCCAATCAGGCCGAATCGGACGCCTGGCAAGCACTCTGGGGGATTAGCCATAGGCAACGAGAGCGCAGCTCTCCCCTACTCCGAGGGCAAGATCTGTTTGAGAAGAGTCTTGCGGAAAATCACCTGCCTTCATCGGGACGACGTTGTGCATCGCCCGCAGGTTCCAGGCAGGTACCTTTCCGTGGCGACTTTCAAGGCGCAGTCTCTCTGAGACAGAAGACTGTGTCCCGGCCACGAACCAGAAGACGCCCGCGCGATAATGCGGGCGTTGCCATGCAGGTCTCTCCCATGGTGTTCTTTGCCAACAGTCGATACTCAGGACCTGCTGCGAGCACATAAACGTCACCCTGCTCGCTGGTGAAATACAACTTGCCATCGCCCGCAACAGGTGACGCGGTGAACCCTGTGCCACTGCCCAATCGCTGCCGGTACTTCTTCTCACCTGTGACTGCATCAAACACAGTCAGCACACCGCTGTCTCGACAGGCGTACAATAACCCCCGGTAAACGATAGGCGTCTGCATGTAGGTCGCCTCGCGTGCATGATGCCAGCTCAGCATCTCATCGTCGCCTGCTTCGGCTGGACGGTTCAGGCGTCCCTGTGCTGAAGGCTGGACGGCGGTCAGGGGCGCCGTACCGCCGTGGGCACTGCTCAAATAGATCCGATTGTGGGCCACGATGGGAGTCGGCACCGGAATGTCGCCTCCCTCACCCATACTCCACACCTCGTCGCCGGTCAGTGCATCGTAGCCCGCCGCATGTTTGAAACCGTTGGCAACCAGCAGGTTACGTTTGCCAAATGAATGAATGGTGGGCGTGCTCCATGTCGGAACATCGTCGCGGCTGATCCGCCAGTATTCGTCTCCCGTTCTGACATCCAGACACGCGATGAACGAGTCGTCCTGAACGTCGCACTGCACATACACACGACCGCGCCAGATGATGGGAGAACTGGCAAAGCCCCATTGCGCCTGCTTCACCTGAAAATAACCTGAGTCCAGAACACCAAAGTCCTTCCGCCACAGCAGATCACCACAACGGTTCAGACAATACAGCCCTTCGGATCCAAGCTGAACGACCACATGGTTGCCATCAGTCGCGGGAGTTGAGTTCGCATGACTGGCTTTTGTGTGCCGCTTGATCAGAGGAACCCCGGTATGCAGATCGCGTTTCCAGCATACGCGACCATCGCCCGCAAACAGGCAGTACAGAGTCCACGTGAATGGGAAGTCCTCTTTGGCCGGAGCAATGTCTCCGTAGAGCCCTACTTTCAGGTCCTGCGAACGTTCCCTGGAATCGGCGGTCAGGATGTAGACGGCTGCATCGGAAACAACCGGGCACGCGTGCCCCATGCCCGGTATCTTTGTCCGCCAGAGGACGTTCGTTCCATCTTCCACATTCCATGATCGTGGCAGTGTCCATCCTTCGGCCACCCCTGAGGCCTCATGCCCTCGGAACTGCGTCCAGTTCGGAGAGGACGTGTCGTCAGCAACTCCAATCGAAATGACTGAGATCAGCAGAGTAAAGACAACTGACCTCGTGTGATCGAAACTCATTTCTTCTCCGGAAGCTGGACACAGACAAGATCTCCTTCAGCGTTGCGGGCATAGACTCGACCATCCAGCAGGACGGGGACAGTCCAGCAACGGCCATGAAGGATTCGAGCACGTGAAATTTCTTCAAAACCATCGGGGGACGCCTTGCCGGTCACAAGGTCCCCTCGTTCACTCAAAATCAACAACCGATCGTTGGCCACGGTCACCGTCCCACATCCGAACCCCGGCTGCTTCCACTTTACCTCGCCTGTCTGGTGATCCATACATGTCAGAGTGACAATTCGGCCGAGGTTGGAATTCCCATCCATGCCGTACAGGTGACCCTGATACAGAATGCTGTTGTTGAAATGGTTGCGCATTTTTCGACTGGTGTAGAGCTCTTCGAGCTCTCCATCCTTCAGACGAAACAGCCCACATCCCACGTTGTACCCTGTTGAGATGTAGATCGTATCCTTAACGATAATCGGCGTTGTGGAGTTGGTATCGAATGGCGATTCCCACGGGTGAAAGGCGACTTCGGAACCGTCGTTCAACCGAGTCACTCGCAACCCCTCACAGTCAAGACCTGCAAGAAGCATTTCGCCCTGGTGTTTGAATGCCCGGATAGATCCGTATCCTGCTCGATGTGGCTCAGACAACCACAGTTTGCGGCCATTGCGTTTGTCGAAGCAGGCGACTCGGCCCCCCTGCACAAGGAGTCGGTTGCCAATGATGAATGGCGAAGAGTTGTAGCCCCACTCGTGTAATCGAGTGTCCAGTTCCACCTGAAGGGATCGTTCCCATTCCACTGTTCCATTGTTTCGGTTCAGACATAGCAGACGCCCGTCCACACTGAGCGTATAAACAGACTCTCCATCGACTGTTGGAGTGGATCCGGGCCCGCCCTCGTAGAGGTTTCCGTTCCGTTCTGCGTCATAGGAATGCTTCCAGACCACATCGCCTGAGTCGGCTTTCAGGCACCAGACAGTCTCTTTGCCGTCATCGTGCCCCATCGTGTACAGCCGGCCGCCCACAATGCTGACAGAACTAAATCCGATCCCGATTTCCTTCGTCCAGACCTCGGGCAAACCGTCTTCCGGCCACCTGTCAGACCAGCCTGTCTCTTTGCTGATTCCGGTGAGATCAGCTCCCATCCAGTTCGGCCAGTCGCCTGCCGAACATGCGAACGACAACAGGACAACAGCGGCAATGGTTCTCATCTGAATCTCCATAGAACACCTCTGGTGGCAATACCTGCCTCGTCAAACGATGAGTCAGCCTTACTTCTCTTCGTGCCGGGCTCCGGTCTCGCTGGCAATCAGTTTGTCTGCGTGCGACGGTGCTTTTTCGGCAGGATCACACTGCTTGTCCTTCGTCTGACCGTTGGCTCCAATGCGCCGATAACGAACAGTCACCACGTGTTTACAGGTCCGTTACTCGATTGGCAGAGACTGGTTCCGCCACGCCGGACCGGAGCAGACGCCGGCCGGATTGGCCAGCAAATTCGGTTTTGCGGCCGAGCCTCTCATCTCCACCGCTTCACCATCCTCCAGATCCGGCATGAATGCCTCCTTCAACTGCGCCGGAAACTCCGGCTATTTCTTTTCGACGTATGCGTAGTACGCGCCGTACTTTTCCCCGTCTCCCGTAGTAAACAGTGCGGTGAATCGAGTCCTCCCTTTCTTCAGGACGACATCGAACACGACTTCTTTGCTGGACGGGTCAATCTTCTGTTCTTCGTTCACATCTCCGATGGAGATAGCAGCTTTGACCGGTGAGATCGCGACCCCAGGAGTAGTCCGGAACGCCCTGGTTCCGGGAACCGGGGCACCGGGAGCGAGTGGCGCATTGATTGGAAGGTCCGCAGTCTCGGGCCACCGTCTCAGACGAATGGTGTATCGGCCCGATGAGTGAACATGCACGTTCCAGAACCCCGTGTTGCCGTCACCGTTCGTTGCCTTACGAATATGGGCCTGGTTCCACGGGGTCGAACCGGTTGTGATCCAGTCGTGCGATGTCAGGCGGGCCGGGTTATCCTTCGGGTGGCCAAGATAGATGGCTGCATTCTGCTTAAAGGACGGCTCCAGATCTGCCCACCACTGTTCATAGAACTGACTCAAACGCTGAACCACGGCGGGATTCTGTGACGCAATGTCTGTCTTCTGCCCCGGGTCATCTCCTATGTTATAGAGTTCTTTACCGTTGATGAGTCGCCACTTGCCCTGCATCACAGAACTCTTACGCCACTTGATCGGATCCTTCACACGCTGCGAGTCTGTCACGAGGATTCTTGAAGCCAGCCCGGCCGTCTTCGGGTCCTTAAGGACAGACCCCAGGCTGATTCCGTCAAAGCGAACTTTCCGGGGCCTGTTGAGGCCGCAGAGTTCAATCAGTGTTGGAACGACATCGACGTGAGCAGTTGTCGAATCCACATCCACTCCACCTCCGATGCCACCCGCAGGCCATGAGACAAAGAAGGGAACGCGGTGGCCACCTTCATATTCACTTCCCTTACCGGCTCGCATACCTGCATTGAACAGACGCCAGCCGCTCGACGAACCATTGTCAGTGGTAAAGATGAAAATCGTATTCTCCGCAAGCCCTTCGTCGGCGAGGAACTTTCGCATCTTTCCGACGTTGTCATCGATGTTTGCAATCATTCCAAAGAAGTGCTGCAGGCCTACGTTCTTCACGTCCGCATAAGGAGCCGCCCATTCTTCAGGGGCATGCATGGGTCCATGAGGCGCGTTGGTTGCGATGTAGGCCAGGAATGGCTTGTTCTGCTTTTTTGACGATCTAATAAACCTCTTTGCATAATCGAAAAAGACGTCTGTGCAGAAGCCCTGCACCTGCTCCGGCTTACTGTTGTGCCAGTATGCCCCGTCAAAATAGGCATTGTCCCAGTAGTCAGGTGTCTGCCCTACGCCGCCACCGCCGTGTCGCATGACCTCTGTGTAACCCCGATCCTCAGGCCGAAATGGATAGTTGTCACCAAGGTGCCACTTACCAAACATGCCTGTTGCGTATCCGGCATCCTTGAAGATCTGACCCATGGTGACTTCATTCTCACGAAGCATCGATCGGCCCATGATGGTATGCCAGACACCCGTCCGATTCGTCCAGTGACCCGTCAGAAATGCACTGCGTGTAGGCGAACAGGTTGGTGACACATGATAGTCCGTCAACCGCACTGCTTCCTTATGAAGCTCATCAATATGAGGCGTCTTCAAAACCGGATTACCGTGGCAGGACAGGTCCCCGTAGCCCTGATCGTCAGTGATGACAATCACAACATTCGGGCGTTCGGCCCCGGGTGCACCAAAGACAGTGGTGGTGAGCAGAAAAAGGGCAAACAAAATTCTCATTGGTCTCGTTTCAGAGCAACGGATGGGGCTGACGAAAGGCCATCTGAAAACCGATCGAGGTTGCTTCGCAAAGACGTCATTCGCAGCATTGGCGATCCGCCGGTTCGGTTTCGGGATGGTTCTACTGTGGCTATTGAGAGTGAACAAACTATCCAATTTCGGGAACGACATAAGGTGCCCGATACTGGCGCTTGATGAATGCATTTGCCGCATCAGCGCCGGCACCTGTAAAGCGGTCCGTCTCAGGATCAATTGTCAGGACGGGACTCAGCTTTACCTGATCACTCGTAATGGCAACATCATGGGAGTCCAGATGTTCCTGCATGGACTTCACAAGGTCCTGCCAGATGCCATGCTGGTTCGGCAACTGATTGGAATCTTCCATCCGGAACGGACGCCCCGCCTGGAATGCGATGTTGGCAAGGTTACACCAGCCTGTCGACAGGTGACCCACTTCCACATCTGCATTCAGACTGCTGATGTTGCGACTGCGTACTGCGTCAATAAAGTTGCGCTGATGACCGCCCCCACTATTGCCTCTGAAATCTTTGATCTTCTTTCCGTCCTTATCAAACGCAGCTGCCCGGCCACGCTGACCTTCCAGTCGACCTCCCTCACAATACGCGATGTAGCCACTGCCTGGTCCCGGATGTCGGGGTGATCCCTTTCCGCCCTTGCCGGCAGTCAGGTTGGTCAGACCAATCACAACAGGAATTGACCCGGTATCAAAGCCAACAAAATGTACGTTGGGAGTGTCACCCGCGTCGTTCCATGCAACTCGGCCGCCCCCACCAAAGATACGCTGTGGCAGTCGCACTGAGTCCTGGAAGACATTGTTTCTCAGGTCATCAAGAACATGCACACCCCAGTTGCCCATTTCACCGGAACCCGTGTTGAAGTCCCAATGCCAGTCATACTGCAGCTTGTTTCGGAAAATCGGCTTGTCCTGAGCCGGTCCAAGCCAGAGATCGTAGTTGACTGAATCGCTGATCTTCAGCGGCGTGTCTCGTTTACCGATTGCGCCACGCACACCGTAACGGTTCACTCGAGCATGCAGGATCTGTCCAAGTGCCTTATCTTCATGCAGGAACTTCTTGATCTCCGCCTGCATCGGGTCTGACCGCTGCTGCGTTCCCACCTGACAAATGCGGTTGTACTTGCGAGCTGCGAGCACAGTCTGTTCACCCTCCCACTGACTATGGGAGAGAGGCTTTTCGACGTATACATCTTTGCCAGCTTCCATTGCCCAGATCGAAGCCAGACAGTGCCAGTGATTTGTGGTCGCTACCACAACGGCATCAACACTGCTGTCCTCAAGGAGTTTACGGAGGTCCGTATATCCTTTGGCCTTGTTGAATCGCTTCTGAGCAGACCCCAGTCGCCCCTCATCCGGATCGCAAAGGGCCGTGACATTGACGTCGGACATTTTCCCGAACACGCCCATATGCCCGCCGGCGCGACCACCGCAGGAGATAAAGCCGATCCCGATTTCATCAACAGCCATTGACGAACGCGCTGATGAAGGAAATGTGACCGCAGCGCCCGCGGCAGCAGCGGAGGCCATGAAATGGCGACGTGAAAGAGGACCAGGCACAGTGTTATCTCCAGTATTCAGAATTGGTGGGAGGAGATCATAACCCTGAGCTGAGGTGATTTAAACAGTCGGGGGTGCCGCGTCTCCTGACTTGTCAGCGGTGCACCGCGGACGCCAGATCAGCAGGAAAAACGTCAGGATGAGAGCCGCCACGGAGACCCACACCCCGATCACAAACGACTGCGGCTCGAACGACCACCGGACAACATGACGGCCGGCGGGAAGCTGCACTGTTCGCATGCCAAGGTCGTTCGTTCCGGATTCGGCCGATTCACCGTTCACGCTGACAATCCAGCCGGGCCAGTCAAGGTCCCGCAGTGTGAGCGTCCCGGCGGCCGACATCTCGACCTCAATCTCGACTACATTGCAGTTCTTCGCGCGAATCGTGGGCCTCGAAGGACTCTCCGGTTCCGTCACGACTCGTCCGCCGGCACCGGCAATTCGATACAGAGTTGTGGAAGTCGGTGTGAACCAAACAGTTCCGAAGTACGGGTCGGGAGCACTGAAGACTTCCTCAAGTCCGTCAGCCGGCCGCTCAAGCGGAGCCGCCGTCAGGATGTGCGTCACCCCAAGACGCTTCAAATCCATCAGCTGTTGTTCACCGGGAAAGGTCGCCCCTGAGTCTTCCGGACCTGTCGGCTGCCGGAACAACGACGTGAAATACTGTTCGGGACCCAACCCAAGATAAGTGGGCAGACCATTTACCCTCATGACACTGGCGACATTCGGCATCGGCGCGAGCACTCGGAATTCGGGTCTCTCTGAGAGTGACCGTCGGACCCAGCTATCATTCAACCGAGCATAGGGAGGCGTCTCGACGATCGCCGAATCTCGAATCGCCAGATTGGATTGTTCCAGGTCCCAGACAGTCACGCCAATCAGAAGTGCGATGATGAGACCGACACCTCGCTTTGACGTCTTCAACAACTGCGTCAGCGAGAGTCCGGCCAACACGGCACCAGCCATCGCGGCAACGATTGTGTATCTGCCTGGACCGATGAAGAACCCGAATCCCGGGAGACGCTTCGTTAACGGAACCAGCCAGCCTGTTGAATAAACCACACCGGCGATGCCCAGAAGCATCCATATCCGTGTGGCTGCCTGTCTGCGTACACGGCGACCCAGCGAAAAAACAACCAACACAAACGGAGCAATGCCCCAATACAGGTGAGCTTCAACGGAAACGGTGTCCGCTGAAATCGCGCCCCATGAATCACGGTAGTCGCGCGATTGCTTCATTTCCGGCGTATGCCAATACAACCAGCCCGTCGCCAACTGGCTGGCATACAGGGGTGGCATGTGCCCATACGCCGGGTCGTGCCGAGCATCAACTCCCTGACGCTGACTCTGTCCTCTCAGTTCCCACGTAGGAATCAGCTGCACTGCCCCAAGTAATACACCGAGAGCAATTGCAGCGGGCGTTAACAGGGCCGGCTTCCACCGACTGCCCGACTGAGCTCGAAGGAAGCACCTGCCTGCTGCGAATCCGCAACAGGTCAGCTGCGTAATAAATGCCAGATTGAAGTGTCCGGCAAGCAGATGAAGTCCGAATGCCAACCCCAGAACTGCAGTGCGTCGAAAAGACGGAACTCGCAGCAGCCGTTCTGTCAGCCACAGGCAGAGAGGCATCCAGACGGCACCCACTGCCGCCCATTCCAGCGAAACCCGAGCCGGAAACCAGCCATATACAAAGACCGTCGCCCCCAGCAGTCCGGCGGCGAAAGAAACGCCCTGACTTCGTGCAAACCGCCACGCGAATACGAACCCCAGCACATAATGCAACAGCAGATTGGTGTGGAACGCAGCATGAACATCCATGACCCGGTACAGGACCTGAGTCGCAGGATAAAACACGGCGGCCTGGCTCTCTGCCAGTAACGGGTAACCATGCCCGGTCCACGGATGCCACAGCGGGACGACACCGTCCTCAAACGCCCTGGCAACCACAACTTTCTGCGGGAGGAAGTAAGGGTATGGGTCTCCACCGAACAGTCCGCCGCCTGCCACGATATCTCGCCAGACCCATGCGGCGATCAATAAAGCCGTCGCCAGAGCAGCCGCCCATTCCCTCCAGCCCACCCGCTCATCAGGCAATAGCGGAGCATCTGATTCCTCGGCTTCCGACATGAAGTCAGGCTCCGCGCGCAGTCAACTGGGAAGGATCAACGCCATTTCATACGCCACCGGTCAGGAGACGTTGGCGTCAAACACACACACCTTCTCCCAGTTGTCTTTTCCTTCTTCAATGAAGGCCATGTGATTGTCAGACGTCTGATAAACATCATGAGCTGCCCTGTCTTCAAACACCACATGCAGCGCGACATCGAAGATCTGGTTCACAGGCCGCTGATAATCAGTCTCACGAGTTCCTGCGGCAAAGAATTTAATTCCGTCATGCTGCGTCAGATGCCTGTGGCACGCGTCCACAAGTTTCTGGCACGCTTCCGCAGAGGAGTCTTTGAGGGTGAAGTACACCATATGAGAGAGCATCATCGCTGGTTTTCCTGCTAAATCGAAGGAACATTCGGAGAATCCGAATGTGAGGCGGGAGTATGACGAGTCGAACGGTGACTCTCAATTCTCTTTCGCGGCAGAATCGTCGGCGGGGTCGGCAGTCGTCCGGTTGAAGAACGGCCGTATCACAACTACGACGCCGAGCACGACCAGCAGGAGCAGCGATAATCGCAAAGGCGACAGCCCTTCGGGTTCCGTCAGCCACAGCATTGGATTGAATGCAACTTCCTCCAGATTCATGTGTCGCCTGAAAATAGAGATCATTCTGTCGCGTCGTTCAATCGGCCACTCTGAATCAAATACGGACTCTGAAACTCGCCCTGAAAGAGCAAGCGCGGCAAGGTCGCAGATCCGCAGGTCTTTGTACATCTCGTTGTCATTTCCAGTGTATGTTCGCTTGTCATCCAACAGTTCGGCGAGCACAGCATCAGGCTCAAACATGGAGTTCGAGTCAGGCAGATAAGTCAATGACTGACAGACCTGTGCCGCCCGCAGCCATGACCCACTCCCCATGTAAAGGCGGTAGAGTGATTCAGCCTCTGCTGGAATCTCGGTGCGAACCAGATCCAGCAGAGTCGCGCCCGCAGTGGAATCGTTGGGCAACTGCTGAATCAGCTCAATACTCTTTGCTTCGAGTTCTTTCGCCTCAACCTTCAGTCCACCAGTGACCAGCGCGGCAAAATAGTCCGGGTTCCGGGTTTCATCGCGCAGCGATGTGAGCATTGCGATCGTCGCTTCGTCGGTCGTTGATGACACAGCATCCAGCCAGCTCACGTGCAGTTCGTTGGTCACAAAACTCTGCCCGTCAATTTTCTGCAACTGAGTCCGCACAAACCCACCGAAGTCGCGATGTGCCAGGCACTTCAGGCAGGCGGCTGTCTCATAAGAATCCTCAGCGCTCTCTTCAAAAATCTGCTTAACACGCTCACCCACCTGCTTACTTTTGTCGTGAATCAAAGTGGAAATTAACTCCGAACGTTCGCTGAATGTTGTATGGGTAGGAGCTTCGCGATCAACTGATTTCACATTCCTCGGTAACCCAAATACATGACTCAACATGAGCTTTGTTTCTCGAAGGTCACCCCCTGAATGGGATTCCCATCGCCCCATCATGTCATCCGACTCGAGGTACTCGAGATCGTTAAACAGACTTTCCCTGAGACCGGACAACAGGGCGTCACTGTTGGGCTGCTGTCGCACGCCGGCGATAATGGGATCCCATGCCTGCGGATCCACTCGATAGAAGAGCCTTTGGCGCAGGTTTTCCACCCGGTCGTAGTCGATGACCGTCCGATTCAGATGCTGAAGGACAAGGGCTTCGGTTTCTTCCGGATAGTAGAGCGAAAGGCGCTGATAGGCGCCAGATCGACGCATGTATGAATCTGCAGATTCAAAATCCGACCGCAAACTCTGGCGATGACTCTCCGCCGTGAGCGACTTCCATTGCGACCGAATGACTTCTGCAAAGCTGTTGTCGCGTGACGTTGAGCAGATGTAGAGATAATCATCCTCGTAAGACACCGTATTGAAATCGCGATTGACGATTTGACCGAGGGCCACAAAACACAAATCTCCGACCGTAATCCTGTGCGGCCGCATGAGGCTCGTGCCGCTTCCGT
This sequence comes from uncultured Planctomycetaceae bacterium, assembly GCA_913031625.1. Classification (GTDB taxonomy): domain Bacteria; phylum Planctomycetota; class Planctomycetia; order Planctomycetales; family Planctomycetaceae; genus Fuerstiella. The sequence continues at coordinate 48,211 of CAJWGB010000001.1, read as the reverse complement.
TTCGGTTCCGTGCCCGACTCAACTCCCGAAAATCGACCGGATGCTGACCCGAAGAATACGAGTCGTATTCAATGCGAATTTCGCCGTACATGGCCGGCGGCGGCCGAACGGTCGTCACTTCACGCGAGTCTGTCAGGTGTTGCAGCAAAGTCGGGACCACGTCAACTCCGGCAGAAACCAGCGCCACCATCTCAGGAGCGGGTGCAATCGTCTGGCCGGGAGGTGGAGTGCCGTTGGTATCAAAAGACCTGAGCGAGGCTTTGCTAGAGTCCCGGTACGGCAGAAACTCCAAACCAGACGGCACCTCAGAGTAGCCAAAGCCTGGTGCCTTGATATTCACCAGCGCCGCAACCATGGCTTCATAATCTGGTGCGTCTGACGTCTCCTCGTCCGTTTGAGCCTCGCCAGCCGGCGTGTTTGCGGTCGACTGATTCTTCTCATCTGAGGGCTTTGATTCGTCAGCGACGACGGCACTGCAGAAAATCAGGACAAGGAGAACTGTGAATCTGTTCATTGCACTTCCTCAACGCAGACGTCACCTCAAAACAAGACCCTCAGCCTGCATTCACATGATACGGCTGAATGCCGGAATTGTCTGCCTCTCGGAGCAGAACTCCAACACACCAGGTATTCGCTTCAAACCCTGTATTATCAGACACAGTGTCGTACTGCGTCGGGATCAGGGCACAACGAGCGTTTTCACGGCGAGCGAATCGTTGCGATTGACGGTGAGCGAGATGGACTGGCCCTTGCGGTGCGTAGCTAAAGCAGCACGGAGGTCTTCGACGGACTGAATCACGTCGTCTTCCACCATCAATACAAGGTCACCTCGCTGGAGTTCAGCAGCTGCGGCAGCAGAACCGGGCACGATCCGGTCAATGTAAGCCGGAGTCTTCTTCAAAATGGCCGGCAGAACCGTAATGCCAAAGACCGCTGTGAGCTTTCGATCCGACAGCAGGACTCGGTCTTCTTCCTCGGGCTCATCATCTCGAACTCTCTGACCGCTCAGGATCGTGCTGATCGCAGGTTCCAGAGTCCTCAGGGGTACTGCGTAGTTCACCCACATATTCGTGTCACGATGCCGAATCTCTCGGCCCAGCATGCCCACAGGCACACCCCTCGAGTCTGTAACCAGACCTCCGGCGGCACCCGAGTTGTTGACAATGGCGTCGATCAGATAGACGGGAGATTTCACCGGAAATTGCCAGCGCCCCAGACCTGCATCCAGGGGAGTCTCACAGGCCAGGACACCATGCATCACCGAAACAGGTTCGTTTCCGGTCGCTACATGATACTCATTGCTGAATGCCAGCAGCCCATCGCCGGTCTTCAGGGCGCCCGATGACTTGTAGTCAATAAACGGAAACTTCTGAGGCTCAGCCGTATCGAGTCTCAGGATGGCAAGGTCGTGCTTCAGGCTTGTTCCGACAACGATCACTTCATGCCGCTGACCGTCGGCTGTGACAGCAGTGAGAAATCCGTTGTTGACCAGGTGATTCCAGACCGTGGCCACCAGCCCATCTTCGGAAATGATGATTCCGGAACCGTAGGAGTCCAGATTCCCAACACCCGCCCCAAACAGCTTCACGACTGTTTCCTGTCGCGATTCAACGATGTCCGGTACCGAAGGAGTTTTGTTCTCGTCGGCGGTGAGCCCGGATGCCAGCATCACTGCTGACAGAACAGTTTTTATAGTGCAATTCTTCATGACTGTGATCTTTTGACTACAGGCAGACTGGCGTTCTATTTCGCAGGAGCCCCAACGCGAATCGAAGAAACATCCATCCAGTCTGTTTCCTCCCGATCTGCATCAACCACGCCGATGCGCGATGGATACAGAACACTGCTGTCCGTTTTCCATGCGTCAAATCTCAGACGAGCTTCGTCTTCTCCCGCACCTGTCTGGAGATCGAGACCAATCGGCAGCGGATTGCCTTCCATAAAGTACCAGCGACACTTAATCAGGTCGTCTTTCGTTACAACAACTTCGACGTGAGCACCGGATGGTGCAATATGTTCATCCCCATGAAAGAATGTCTCGCTGAACAGCTCGTCATCAGCGCGAAAGAACTTTCGCATCTGCAACAGAGCTGTCAGAACACCACCGAACTCATCGGGCTCATTGGACTGAGCAACTTCAGCTGCTGGCTGCAGTGACGAACGACCACCTTCCCATTGAAGCCATGCCGCTTTCGGACTGACACCGAGTTCTCCCGTGCTTTTCTCTGTCGCCACTGCAAACACCCACTGAGTGTCCGCCTTCGTCAGCTCAGAAGGCACTGCCTCACGCAGCCGCTCAACGAGTCGCTTCATGTGCTGTTCATTAAAATACGCGTTGGCGTACCCCTTCTGTTTCTTAAACAGATGCTTCCACTGAGCGGGTACCGGCGGAGGGGGTTTTCGCTGCATGCCGGGCCGGCCTGGTCGCTGAGGCTTATCCTGCTCGTCTTCGTCGCCAGGTTGCGGCTGGCGGTCCCCTGGCAGTTCGGGAGCTTCTTCAAAACCATGCAGCGGCAGCAGGCGGACGGTGGTGCGGTGAATGCCATCGTCATTCCGCCACGTCATCGGAACGCGTGTTCCTTCGGGAAGAATGCCAAGAATGTTCTTGAAGTCATTCGCGCTGGTCAAAGACCGACCGGCAAACGACACGAGTTCATCTCCGGAGCGAACGCCGCGGCGATAAGGCTCGGAAAGTTGAGATACGGACGAGAATTCCACGACCCCGTCGTTCGTCTCAACAGTGAACTCGGTTCGAGCGTGGTCCACGATTCGGCCAGACCGCAGGTGCTCCACAAACAGAAGCACCTGTCGCACACTAATGGCGTAGGCCGCACCAGTATTGATTCGCCCGCGCTTCTCAAAGGATGCCCGCCCGTTGATTCCAATCCACCGACCGTCGATATCGAACAGTGGGCCGCCCGAATTCCCCGGGTTAATGGAAGCATCAACCTGAATGCAGTCGGTGTATTCCAGAAACGTACCCGCCGGGTACTGATAACGCCGAACGCCGCTCACGATTCCGTAGGTCACCGTGGGCGTAAAATCGCCGGCCAGCAGAAATGGGTTACCCAGAGCAACAACCTCATCTCCCATGCGAACGGCATCGCTGTCACCTGGTTCGCAGAAGGGGAAGTCATCGCGCCCCAGCAGTTTGATCAGTGCGACGTCTCCCGTAGGATCAATTCCAACGATCACAGCATCGTAAAGCTTGCCGTCGTTCAGGCCGCACTTCATGAAGTCCCCGGAACCGGAAGTCACGTGGTAGTTACTGATGGCATAGCCGTCGGCGGAAATCAAAACGCCGGATCCGCCACCCGCACCGGATGCGGGCATTACGCAAACCACCGACGGGGCAATTTTCTCAATCGTTTTGATGCGCCGCTGTTCTCGCTCTTTGACCGTTTCAGGAACGTCTGCAGCAAATGCAGACGCCGTCAGCAGAAACGCCATCAGCACCAGAATCCGGCGGCGCAGGCTGGTCATTAAAGTCACAGTTCCACTCATGTGTTATTCAGCCGATGTATTGACAATGAGGCGCGCATTGGCCAGATCAAGAAAGTCACAGGTACTGGATCCGTCCCCGAAGTCCACAATCAATCGCAGTGTATTGATCCCGGTCAGGTCCACGTTGAGATCGACTGGGTCATCCGGAGCATTAACCATCCTGTGCCAGATCTGCTTCCCGTCTCCTTCAACCGTGATTTCAACGGCAGTCGGCGGCCGGCCCTTGACCTGATTGAATGCCACCTGATCATCCACACCTACAACAGCTGTGAGGCTGGAGTACTTTCCATCCAGAGCGTAGTCGATCCGAGCACTTGGAAAGATGCAGAGACCACGTGAGTACGTCTCACCGCGCAGAGTCAGCTTTGGCCGTCCACTGTTCGGAAAACTGTCACGGCTCATCTTCCATTGACGCGAAATCCCCGTTCGGGTGCCGCGATCCTTTTCAAACAGAGGCCCCCAGCCGCGCCCTTCCGGGTCAAGACCGAAGTAACGTTCTGCAAGTGGCTCAATGTCAGACAGGTAATGAATGCGGCCGGAGCTGAAATCGATCGCGGCAACCTGTTCCAACGGGACGTTCACATCCTGCTTCCACGGCAGAGAAAGCTTCACCTGATCGTTTGCCAGTGAAATATCGCTGACTCCCATTCGACTGCCATCACGAAATGTGACAGCCAAAGCACCGCCGGCACCGGCTTGCTCCTGCCGGGCAAACACGATTCCAAAGACGCGTGGTCGCGGAACGGGGATCTCATCACCATCCAGCAGGAAAGGAATCTGTTCTTCTTTGACGGACGTCACGTTTCCTGAAAGGAAGTCCAGTCCGCCACCTCCACGTTTGGGCACGACGAGAATATCTTTGCTGTTCTTCCGCTTCAGGAAGGTCTGCCACTCTCCACTCCACTCCGGCTTCATGGGCTGCAGTCGCAGAGCACGAACCTGTGCTCGGGGAATTTTCAGCTCACCCAATCGTTCAGACGCGCCACTGACTGATTCGGCAGTCGCGGCAATTGAACTGACACCGATAGCAAATCCACTCTGAAGCTGAATCTCTGCTGCAGGTGGCTGAGTCGCTTCGGCTTCATCACCGATTTTGACACTCAGAATATCACCGATTGGAACTTCACTGACGGATCCGCCGGCATCCAGCTTGAGCACTTTGGAGTCGATGCTGACCAGAGTCCCGGTCAGTTCCTGATCATTCAGCGTGGAAACGCGGGCATCAACGAGGGTCAGCAGAGCGCAAACGCATTTAATAAGGGCCGGCACGGGCGAAACTCCCTTTACTTTTTCTTGTCAGCGATCTTGCGAGTGTACCGCCCGATCTGATCCAGGAAGTTTGGCGGAAACTTCTGACGAATCAACTCACGCGCTTTAGCTTCGGCCTGCTTATCAGCCATCCCCCAACGCCCCGTTTCCTTCAGTTCTTTTCGATCAGCTTCGCCAGTTGCTGACCCACCTTTGATGGCACTGTCCTGCATTCCCTGAGAACTTGGCTGATTTGATCCCTGGCTTCCGGAACCTCCCCCGCCACCACCACCGCCCTGCTGGTTCTGCTGATCGAGCTCTTCCAGCAACTTGTCGAGTGCCGCAATCACTTCGTCTTCCTGTCCCTGAGTCTGCTTGCCGGAATCTCCAAGGTCCAGACGGCGATTCACGTCCTTCATCAGTGAGGCAACATGCTGCATACCGTCATCTTTGCGAGCAATCAGCTCCTTCTGGAGCATCTCAGCAACGACACGAAACCGAGATGGTACGTCTGTTGTATTGACCAGCAGAAGTGAAAGCGTCTCCAGCGCCTCGCGGCGTTTCAGGAGTTCCGACTGGCAGAGAGCCCGATAGAACAACAGCCCTGCGGGGTCGACCACGTCGTCCGGACTCAGCTTCTCCAGCACAGGCAACGCTTCGTCATAATGCCGATGCTGAACAAGCCAGCGAGCGCGAAACAGTTCAATCTGATTCTGGTAGAGAGGACGAGCACGAATCCCATCGAAAATGATGGCCGCCGGAGCTACTTCACCAAAGCTCTCCTGGAGCAGTTTTGCAGCAGCTGCGTCCGCCTTTGCGAAGGACTGAATCAACATATCGAGTGTCTCTTCACCAGTCATCGCATTGAGCTGACTGGAGTCTGCCCAAAGTTCATTGACTGCATCAGCAACGGTTTTGTCAGCACCGCTGGCCGTCAGCCATTCGCCAAGCTGCTGCCTGACGTCTGCCACGCCTGGGCGAGAGAAGGCAATAGACCCCTGTTCCTGCCCCAATACCGGAGCAACAGTAAAGACAACTGCGGTCAGTAGGAAGAGGGTTCTGTTCATCGACTCTGCTCCAGTTTCTTAGCCAGCTCAATAGCTGATTCTCGCAGGCGATCCTGCCGACGTGCGAGTTCCGCCAGCTGCTCCTGCAAATCAGCTGTGTCAGCACCGCTGGCCTGAACTTCCGGGTCCGCCAGCAGATCATTGATCTTCTTTGTTCGACGATTCACACGCAGCTGCAACGATCTCAAGACTTTGATTTCTGCCATCAGGTCAACAAGGTCGGGGCGCTTAGGCTGACCCTGTTGCTGCTCACCCTGTTGCTGCTGCTCCTTCATCTCCTGCATCTCCTGCTGAGTCGCTTCGATGAGTTCCTTGAGCGCTTCAATGACGTCAGTTTCAAGCGTCTGCGTCAGAGTGCCTGTCCTGGTTCCCTGCAGCCGCTCTGAAATGGAGCCCATGTCGATTTCGATATCCTCGACTGCCAGCAGGATGGCGACGGACGTGCCGTCTTCCCGCAACAGCGCTGCGGTCAGAGTACATTCAGCAGTCAGGGCCACCTGCTCCTGAGCAAGTTCGCGACACTTACTGACTGCTGTGTCGAGCCACTTTTCACGCTCGGTGGCATCAAGGTCGACTGTTGTTTCGTAGATTTGAGTCTGCAGTGCCAGCATCCTCTGGAATCGAGCCTCCAGGGCAGCCAAAACCATTTCCTTTTCTTCTTCACGCAACTGCTTCAGCAGCTCTTCCAGTTCTTTGGCAGCCTTCTCAAGTTCAGCGATCGCCTGATCCTGATTCTTCAGGGCGTTTTCCTTCTGCTGTTTTTTGAGCTGGTCCAAAGCTTCCTGCATCATCTTCTGCGCCTGCTCCAGCTCTTCACGTCCGGGAGTCTGCTGCTGCTGGCCTCCCTCGCTCTGCTGGCCGGACTGACTCTCCTGTGACTCGCTGGACTCGCTGGACTCGCCATCTTTGGACTCGCCGTCTTTGGACTCACCGTCTTTGGACTCACCGTCTTTGGACTCACCGTCTTTGGACTCGCCGTCAGCGCCCTGATTCTGTGCCTTGTCGTGGTCCTTAATATCCTTGAGCACATCGTCTGTCTGGTCGATTGCTTTCTGCTGACCGGGAGCAGCATTCGATGGTGCCTGTGAATTTTGTGTGCGAGATCGCGTGGCTCGCTGTTGAGCAATCGCGTTTCGAACACCCTTGAGCAGCTCATTCAATCGCTCGCGTTCTTTCTCAAGTGCGCTCCGACGATCTTCACTTTGCAGGAGGCGCAACAGAGCGGCCATGGCCTTGACGGACGACTCCTGTTTCTCGATGGCATCTCCGAAGCTTTCGTCGCCGAGCAACTCGGCAATTGCGTCGATGTCTGACTTCAGTGCTTTCTCTCGCGTCTGACTGATCGCCCGACGCAGCAGTTCAGCTCGTTCAGGATCTTCGACGGCCATCATGTCCGCCATCTGTGACAGCAGGCGTTCGAAACGTGCATAGCGACCGCTGATCGCTTCGGCATCATCCTGTAGTGTGTCCGGGTCCGCGGGAACCTCGTCCGCCGACTCATCAGCGGCAGCCGCAGGCTTCTCATCGGCCGCAGGTTTTTCATCCTGTGCACTCGCAGGAGCGAGCAACATGAATGTGAGACTCAGGGCTGCCACCGTCTGAAGGCGAAAGGACGCAGACCAAACCCATGTCAGTATGTGTCGCAGTTTCATGTCCAATGTCCAGCTCCTGATTTCGTCAGCCGAATGCCTGAAAACGCACCCTTAAGTGTACCCCGGAAGGGTGACTTTGTATTCAGCAATTTCACGGCACCATCAGTTCAGATCGATCTGTCGTTTCATTCTGGCCACGGAAAATCCAATTACCGGGCCGCAATGGGTGATTATTCGAAGAGTTTCAGCTTTTCAATAGCCCGTTTTTTCTGCAGGTCCCGCGTGTCCTTCCAGATCTTCTGCAATTCCTCGTGGATCAATTTGCCTTCCTGATAGAGCTCATGGAACTCTGCCATGTCACGAACGGACTCCAGAATCAGCCTCAGCTGAACAATGACTTTGCCCACGTCATCTATGGACTCGTTCAACAGAGCTGACGATGCCTTGCCGTCGGAAGCTGCGACCCGGAAACGGCTGACTGTCTGGTCGGCTGCCGTCAGAGAGCCGTCTCGTGGATCGACGACCTTGTTCATCGGGCCAATGATGTTGGCCTCCATGTCGGTCGCCAACTGTTTCGGCGGGATATCGTTGTTGATCAACTGAGCTCGAATCTCCACGAACCCTTCTGCGATTGAACGCAGTTCATTTGCCTGACGCCTCAGGCTGTCGCTGCCGTTGCGACCCGAATTCGTCAGCCCACTGCGATCAGATACTGCGGTGTCGGGTGATGACCCGCTTTCCAGTCGTTCCGCGATTTCCACATGGAAACGGAAGTCGTCCTGGATCTCGGTGAGCTTTGAAATCACCTCTTCGAACCGTCGGCGAAGACTCAGCTCACGCGTGTAAAGCAGAGACAGCAGCTCTTCGTTGCTGACGATTCGAAATACCAGAGGCTCCGACCGAGACTCATTGACCTCTGGAAGCGTGCATCCGTCGCGAGCGACAATCGCAAGGGCAAGTGTCTGGCCTTCCGTCACCAGTTCTGTCACGCGGAAGTATTCAGACTCAGGCCCATTTGCAGCTTCGAGGTCATAGGACAACCCGGGCTTGAACACGTTCTCAAAATCACGCGACCGCCACTGGGTTTCGTCATCCACAAGGAACTCGTATCTGGCAGTCGTCAACCCGTAGTCATCCGTGATCGTTCCTGACAGAGGAATCTGAGCGCGCCGCGTAATTGCGTTGCCAATGCCAACCGTCCGTACCGCAATGACGGGGGGCTTGTCACGGACGCCTCGAATACGAAGTGTCACCGGCGACGTGGAAATGACATCATCAGAATCATGCAGATAAAACTTGAGCGATGCGTTGGACGGCAGTGAAAGGCGCTCATCGATCAATTCCTGTTTCTGTTGTGCGCCGGCCAGAGAAAGAACCAATCCCAGATTGATCCTTACCCCATCGTCCGCGATGAGTGGCTGCTTCAGCTGAACAGGTTCCGAACGGCTACCCCCGCCTTCGCCACGAAACACGACCGTCGCCGAGTCATGATCACCAGAGACCTCAAACTGATCCGCCTCAACGCGAACCGACTGCAGACCCTTGTTGGAAGCAGCGCTAAGGTCGAATTGAGTTCCAATTGGGAACGCAACTTCGCTTCCCATGATGCCGACCACTTCAGGAATCACCTTTCCGTCGTCATCTGTTTCATTCCGGTTCATGTAATCCGGGTAGGTACAGGATGCTTCAACGGTGTCGAGTCCAGGAGGAGCAACCGATTCAACGCGCAGAGGAAACCGAGTTCGGTAGTCGCCTGCAAGAACTTCAATGGAAACTGATTCCTGCAACCGCGTCAGAATGAATCGAAAAGCACGCTCTTCAGTCGCATTCACATACTGTCGACTGCGGCTGCCATCAAACCGAATGACATCAATTCGAACCCGTTCCGGCACCACCCACTCCCCACCTGAGGCAGACTTGCCATCCGGAATCTTCACTTCCAGTTCAAAGTCCGCACCACGTGGATGAAGATACAATCGAGTCCCCTCCGGCTGTTCACCAAATCGTTCATTGACGTTGAACGAAAACTCAGACGTATCTCGAAAACTGAGTCGACGATCACCCGGCTGAGCAATCACCGTGAACTCAACGCTTGTGGTTCGCTCGTAATAGCTGTCTTCACAAAGAACGAATGCACTCCACCAGTGCCCAAGGACCTGCGGCTGCAACACAACTCCTGTGATTACAGTCGCCAGCAGCAACGTCGCCACCATTCCGCGTTGCTTCACGGGTCGCAGATCGAAAACATCGCCGACCGTCACTTTGCCGGCAACAGACTCGGCCTGACTAATCGTGCGCTGGAGCATCCCCTGAACGAGGGCACCAGATTGAGGATACCCGTCCCGGTTCTCGACAGCAGTGATCAGACGATCCTGAAACTGTGGAAAGGCTCGCTCCAGAACCAGAGCCAGCTCCGATTCACGCGTGCCCCGATATAGTGGCTTCAGTAAGTGCTGAAAGATCAGATACGCCGCTCCCAGCACGATGCCCGCTCGGATGATCATCCGCAGCGGTACGGGAAGTTCGAGTCGCTGCAGTGCAAACCAACCGGAGTCGACGCCGAACGTCACCCAGAAGACCAGCACGATAGCCGAAAACAACAGTAAGGAACCACTCAGAGCGGTGTAGTTACGGACACGGCTCCGGACCTGGCCAATCAGCCGATCAAGAGTGTTGTAGGGATCTTTCAGCGAGACGTCTGACATTGATGGTCCCGGGTTCTGGTTCAATAACGCGGCCAGGTGCCGCAGCGCTCTATCATGACGCACTGGTGCCCCAAAACAGACCGAAATATGGTTTCCGAGGCGATTTTCAGACCGAACAGTATCCCGAAAATGGCTGAAAAATACGAGTGGACGAGCGGCCTTTGGGGCCGATTGAGAGTGCCTGAACGGTTAGCCGCCCCGATCCAGTGCGATGTCTCACAATCTGCTCGCCACAAAAATGCAGCTGCCGAATCTGCGCTGCACAATTCGCGTCAGTTTTGGGTCAGCCTCTACAACGGGGTGATTAGAATAGTGACTGCGAGGCGATTCGAGCACCTTCGGCAAGGGCTCTGAATTTGGCATCTACGATGCGCGGGTGGATCTCCTGTTCCGTGGCTGCAAACGAGGCGAACCCGCAGTCGCTTCCCCCCATCACATTCTCAGCGCCCGCAACCTCCGCGAATCGCTGCAGCCGCTGAGCAATCAGTTCGGGGTGCTCAACGAGCGGCGTTGAATGAGAAATCACACCCGGAATCAGAATCTTCCCGTCAGGGACTTTCACATCCTTCCACACAACCCATTCATGTTCATGGCGCGGGTTCCCGGCTTCGAACAGATACGCGCCTGCGTTGACCTGCAGCATGACGTCCACGATGTCCGCCAGGTTCATTTCATGGACTCGCGGACCAATGTTGATTCCATAACAGGTATGAAACCGAATGCGGTCTTCGGGCAGACCCTTCAGAGCATGGTTCAGCGCGTCCACTCGCACCTGGGCCCATTTCCTGCAGTCTTCAACGGACAGTTCCGGGCGGGAAATGTAGTAAGTCAGCAGACGAGGATCATCAATCTGCAGAATCAGGCCCGCATCTACGATAGCCTTGTATTCTTCGTGCATCGCATCCGCGATCGCAAACAGATATTCCTCATCCGACCTGTAGTGTTCATTCGACTGCTGCCCTTCGACATCCGAAGGAGAAACAGCCGTCATGAAGACCTCTTCTGCACCGTGCTGAGCCGCAGCTGCCTTCACATTTCGAATATCACGCTGGAGGTACTCAGTCCCACAATAGGAAACCGGCCCGGTGCACACGAGCCGAACGGGAGTTGCAACCAGTCCCTCTCGCGCCTTTCGGTGAGCGTCATAGAATTCCGGGAAGGCGAGCGTTTCGCGCGAGTCCACCCAGAGATCTTCGCCCGTCTGATCTCGTGGCGAAAACCCGCCGAGTCGCTCTGCTATGTAAGTCAGGAAACTCGACTTACTCTGTTCCCCATCACAAACAACGTCGATCCCGCAATCGACCTGCTGAGCAAAAATGTTATCAACGGCCGATTGTGTTGACGCTTCAAACTCTACCGCATCAAAAGCTTCCCCCCCGCTCCTTTGCGAACAGAAACCTCAACTGTTCGTCCGGTCGGGCGAGACTCCCAACGTGCGTGGTCAGGATTCGCTCTGTGCTGCGTTTCATATGGTCACCGTGGTTTCGAACTGCTTGTGGACACATCGTAGTCCGTCGGATTGTTTTTTCGAATCACCCTAAATGTGTTTCAAGCACGGTAAATTCGGGCTCTTCACACAACACGGCATTTCCGCAGCCTGCCGAGGCCACTACCATCCCGAAGATTCACCCCCTTTTCCACCGCTTTTCATCTCATGCGTCTTCCAGAAATTTTCGCCAGCAACCCGTTTGTTGTCTCCATCGAAATCTTCCCGCCAAAAACAGACTCGGGGGAAGAGGCGCTCCGCCGCCACCTGCAGACTCTTGTGACCCACCAGCCAGCGTTCATCTCGTGCACTTACGGCGCCGGAGGATCAACACAGGCAAAGACAGTCAGCTGGTGCCGGGAAATCCTGAATGACCTGCAGCGACCCGCCGTCGCCCACTTCACCTGTGTGAATTCAACTCGTGAACAGCTGAATCAATGGCTGGACGAAGCTCAGGCAGCCGGAATCAGAAACATTATGGCCCTGCGCGGAGACCCGCCTCAGGGGCAGGAAACATTCGAAGCCGTCGACGGCGGACTAAGCTACGCCAACGAACTCGTGGAACTCGTGCGCAGCCATCCGGGAGACTTCGGAATCGGAGTCGCCGGATACCCGGAAAAACACATTCAGGCTCCTTCGCCTGAAGTCGACCTCGAAAACCTCAAACGCAAAGTCAACGCCGGCGCAGATGCTGTCTTCACACAGCTGTTCTTCGACAACGAGTGTTTCTATCGGTTCCGCGACAGCTGTGATCAACTGGGCATCACCTGCCCCGTAGTCCCCGGCATCATGCCGGTCACTGACTTTGCGCGAATCAAACGAATCACTTCCATGTGTGGCAGCAGCTTCCCGGACGATCTGTCTTCACGTCTGGAGGCGGTTCAGGAAGATGCAGATGCTCAGTTTGAGATCGGTGTGGAGCACGCCATCAAACAGTGCGAAGCCCTTCGTGAAAGCGGAGTCCCCGGGATCCACTTCTATGCGCTTAATAAATCACAGGCCTGTCAGAAGATTCTTGAATCGCTCCAATCGTAGACCGTGCGGGTCCTGTGGCACCGGCTCCGCAGGCTTACTAAGCTGGACTCCTCATTCGTCCGTTTCCTCTTCGCAGGATGACTGATCTGTGTGGCAATGGGTGCGAAGACTTCCGCCGGGACTGCTGATCCCGTGCCTGCTGATTCCCCTTGTGGGGCTCTGTGGCCTGCACCGAGCCGATCAGCTGTATGGCGCCTCTCGCCTGTTTGAGAAACAAATGATCTGGCTGGTGATGTCCTGGGGCGCCATGCTCGCAGTCACTCTGGTCCCCTACACGTCCTTCCGTGAATTCAGCCCGTGGCTGTATGCAGCTTGCGTAGCTCTGCTGATCATCGTTCTCTTTATGCCTCCTGTTAACGGCTCCCGGCGGTGGATTCCGCTGGGACTGCTTGACTTTCAGCCAAGTGAGCCGACCCGGCTGGGACTGATCATGACACTGGCATGGTACCTCATGCACCGGTGGACACAGACAAAACTTACGGGGCTGATCGCCCCGTTCCTGCTGACCGTTGTTCCGTTGTTTCTAATTCTCAGAGAACCAGACCTTGGAACGGCCACTCTGTTTCTCCCGATATTGTTCGCTGTCGTCTTTGCTGCGGGAGCAAAGGTCCGACACCTCGTCTGCGTCTGTATGGCCGGCACGCTGATGCTACCAGTCGTCTGGACACAGATGTCAGCCGAACAACGATCTCGAGTCGTCGCTGTCTTCACACAGACTGACGGAGAATCCATACCAACGGATGACGGCTTTCACCTGCACCAGTCCAAACAGGTCATCGCTCTGGGGGGACTCACCGGCAGCTTCTGGCATGAAGAGCCCATCACGGATGATTCCTCTGCCTATCTCCTGCCTGCCGCTCGAACGGACTTCATCTTTTCGCTCATTGGCGAGCGTTATGGAGTTCCCGGCTGCGGATTTCTGATGCTGCTATACGCCATGATCATCTACTTCGGCCTTCGGACTGCCGAACGAACGGACGAACCATTTGGCAAACTTGTGGCCGTCGGCATCATCACCATGATTGGAACACAGGCCGTCATCAACATGGGCATGACCGTGGGACTGCTGCCGATCACGGGAATTACACTGCCGCTGTGCAGCTACGGAGGATCCAGTCTGATGTCGACCAGCGTGGCCATGGGCCTGTTGATCAACATTGCGATGCAGCGTGGATACGAAGTCACCGAAGGTCAGGCCTGGGCCACCTCAGTTTCACTGCGTTGAATCTTTCGTTTCACCGGCAACCACAGGCGCCCAACTGTCACAAATGCAATCCGTGGGGCCCGTGATCGCGGGTTCTCAACACACAGGATGCGCCACGGGTGCCACTTCATGTGCCAACAGCCGTCCTAAAACTCGAAGGGAACCCGCTCGCCACCACGAATCGTGGACAACGCCTTCATGACCTCCGGATCCCCCGTTTCAGAGACAAATCGGACAGATCCGTCGCCCATCAGAATGTGGCAACCCCCGGAAAACGGCCCGCCAATCCCATCGGGACCGTTGATGTAGGGTTCCTGAGTGAGGGCTCGAATGGTGGCCCCCCCCTTCGCCCAGGGAACATCCTGATCCGTCGTCTCAGCCATCATCGCAGTGTTGGAAAGCCCATCCTTCACGTCAGTGAACCGCACCTTCCTGTCGTAGCCAAACATGCCGGCACGCGGCGAATTGACGGGCAGCTTCGGAGCATCTTTGCCGACACCTGCAATTCCCACGTAGTGCGTTGAGGCTCCTTCACTTCCGTAACCCGGATTGCTGTATGAGAAAATCTGCATCTGAGCAAATTCACGATTGGCCTCATCAGTCCAGCCCTTCTCTCGATCCATCAGATCATAGATATCGTTATGTTCGTGAAACGGCAGAATCGAATAGAGGAAGCTCAATCTGTCTTCCGGCGACTTCAGTTTTTCGTTCGGCACGGTACCAATCGGCAGGTGTCTGTACGCGTCATGGTAGTTGTGCATCGAGAGCCCAAGCATCTTCATGTTGTTACTGGACTCCATTCGGCGAGCCGCTTCCCGTGCCTGCTGAACAGCGGGAAGCAGCAGTGCGACCAGCACCGGCACAGCCAGGCCGCCTTCAGCAGATGGTACCGGAGCAACAGGGAGCGACGACCGACTGTAGTGCTGAATCCCGTTTGGTCCCGGGACACTGACACCGACATTCGGAAATAATGGTTTGATCACAAGTTCCTGTGGTGGCAGGTCCGCTGCCATCACAGCGTCCGGCCCCATCGATGGTGCGACAGTGTGAATCGCGCTATTCATCATCGGTACAAAAGTATACAGCACGCGAAGTCCTTCACGCGGGTCATCGACAGAGATGGACGTGAACTTCTTCGGCAGACTGGCCAGAGCAGTCTTGTGTTGGGCAGAAGGCTTCCATGAGGGCAGGTCTCCGTCAGCTCGCATGAAGAATGCCTTCACAGGCTGGGGATACAGACCAATGGAGATCCAGTCTTCACCGATGCCAATCGTTGGAGCGAACACACCTGCGGGTAGTGTCAGCAGCAGTCGTCCGTTGTATTCGGTGCGCTGAACTGTCAGAGGAACAGGCACATCAGCCTGTGCTCCGATCGCCGGAATCTGCTGTTCCAGTGCGGCAATGGCATTCAGGACGGCTTCACGATCCTTCACGGAAATGGCAGCGCTCATTCCGAAGCCAAACGGAGCAGCGGCTGAGTCCTGATAGATGCAGTACACATTGCCAACCCCTTTAAACAGCCCATCACCAACGTCCATTCCGAGCGTCGCGTTGACCATGCCCAGCACCTGATCCATATCTTCGGATGCTTCAGGCGGCATGAATTGCAATGTACTGCGAACAACCTGGAGTGAATCCGTCCATGCCTGTTGAGCATCCAGAGAAAAGGCTGCGAACGTGTGACAGTTGTCCGGCATTGGCGGAAGATCTTTCAGGCTGATCAGGGGCTGATCTGCCAGCTTCATCAGCCCTGCTCGGGGGCTGGGAGAATCAACAAATGAATGAACGACTGACGCTTCTCCGTCAAAGCCGACCGATCCGCCGACAGCACCGAGTTTGTCCAGTCCCAGAGCAACCGCCACGTCAGCAACAGTGACAGGAGCGTCCTGTTCGGGCTGAGGAACAGGAAGCGGCATTGGAGCAAACATGTCTCGGACTGTGCCAATGTCCAGCCAGCCGACGAGCGCCACTTCAGCCTCATCATCACGGTCTCGGCATCTCTTCCAGAGCTTGTTTGATTTGACGTTGCGACCATCCCCCTCGGCCAGGGCCACAATTCGCTCGGCAGGCGTCATGCCGACACCGAGCACAAGGTGTGGGCCTTCCTTCCACCATGCGATCTCCAGACCCGGATTGGCAGGAGACATCAGAAACGAGACGTCTCGACCGTTGATTGTTTTTTCCTGGGGCTCGTCACGAATATCAAAAGCAAACAACAGCGCGGGAATCTGGTCTGACATCTTTGCCGCATCATGGAAGACAAGTGTTCCCAGCGGGTTGGGTCCACGGTCACCTGCCGTAACAGACAGTGAGACGCCCTGCTCATACAGATGTTTGAATGCAGACGTGCCGCCAAGCAGTTGCTCCAGTTCATCGCTGCTTCCAGGTGCCCCCATCTGTTCATTGAGCCGCATCATTGACTGAGTCATCAGCCGCATGCCGTAATCCATAAGCCCACTGTCGACGATCGCCTTGTACTGAGCCGTCTTTTCGATGGCGTCCGCATGAGCTTCCGTCCCGTCCCAGGCGACATACAGTGCCGAAGATCGGGGGTGCAGCGATTCAGGGTCGACGGCCTGTGGAGCCTCACTGAATGCCCAGACGGAAAGTCCAATACTGGTCAACAACACTGTTGCAGCTGCCGCTCGGCGAAAGATCTTCATGTCAGGCCCCTTTTTCTGCCATCCCGAAACCGGGACGCTAAAACAATGCATCCGGCTGAACCCCGTGATTCGTCAGCAGTGACGGTCAGAACAAAATGTTATACAGGGAACCCGGGTGAGTCGAGTGTACTCCCTGGGTTTAACACGGTCCCAGCGCATCGGTGGCGGGAACAGGTCATAAGGTGAAGAGCCGGCGCCCCTGCTCTGCCAATCACTTCTGTTTGACAGTGATCTTTAAATTATCAATGAGGATCGTGTCACCGTCCTGATAATTGGAGATCTTCCCCTGCTGGCTCCAGACGAGCTTGAATGCTGCCTGTTTGTCTGAATTGATGATCCTGAGGAACTCCTCGCGGTTTTCCCCGTCTTTCAGAGTCCTGCTGAAGGTCTGCCAATTCTCTGTGGCTTTCAGCTCACCAAAGTCAATCCGATGGTTGTACGGATCGTCGATATCCGGCTCGAATCGACAATTAACCGTCGCACCAATGTGCTCCTTCGTCAAATTCACGGCCTTATACTGAAAACTGACAGTGACGCGTTCCAGGTCCTCTTTCTGAGCGGGAACCTTTAATCCCTTCAGGCGAATTGGATCCGCCTGCCGCCCCTTGTACAGGAACCCACTGTGGCCAGCAGATTCGGGCACGACCTCAAACGAAAGAGCAATGACTCCGGGTTTGTCATCAGGGCCCTTTCTCTTTCTGTCCTCAAGGACATTGACTTCAAGGTAGCCGCCCTCAAATCCTCCGCCCATGTAAGAGTGAAGCTCCCGAGTCCGTTCATCGAACGAATCCTGATACTCGCCATTGGTATTGGTTGAATAAAAGCCGCGCACATCGTGAAAGTCATCGAAATAAGCGGTGACTGGGTCGTCACTTAAAGCTGTTGGCAGACACAGCAGCAACAGGGCAAACAGACGCATGAGACAATACACCTTCTGTCAGTGAAATCTTCAAGGGCCGATTTCGGCTGACCCTGATCCTATCGCAATTTCCGGGCGTCGTCGCCTGAATCGCTGATTCGAACTCTTCCAACGGAATTGGCCCACCGAACCTCATTAAGAACAGCTCTGGTGAACATTCATCTGACGAGCGTGTCAGATGCCACACGACCACCAACACGGTCAATTCCAACAGAAGCGACGGACCGGTAGTCCGTCGTACGTACTGCTCTGCATGCAAAGCATTCAGCCGACCAGACTACTTCGACGGAAGGTGATATCCGTCGATGGAAAGTCGGATTCGAAACAGGCTGCTGCCGGCCGTGATATAGAGCACGCTGGCATCTTCCCCACGGCCGAAACCAACATTCGTCGGAAGCTCCGTCGGGATAAAGTCCAGCTGTTTGCCTTCCGGCGAATAAATTCCAATTCCCGGCTTCGACGTGTCTCGCTCAGCAACATAGATGTTGCCTTTCACGTCACAACACAGACCATCAGGGCCGTCCTGTGGGTAGTAGTTCACCAGCGTCCTGCGAAATGTGGCCGTGCCATCGTCATGCAGGTCGTAGGCCATGAGCTCCATGCGACCCTTCTGTGGCTGAGGCTCTTCGTTGTTCTCAATCGGGTCAATGCCCCCTGTACTGCCATTGTTATGGCAAACAACATAGAGCGTCTTCTGGTCGGGAGAGACACAGACTCCGTTTGGCTTCCCGGCATCGGTGATGATCCTGTGCAGTGTGAGGTCGGTATCAAGTCGGTACACAGCCATGACGGGCTGATCGACAGACTCCGGTCCAAGGTACCGTGGATCACTGAAGTACATTCTGCCTTTTTCATCCAGCGTAATGTCGTTGGGAGCGTTTAAGGGTCGGTTATTGAATCGTGCGGCAATCACAAACGCCTGGCCGGTCTTCATGTTGGTCCGGGTCACCCGACGGCCACCATAGTCCGCTCCCTCACATACCAGCATGTTGCCTGCAGCATCGAACTTGATGCCGTTACTCATGCCGCTGGGAGATCGAAAGATCTTTGTCTTTCCGGTGTTGGGATTGAACACCCAGATATGACCCGCATGAAATGATCCGTCCGGCTGACGCGTCTTGTCAGAAAACGTAATGTCACTGAAGTAAACCATGCCATCCGGAGCAACTGCCACACCCTCGGTCAGCATCACACCTTCAAACAGTTTCTCTGGCCTGGCACCTTTGGGAACAATCTGAGCATTGGCTGCAGAGCACACAAACAGCAGTGTCAGCAGGCAGGCATTACGAATTGACATCATTGTTTTCTCCTGAATTGTGCGGTAGCGATCGAGAGTTCGAGTATACGCCTGCACTGGCAAAGTCGAAACCAACGGCAAGAGATAACAGCTGCCATATGAAAACCGGGGCTGGGACCAGTCCAGGAACCGATGCTGCGGTTCGCGGGCGCAGCAAGACAGTGATTGCGGAACAACTCGGATCGGGCTGCCTTGAGAAAAGAATTCGCAACCGATGTTCCATACTGAGCGAATTCATGTTTCACCGGTCGCCGCAGCTGCAGCGACGGCGAATTCTGAGGCACATGATGCGGCGGGGGACCCTGGATCTCCGGTTAAACAGGGAGGACTACCCGGCCGCCGCGCGTGATTGATCAACGAGCTTCAACAGCGGTGTGTCGCAAAGCACGGCCCGGAAGCGCGCCCGTCGGAGTACCCTCACTCACAACCATGGTGCCATTCACCAGCACATAGTCGATCCCCTTTGCGTACTGGTGCGGCGCACCGAAAGTCGCCGTATCCTTCAACAATGCCGGATCAAGAACGACGACATCTGCCATCAATCCGACCTTCAGGAGTCCTCGGTCTTTGACTCCCAGGATCTTTGCCGGAAGACTGGTCATGCTGCGAACGGCCTGTTCCAGCCCAACAACTTTCTCCTGCAGGCTGTAGTACGCCAGCTTGCGCGGGAAGGTCCCGTAATTCCGCGGGTGAGGTCGATCCGCACCCGGCAGATACGCTCGGCCGTCAGACGCAGTGGCCACCCAGGGCACGGCCATGACATGCCGAACGTCTTCCTCATTCATACTGAAGTTAACAATGCTGGCCCCGCCACCACGAAGGATCTCCTCAGCAATCTCCGCAGCCGTCTTCTTCTGCATTGCCGCGATCTCGGCCAGGTTCCTGCCAACGTACGCCTGGTTGGGTGCATAACGAGCAATCCGCACTGCACGGCCGCCGTCCTTTTTCTGAACACTGCGCTCAATCGTGCGAGTCAGCGCAGGTCCGGTCTCCGGATTGTCCATCCGGGCAATTAAAGCCTTTGACCCGCCGGCTCTGGCAGAGCTGGGCAAAAGGGTGGCGCCCAGAGACGTGCTGGAAGCGATGTAGGGATACTGATCCGCTGTCACTGTGCGACCGGCAGCTCGCTCCTTTTCGATCATTCGAACGGCCTGTCGCACCAGTCCCCATGCGTCGCGGCCACTGGATTTAAAGTGGGAGACATGCACAGGCACTTCAGCCTGACGACCAATCTCCAGCGCCTCATTCACCGATTTGAGCAGACCAGTGCCCTCACCCCGAATGTGACTCGCATAGATGCCCCCATGTTTGCCCACGATCTTTGCCAGTTCGATCAGCTCTTTCGTATCCGCATAGGAACTTGGCACATAGATCAGTCCGGTTGACATCCCCCATGCACCATCCTGCATCGCCCGGTCGCAGAGCGCCCGCATCTCACTGATCTGCTCTTCCGTGGCCTCCACATTCACTGAACCCAGGACGCGTTCCCTTACAGAACCCTGGGGAATCAGATGAGCCACATTGGGCCCGGCACCCGAGACATCGATCTTTTTTAAATAGTCGCCCGTATCGACCGGGCCTGAGCCACAGTTGCCTGTCACCATCGTGGTGCAGCCCTGAGTCACATAGTTGACGGCTGCGCGCGTCTGAGGCCGGACAATCTGGCGGTCTGAATGATTGTGCAGGTCGATGAAGCCCGGACAAACGATCCTGCCAGTGCAGTCAATCGTCCAGACAGCGTCCACGTCTGCGCAGTCACCCACCCGGATAATCTGGTCGTCTCGAATCGCCACATCGGCAGCAAAACGATTGCTTCCCGAACCGTCAATGACGGTGCCACCCTGCAACAGCACGTCAGCATCTTCGGCTGATGCTGAAGCAATCAAAAGAAACAGAACGGTCAGGCGAACTCGCATCAGATCCACTCCTCGCACAATTCGAAAGCAGCCAATCTGACTTTAACAGGTGGCGGTCCGAAAACCGATCCGAGTGGCTTTGCAGGCACGGCATTCTGATGCGACTGAGCTCGGGTGCCAGTACTGGATCGGGCTGTAACTGTTGAACAGAAAAGAAGGAGCTATCCCAGCCCGTGCTTTTTTAGCCGACTGTAGAATGTGCTGCGTGGCAGATTGAGCGAACGAGCGGCCCTTGCTTTGTTTCCACCCGTCGACTCCAGAGCGGCAATCAACTCAGCCCGTTCATCCACAGATGGCTCGGAAACCGAGGGCGAAACGAGTTCTGTCGCCACGTCAGTCTCTGATGACGGGATCAGATCGTTCGCCCACTCCGGCATGTCAGCGGCTGCATCCGACAGAATCAACGCCTGCGACGGCAGTCCGGCCGAGATCTCACCAGGCAGATCCTTCAGCGTGATTGAATCACCGTCCGCCAGCACAATGGCTCGCTCAACTGCGTTTTCCAGCTCTCGAATGTTGCCCGGCCAGCGATGCTGTTCCAGAGCCGCAAGGGCATCCGGTTCGATCTGGCGAATCGTCTTGCCGGTCTTACGAATACCGCGATTGAGGAAATAGAAGACCAGTTCGATCAGGTCTTCCCGTCGCTCGCGAAGTGCGGGCAGAGTGACGCTGATTACGTTGAGACGGTAATAGAGGTCTTCACGGAATTCGCCGACAGCAATCATCTCCTCAAGGTTGCGATGAGTCGCAGCAATCACACGGACATCGACATCCACCGTACGG
Source organism: uncultured Planctomycetaceae bacterium (assembly GCA_913031625.1). Taxonomy (GTDB): domain Bacteria; phylum Planctomycetota; class Planctomycetia; order Planctomycetales; family Planctomycetaceae; genus Fuerstiella. The sequence continues at coordinate 26,792 of CAJWGB010000001.1, read as the reverse complement.
CCGGAACCCACCGGCTCGAAACAGCGCTCCTGAAGAACTCGAAGCAGCTTTACCTGAGTCTCCAGCGAAATGTCCCCGATCTCATCGAGGAACAGTGTGCCGCCGTCAGCTGCCTGGAATCGCCCTTCCTTATCTGAAGTCGCGCCCGTGAAGGCTCCTCGAACATGGCCAAACAGCTCACTTTCCAGCAGTGATGGAGCCAGAGCAGCGCAGTTCACAGAAACCATTGGCCGATCGGCGCGATCACTATTGCGATGCACGACTCGCGCCAGGAGCTCTTTACCCGTCCCGCTTTCACCGCGAACAAGAACAGTCAGATTGCTCGACGCCGCCTTACGAGCCATCTCGAGTACAGAATGGATGGCCCCACTGTTTCCGCGAATGCCACCTCGGTCGAATCCGCTGTCTACTTCAGGAATGGGCTCGGTCCCGGCAGCCTGCTGAAGGGACGTTAACTCGGCACGCAGCATTGCCAGCTGCCGTTGCTGCTCCGCAATACGATCGACTTTTACCTTGAGTTCTGAGTTCAGCCGCGACAGGTTCTGATTGGCACGCGAACTGTGTAGCGCGAGCACGGTCATCTGACCGGTCGCCTGAAGAAATGCGATGTCCTCTGGAGAGTAGGGAGCGCCGTTGACTTTTCGCCCGACAAGAATCACTCCATCCGTGCCGGAGTCACTGCGTAGAAAACAAAGTAATTCGCAGTGCAGATCAACCATCAGTTCCTGCACGGGTGACTGCAGCTCGCGACTTGCCGCGGGAATTCGACGGACAACCATCTCCCCATCGTCTGCGTCACCAACGCGACTCATTGCCAGTGAAGTGGGAACGTCCGCATAGTCGTCGGCACCGATCAAACGCAGTGTGCCTCTGGGGTCTCGCACATACATCGCAGCCGTAGACGCATCCATTACGTCGCGACAGGTCACCAGCGTCACTTCAGCCAAAGCCGTTGGGTCGGCCAGATAGCCGGACGCCTGGTTCAACTGCCGCAATGTTCGGTCAATCTGATACTTCTCAGAAAAGAATCGCTGGTCCACAATCGCCTGCACACGATCACGCACCCACAGCAGGAACCCAATCGCCAGAACAAGGACAAGGAATGACGATAAGTGCAGCGGGATGGAAGCGTCCAGCGGCAGTGAATACGTTCGCGTGGTTAACGCTCCGGCGGCCAGCGCCACAGCTGTCACGACTGTGACAACTCCGGACGTCATAAAATACTGTCGACCGCGGAACAGCGTTTCATCGGCCAGAATCAGACGATGCTTAAGCATGCCCCATGCGTACGCTGCCATAAACATCCCGCTGGCAATGAACATGGGCCACTGAGCCTGCCCCAGAGCAAAACTCTCCTTCTGGTAGAAGGCAAGGTAAAGCGTATATGCGATCGGCAAAGTGGATAACAACGAGGCAATCAGAATCCCGGAAGTCTGCCGTCGCTCAACAGGACTCTGAGTCCGCCCAAGACTGTTGGCCAGGGTCCAAACAGTCAGGCCAAAATAAATGCTGCTCACAAGAATGCCGAAGTAGACCAGAATTCGCAGCACATAAAGCAGCTTGGCTGCCACGACGGACGCATTGAACTGGAGACTGCCGGAACCCAGCAGCCCGGACAGCAGCGCCGTGATTCGCTGAATCAGCGTGATCTCGCCAGGCTCCGTTGACATAAGTGCCCACCCTGCCCAGTAGGTTGCAGCGATCAGCAATGCCGCCACCAGCGGAGGACCGTACAGCAGACCCATTGCCACTCGGCCACCCTGAGTGACGACGAAGTTGTCTCGCGGGAATCGGCAGAAGAAGTGCAAGGTCGTCGGCGGGAGCAGACAGGCACACACGATAAATGGAAGGTTGAGCAGCGGGTTCGCGACAATCACCCACCAGTGAAAGCCACCAACGAACGCCACGATTGATGCTGCACACATCATGCAGAACACACGGATGACCTCATCCCCGGGACGCTGCCACCATGCAGTGAGCGCAACCGCCAGGATTCCGAGCTGACTGAGAAACCAGATGATGGTCAGTCCAAAGTCAGAAACGGCGATTGACTTCACGGACACATATGCCGCCAAAGGCTTCCCACCACGAATCGCATCCACGCGAACCATCAGTCGCCCCGGCTGACCATCCTGACTGCTAATGATCTCAACCAGATCGGGAACAGCGTCCTCATCGAACGCAGACTCGGTCGAGCCAGGCTTCTCGGTCGAGGCTGGCTTCTCGGGCTTCTCGCCTTTCCCACCAGTGCGGCCGCCATCGGACTGCTCGTCACCAGGCTGCTCGTCCTCCGGTCCTGTCTCTCCAGAATCGCCTGACGGGTCGACAGCAACTCCCTGCTCTACCTCTGACTCACCCGTGTCGCCTTCGCTCTGGTCGGAGCTCTTCTTTACGGGCGACTCACCAGTTGGGCTCGCGTCAGCATCACCGTCTCCCTTCGAAGGTGCTCCTGCTCCCTCGTCCCCGGAATTCACATTCGACTTGTCCTGTGAGTCTGCGGATTGCTGCTGACTGGCAGCCGCCTGTTTGTGTTCTTTTCTCCGCGCCCGTTTTCGCAGCTCCGCAATCGGCTTTGAGTCCGGTGCCAACACCCCACCTACCGGAATGACAGGAGACCTCAGATCCGCAAGGTTGTGGACAAACTGCAGAAAGTCGCTCGCCGGCTGGCCGCCCACCTCAAGAATCCGGTCGTTGGGCTCCAGAATTGGCCCACTGACATCCGAATCCTCATGCACAAATTCGGTGACCAGCAAACCAGTTTCACCCGGTTCATTGGGGAGCAGACTGCGGACACCGATGTCTGGAAAGGTAGTGACGTACCAGATCACCACGAAACCATAAGAAATCGCAGCCAGAGCGCATGCAATGACCCACGGGTCACGTCGTTTGCCTGAATTACCTGGATTTAGAGCTGTCATAATGCGCCGGCGCCGATTGAGTGACGAAAATCCTACGGTTCCGACACCCTCGAAGCAACCAGTCGGCGCATGTTTCGGCGCATTCGGCGCATGTCGCCGCGGTTCGACACCCTCAAAAACACTGGTGTTTTTGCCTTAGTATATTTTTTGCACGTTTGGCACGGGCCGTGCATGATAGAACGGTATCCCAGCCAGCCCTTTGGCAGTTGCGGTGTGTTAAGCAGATCTTCACCAGGTGATCACCCAGCCACCTGATTGAACCCCAAAACACTCTGTTTGATCCCCCACACCTCAATGCCAAGGGCTGTTTTTATGCGCGGTGCGGGGGTTAAAGAGAGCCGTGCTCGGTTTGACTTCGTGGCCTTCGGCCGATCCCGGAACCCGCGGGAGACCAGACGTTTGAGATCCTGGTGCGGGTGGTTCAGCAGTCGCCCTGATTATAGATACAAACCGGTCACACTTTCCGGAATCGCCGTTAGTGAATCAGGGGTGCCCGATGCGACCAGATTCCCGCCTGCTGCACCGCTTCCCGGCCCAATCTCCAGAACCCAGTCGGCTGCTCGAATCATGTCGATGTTGTGTTCGATGACGATGACACTGTGCCCCGTGTCGACGAGACGATTCAGCAGACTGAGGAGGTGGACAACGTCCGCAGCGTGCAATCCACTCGTCGGCTCGTCCAGGACAAACAGGGTTCTTTCCGTACCTGAAGAAGTCAGTTCCGTTCCAAGCTTCACTCGCTGAGACTCTCCGCCAGACCAGGTGGAGGCAGGTTGTCCGAGGGTCATGTATCCCAGACCTACATCCTGAAAAACCGCCAGTGGTGCTCGTATCGATTCGAGTTCACCGAAGTGAGTCACAGCGTCATCGACGCGCAGATCAAGCATCTGGGCTGCGTTAAGCTCGCGGAAGGTGATGTCCAGCGTCGCCCTGTTAAATCGTCGCCCATGACATTCCGGGCAGACAATTGATGTGTCCGGCAGCAGTTTCACTTTGAGATCCTGAACACCTGTGCCTCGACACAGATCACAGCGGCCGTCACCCGAATTGAAGCTAAATCGATTGCTGCGATATCCGCGAGTCCTGGCCTGGCGTGTCTGTGTGAGGATCTTTCTGATGGCGTCCCAGATTCCACTCACTGTCGCGAGGCACGACCGGCGATTGCTGCCTGGTAAACGATTGTCGACGGCGACGACACGATCAAGTGACTCGAGTCCCTCAACAGCCTCACATTGAGTATCCCGGACGGCAGTCTGCAGGTCGCCGTCGTTTAACGCCGCAATGGCAACCGGCAGCAGTGAATCCATCACCAGGGAACTTTTGCCGGAGCCGGACACTCCCGTCACGCAGACCAGTCGATTCAGGGGGAACCTGGCCGTAATACCGCCGAGATTATTTGCTCGTGCTCCGCGAACAGTCACCGAATCATTACTGTTTGCGCGCCCGTGGTCAGGAGACGGCAGTGTGAGCCGACCAGTCAGCAGCCGAGCAGTTGGTGAGTCGGACTCAGCTTCGGCAAATGAATCCGGAGGACCGGAATGCATCAGTCGACCGCCATCGTGCCCGGCGCCGGGTCCAAGGTCGATGATGTGGTCCGCCGCTCTCATGAATTCTTCATCGTGCTCAACCACGATGACTGTCGCACCCGTGTCTCGAAGCCGTGTGAGTGTTTCGATCAGTGAATTAGTATCTCGAGGATGCAACCCCGAAGTCGGTTCGTCAAGAACAAAGCAGGCCCCATGCAGCCCGGTTCCCAGGCACGCCGCCAGGCGTGCGCGCTGGAATTCGCCTCCGGACAGAGTCCGTGCAGCGCGGTTGAGTGTCAGGTATCCAATGCCACACTGCTGAAGACAACGGAGTCGATTAACAACATCGGGCAGAGTCCGCTCGGCGACCAGAGCAGCCTCCCGCTCAAAGCCCGACAGTTTCCCCATCCATCCGGAAGTAACATCCAGCGCCTCATCAATACTGAGTGCCGTCAGTTCGCGAATGGTGAGGCCGCCAAATTTCATCCCACTGGCAAATGGCTGCAGACGACTACCATCACATTCCGGACACGCGGCTTTTCGAAACACGGTGATGTCTTCGACTTCTTCCGCCACGCCACGAATTCCAAACCCTTCGCAGTGAGTGCAGGCACCCAACGCACTGGTGAAGCTGAAGTGCCGAGGCTCCAGCGGAGCAAAATCCAGTTCACAGTCCGCACAGCTGAATCGCGTACTGAAGAGTTCGTCCTGCCATGTTTCATCGATCAGCCTGCAGGCAATGCATGTCCCCTCCGCTTCACGAACGGCCAGTTCAACCGATTCCCGCAGCCGAGTTGCAACGCCTTCTTTCAGGATGATGCGGTCAATGACAGCATCGATGGAATGCTGCGTACCGGAATCCAGTTCAGGGATCTCTGACAGGTCGTGCAGATTCCCGTCAATCCGGGCCCTGACAAATCCGTGAGTCGCAACTCGTTCCAGCGTCTCCCGATGTGCTCCGCGCTTATTTCGTACGATCGGCGCCAACACCATGAGCTTCTGTCGTTCGGGCCCCTGGAGAATTCGATCCACGATCTGTGTGACCGTCTGGCTGCTGACCGGATTGTTGCAGCTGGTGCAGTGAGCTGTTCCCCCACGAGCATAAAGAACCCGCAGGTAGTCGTAGATCTGCGCTGTGACAGCCAGCGTGCTGCGGGCAGAGGCCGTGTTGACTCGCTGATCAACGCAGATGGTCGGAGGCAACCCCGTGATTTCGTCGACATCCGGACGGTTGAGCTGGCGAATCAACGACTGTGTTCGAACGGAGATCCCTTCAAGGTACCGCCGTTGCCCTTCGGCGAAGATGGTGTCAAAGGCAAGGGAACTCTTGCCGCTGCCACTCACACCGGTAATGACCGTCAGCCGACCGGTGGGGATCTCAACGTCAATGTTCTGCAGATTGTGTCCTCGCGCACCACGAATTCGAATCGCATTGATGGCGGTCGAAGTGTTCATAGTGGGCATGGACTGACAACAAAGGAGGAAACGCGAGCAGGCGGATTATTCACGATTCGCGACCGCTGCGCAACTGAAGTGTGTTTCGTACATGGCAGGACACATAAGAATCAAAAGCAGGCCGGGGCGAGCGAAGCGAGGGCCGGTATTGCGACCCACGGACTGTCATGAAGCCTGCCGGGCTTCGTCACTGCGTTTCCTCACTCCGACCGACGGTCATAATTCCTCAGGTAGCTGTTCCCGACATTGGTTGACGGCAGGCGGAAGCCGACGGTGCACACATCACTCCGAACACGTGCGCCTGCAGCTGGCGGTTAAACGAGTCATTCCCGGATCGTCGATTCTTGAGGAGAGCTTACGATGGACGTGCCGGGACGGTGACAAATCGATCTGCTGAAAGTGTCGACTCACCATCAAATCGATAGGCGGCCAGCATGCCATCCTTTGCGACACTGTAATCAAGACACGCCACGTTGCTGGCTAAGGGAACCGGCTCAGACTCCGGCAGCCAGTAATGTCCGACAAACACGGGCGGCGCATCAGACGGGTAGGGAACCGCTGGCGAATCAGCGGGAACAGAAACTTTAGGAAGTTGTCCCCGCACAGGCAAAGAGTAAGTCGCCCATGTGTGTTCGGCTGCCTCTTCAAACCAGCGAATCCGAATCCGACGCCGAGTATTGCCTTCCTTATCCTGCACAGATAACCCTTCGGGCAACGTCAGTTCCGGCCCCTTTAACACGCACTCAACCGCCTCGTAGACAGGGTCATCTGTCGCGGACGCGGGTACGAGAAAGCCGGCCGTCCATGCCGAACCATATTCAGCAGCAACAGTCTGAAGTAATTCGATCTGTGAGGGTGACCAGCATGCGTGAACGACTCGAAAACTACCCATGTCTGCGGCAACCGGCAGAGAGCCAAACCACTCCAGCGCTGACTGCAATCCGGACTCATCAAACTGTTCCAGAGTCCGCGCATGAAGGAACTGATTGCGTTCCGTATGAGGACGTAAAAACTCGCCTGGCTGAGCCGGGTTCTGTGTGTGATACGCCAGCGCGTTAAACTCATGGTTGCCCATCACTGCCAGTGCAGAATCGTTTTCCACCATACTCCGGGCGATCCGGACAACATCAGGTATGTGGGGTCCTCGATCAATAAAGTCGCCACAAAAGAAAACCCTGCGAGTAGGGTGCCGATACACCCCGTGCTGCTCAGAATAGCCAAGAACTGACAGCAATTCGGTGAGTTCATCGGCGTGTCCGTGAATGTCTCCAATGATGTCGAACATAGGCTACGAATCTCTCTGCTTCGAATTCGCGGGTACTGTAATGGAAACCGCGTCTCAGTCGAACAGGTCTGCTGCCTGGCAATCCCGCAAAAAACTTCAGAGACTGGTCAACTGTGGTTTCCACTGGGTACCTCCGTGAAACTTTAAACCCACAAAGTCGAGGTCGTTTGGCTGTGTCTTTCTTTCGACAGATCCGTACCACTGTTTCTCTGATCACCCTTGTGGCTGCTCCTGCAATCGCAGAACTGACCGAATTCGAAATCACCAGGCGAGAACCATTTGCGGGTGGAAAAGAGTTTGGGACGGTGGGCGCTTATGAACGCATCTCCGGCACTGTGCACTTTTCGATCGACCCGACAGCAAAATCCAGTCAGCAGATTGTCGACCTGCAGCATGCTCCGACTGATGCCAGCGGACGAGTCAACTTCTCAGCGGATCTCACGATTCTGGCGCCCGCCGATCTGAGTCAGGCTCGGGGAGCCGCTCTTTATGACGTGAACAATCGAGGCAACAAACTGGCGCTCTCATTCTTTAACCGAGGTGGCAGTGGTGGCAGTAATCCGGGCGACGGGTTCCTGATGAGGCACGGCTGGGTGGTCGTGTGGAGTGGCTGGGATGGCGAACTCCTGCCGGAGGGAGCTCGGATGCAGCTGCATGCACCGGTTGCCGGAACGGCCAAACATCCCATTGTTGGTCCCGTGCGCTATGAAATCAGCGTCACAGGCGACGGGCCTAATCGTCGGCCCATTAATGGCGGTGGTCACGGTGCCTACCGGCCTACGGCAAACGGGCTGGAAACCGTGACCCTCACATGGAGACAGCGTCCTGAAGATCCGCGCGTTCCCATTCCGCGAAGCCAATACACTCTTTACGTCCAGGAGATTCCTTCTGATGAGCAGGGTCAGCTGCCTCGCGTGGACATTGAGCTGCACGCCGGATTTCAGCCGGGCCTGCTGTATGAACTGATCTATGAAGCGCAGGACCCTCTGGTTCACGGAGTCACGTTCGCCTCTGTTCGCGATTTGATGAGTGCACTGAAGCACGGCAGCGGAAAGAACAATCCTCTGCTGCACAACGGCAAGCCAATTGTGAAACGCAACCATGGGTTTGGAGTCTCGCAGAGCGGCCGCTATCTGCGCGAGTTACTCTACTTCGGATTCAATGCCGACGAATCGGGACGCAAAGTTTTCGATGGGCTGATTCCTCATGTGGCCGGCGGAGGACTGGGGTCATTCAATCACCGGTTCGCTCAACCGACTGCATACAACTCACAGCACATTTACCATGAATGGCCGAGCGATCGGTTTCCATTTACCTACTCTGAACAAACAGATCACATCACCGGTCGCAAAGACAGTATTCTCAGGCGAGCTGCTGCTGCCAATGTTCAGCCCTTTGTGCTGCACACTCAGTCGGCGGCTGAGTACTGGACCCGCAGTGGATCCCTGGCGCACACGAATACTCAGGCAACCAAAGACGCTGAGATTCCTGACAATGTTCGCGTGTACGCGTTCGGCGGTACACAACATGGACCGGCCGGGTATCCACCGGGCAGAGGAATCGCACAGACTGACTCAAACCCGGGTGACTACAAACCGTTTCTGCGAGCACTCCTGACTCGCCTTGACGATTGGGCTGCCGGAAAGCAAACGGCCCCTCCGAGTGTTTACCCAAAGATCAGCGACGGCACTCTGGTGGATTTTCGGGAGACAGGTTTTCCGCGAATCCCAGGTGTCCGTTACCCCAACGTGATCCAGGCACCGCCTGCTTTGGACTGTGGACATGGCTGGCCGGACGCGGGCATCATCAGTCAGCAGCCTCCTAAAGTGATCGGGCGGTACTCTGTCCGAGTTCCTCGTTGCGGTACCGATGGGAATGATCTTGGCTGCCTGATTCCACCGGAGGTTGCTGTCCCGCTGGCCACCTACACCGGCTGGAGTCTGCGAGCCACAACGGCCGGCGCCCAGAATCAACTGGTCAAACTGACAGGGTCGTCCATTCCGTTTCCACTCACGGCATTCGAACGAGAATGGACGGGTGACCCACGTCAGTCAATTCAGGAACAGTATCCCTCAGTCGACTCGTATCGCGGTCGAATGGAAGCAAAGTGCAAAGCCTATGCTGCTGCTGGCTACCTGATGGAAGAGGACATCGAGTTCCTTGTCACCAAATACACACAGCGGGCAAAGACAGCACTTGATCAGATTAAAGAGCAATCAGTCGTCGAATCCGGACCGGTTCAGTTGTTGAAGGAAGGTGCCGGAGAAGGACCTGCATGGCATCCCGAACTGGGACTGTTGTTCAGTGGACATGGCGGCATCAACCGCCGGCACCACGACGGAACGCTCAGCAACTGGCGGAAGGACGCGGGAACAAACGGACTGCTGTTTGATCGCAAGGGACGCCTGGTTGCCTGTGAACCCGGCCAGCGGCGGGTGACTCGCACAGGACTGGACGGCACGATCACGGTTCTCACCGAAGGCTACAAGGGTGCTCCGTATAACCAGCCAAACGACCTTGCGATTGACTCAAAGGGGAGGATCTACTTCTCTGATCCAAAATATGGTCCTCGCACCAATATGGAGCTGAAGGACGCCAACGGACGAGAAGTCGAAGGCGTTTATCGCATCGATCCGGATGGTACTGTCACACGTGTGATTACTCATGAGGCAGATCGTCCGAACGGCCTGCTTATCACTCCGGACGACAGATACCTTTATGTGGCAGACAACAACAATAATTCCATTGGAGGCTCCCGCACCCTGCTGCGATTCAACCTGAGTGCGGATGGTTCTGTCGACACAAAGAGTCGCCGAGTGATCTATGACTGGCAGACCGGGCGCGGCCCGGATGGAATGATTGCTGACGAAGAGGGGCGTCTTTATGTGGCCGGAGGTCGCAACAAGCCCGTCGTGCCGTTTGAAACGGCAGACCGGCATGTGGGAGGCGTCTACGTCTTTAGTCCGGACGGCCGGCTGATTGACCTGATCCGTATTCCTCGCGATGAAGTTACCAACTGCACATTCGGCGGTCCGGACAAACGCACACTGTTTATCACTGCTGGCGGGTCGCTTTGGAGTGCTCGCATCCGGGCGAAGGGTGTGACGCTGTTTCCCTGATGAGAGACCATCCAGGAAGCGATCCGAGTTGCTACGGACACCCGACATTGCTGCGTTCCAGATCTATTGAAAGCCTTGCACATGCGAATCAAGAGTTCTCTGGCCATCGCCGTTGCTCTGATCTCTCTCCAGCCTGTTCAGGCCGTCGACCGGTTACCCCTCGGATCTAATGACGTAGTGGTGTTTCTGGGAGGCGCGAATCTGCTCCGACAACAGCAGTCCGGCTATCTCGAAACACTGATGACGGAAGCCGCCGTGCGCCAGGACGCAGCCGGAATCAGGTTTCGAGACTTTACATGGGAAGCGGACACCGTCTATCGCCAGGGAACCGTGATTGAACGCTGGCGAAAGGATGGCTGGCGAAGGAAAGGATTTGGTGACCTCAACGAGCAGCTGAAAACAGTCAAAGCGTCCCTGGTGATTGCTCAGTTTGGAGCGATGGAAGCCCTGGAAGGCCGGCAACGACTGGACGACTTTCGCGGCTCGTTGACGACTCTGATCGAACAACTGAAAACAGATGATCGCCGGGTTGTCCTGATCACTCCCACACGGTTTGAAACTCCAGAAGATGCCGCCACACCAGATGTTGCTGAGCAGAATGGCGTCCTTGGGGAGTATGTCAGTGCAATGCAGCAGGTGTGCGCAGAACAGGAACTTCCACTGGTGGACCTGTTTCACACCATCTCGGCCGACCTCAGTGATAATGGCGTTCATGTGCGCAGAAGCTCCCAGGCCATTATTGCTGCCGAGATCGCCCGCCAGCTGGGCCTGACCGAGACGAAGGTTTCAGCAGATCAACTTCAGAAGTCTCCCATCGCGCTCTTTGGAAATCGGCAGCAAAGCGAACTGCTTCGTACGGCAGTCGTGGAGAAGCATCGGCTGTGGTACGACTATTGGCGACCGGCCAACTGGAAGCTGTTGTACGGTGATGACGCCGAACGGCAGTTCACTCGTGGTGGTGACGATTACATTCCGTTCAAGGAAGAGTGGAAGAAGCTTCTTCCTATGGTCGCCGCGGCAGAAGACCGCATCCAGATCATTGCCACGGGACGCAACGACACAGGGCTCCAGCGTCCGAAGCCGGAAACACTTCACGGAGTGGCTGAGGCAAATGTTGAGGAAGAACTCAAAGCATTCAGCGTCGCTGAGGGACTCAGTGTCAACCTGTTCGCATCCGAAGCAGACGGACTTACTTCACCGTTGAATCTTCGATGGGATTCTCGAGGTCGCATGTACGTCACCGTCACCACCACCTACCCGCACATCTTTCCCGGTGACATTCCCAACGACAAAATCATCATGCTGGAAGACACCGACAATGACGGTGTTGCCGATCAATCAACAGTCTTCGCGGAAGGCCTCAACATTCCCACCGGTATTGAGATCGGCAACGGCGGTATCTATGTTGGCCAGAATACTGAGATCCTCTTCCTGAAAGACACCGATAACGATGGGAAAGCGGATCAGCGAACCGTCCTTTACGGTGGCTTTGGCAATGGTGACTCTCACCAGACGATTAATTCGTTTATCTGGAGCCCCGGTGGAGAACTCTACTTCGGCCATGGTGATGGCTGTGAATCGCGGGTGGAAACACCATGGGGAGTCAGCGGACTTTTCAACGCTGGCTACTATCACATGCGTCCGCGCCGCGGACAGCTGATTCCATTCCTCGAAGGCCACATGAGTGCGGGCAACCCGTGGGGCGCAGCATTTGATCGCTGGGGACAGGTGTTCGGCGTCGATGGCGCCGGAGGAGTGTCATGGCTCACAGCGGGTCTCGTGGCGACCACTCATCGCAAACGCCTCAAAAGAATCGGCAACCCGGGCGGCTACTGCGGTGTGGCCTACGTGGAAAGCAGTCACCTTCCGGACGCACTGCAACACAACTTCCTGCTCGGGGATTTCAAACCGAATCGAGTGTCACGGTTCACGGTGCGGCGAGAGGGTGCTGGATTTGGAGTTGAGTGGAAGGAGCCACTGTTGAAGTCCAGCCATCGAAATTTTCGTCCGGTGGATGTTCGCGTTGGACCGGATGGTGCCGTCTATGTCGTCGACTGGTACAACCCAATCACCTGCCATCAGGACGATGCCTATCGTCATCCAAATCGAGACAAGGCACATGGCCGCATCTGGCGCGTCAGTTCTGACCGCCCTGCTCTGCAGACTCCTCAACTCGCTGGAGCGCCGCTCCCTGCCGTCGTCCAACAGCTTGAATCTCCCGAATACTGGAATCGCTATCACGCCAAACGTGAACTGACCAACCGCGACCCGGACAGCGTTGCTGATGCACTGGATGTCTGGGTTTCAAAGCTGGACACGAAACACAAAGAGTACGAATTCCACGTGTTTCAGGCACTTGGAGCTTATGCCACCATTGAAGTTGTCCGTCCTGCTCTGCTGAATCGACTGTTGAACGCAAGCAAGGCAAAGGCTCGGTCGTGGGCTACGCGCCTGGCAGGCCGCTGGCACGACCGTCTCGAGAATCCTCTGGAGCTGCTGGCTGCCCGTACTCAGGACACGCATCCTCGCGTGAGACTGGAAGCCGTGATTGCCTGCTCTGAAATTCGTCAACCGGAGTCCATTGCTGTGGCGGCAGGTGTGCTGGACAGTGAACGCGATGAGTGGATCGACTACGCATTCGAACAGGCCGTCCATGCGCTGCGACCGCAATGGCAACCGGCGCTGCAGGCCGGGCAGTTGAGCTTTTCGAAGCCACAGCATCTGGCGGCCGTATTGAACCGCGTCGGAGGAGGAGGGGCTGTCGAGCAGCTGCGACGCCTTGTCCGTTCCGGAAATCTTGATGCCGAAACCCGGACTGGCGCCGTGGAAGCGTTGCTTGCGGCGGGCAGCAACGAGGACATTCTTGAATTCGCTCTCAGCAGCGACACTTACACGAACGAAGGAGACTACAACGCAGAACAGCATGCAGCTGCAATGGCAATTCTGACAGGCGTCGCCAGCAGTCGGGAAGCACCTGAGAATGTCGGGAATCTGTTGAAGAATCTGTTCAATTCCAGATCACCTCACTTACGTCAGTCAGCAATCAATGTCGCCGCAGAATGGCAACTCAAAAAGCTCGGTCCGGACATCCACAGCATTGCTGTCAGCGGGGACGAAGAGATGGCGGTTCGAGAGGCTGCGTTCCATGCAACCGCAAGGCTGGACGCAGAGAAATCACGCGCTCTGTTTACCAGGGCTGTCGCCGAGTCGAATGACATCGATCTGAAGGCCGCTGTCGCGCGGGCATGGACAAACACCGACCTCGACGCAGCCGCCGATGTCGCCATGCGTTTGTTTCAGCAACCTGATCTTCAGGAAGCGGAACGCAGTGCCACGCTGCAGGCATTCCTGAGTCAGTCGGAAGGAGCGGAAGCACTGGCAAAGGCAACGGCCGGAACCGGCCTGTCCAAAGACTCAGCCTCGGCACTGATTCGTTCGATGTTTGCAGCGGGTCGCAGCGATCAGAGTCTCTTCACTGCACTCAGCCGCGTGCTGGGTGCGTCATTGAAGACCCCCGATTATTCCTCCGGTCTAGTCTCTCAGCTCGTCTCGGACTCCAACAGTGGAAACGTCGAACGTGGGCGACACCTGTTTCAGTCGATGGCGTGCGCGTCGTGTCACCGGATCAGTGGCAACGGTGGTGACATCGGACCGGATCTGACCGCAATCGGGACAACGCTGTCGAAAGAACGCATCGTGGAAGAAGTCATGTGGCCCGCACGACAGGTGAAGGAAGGATACTCCATGATCGTCGTGGTAACGTCGGACGGGCGCGTTCACACAGGAATCGAGCGTGCCGGTCGCGGAGACGATAACAGGCAGATCAACCTCCTCGACCCGGTGACAAAGCAGATCCAGACGATTCCAGTCGATGAAATTGAGGAACGCAAGCCGTCGGGCAGCCCCATGCCAGCCGGTCTCACGAGTCTGCTGACAAAACAACAGCGGGCGGACCTGCTGGCGTATCTGGTGCAACTCGGCCGCGTCAGTGATTGACTCCGCACGCCGAGGCGAGCGGCACGAGGACCATCCGTAACCCGACTCTCCAGAGTCGGGTCGATACTGGAAACCATCACTTTCGCGACAAGGCATCATCACGTCAGTACAGCGTGTCGACGATTTCCAATCGTGCACCGCGAACCGCCGGACTTCGTCACTACGTTCCTCACTCCGGCCTACTTTGAGCCCAATTGGTGTGTGCCACCGACTTCAAGGACGACAGGCTCAGACCCTGTCTTGTGCTGGACGGCAGTCGCCCAGTCGTGGGTGTCCTGCTCAATCACGGGCCATGTGTTGTAGTGCATGGGAATCGCAGTCTTTGGCTTCAGCAGCTTGAGGGCGCGAACACTGTCTTCGGGGCCCATCGTGAAATTGTCTCCGATCGGTAGCACGGCCACGTCGAGACCAGCTTCACCGATCAACTGCATATCCAGAAACAGCGCCGTATCCCCGGCGAAGTAAATGTTGCCGTCAGCAAGCTTCAGAATGATGCCGGCCGGATTGCCCCCATACGAATTGTCGGGCAGCCCGGATCCATGATGAGCAATCGTCAGCTTGACGGTTCCAAAATCGAACGCATGAGCACCCCCGATGTGCATGGGGTGCACATTCTCGATTCCCTTGCCCTGCAGCCATGTGACGATCTCAAAGTTGGCAACCACGAGTGCGCCCGTGCGTTGAGCAATCTCAATGGTGTCGCCGACGTGATCGGCGTGCCCATGGGTCAGCAGAATCACGTCCGCATTGACGTCGTCTGCACTGACGGTGGCGGCCGGGTTTCCTGTCAGGAAGGGATCGATCAGAATGGTCTTTTCGGCTGTGGTCACCTTGAATGCAGCGTGTCCCAGCCACGTAATTTCAGTCGTCATTTGCTGTGCTCGCAGGAAACGGGAAGAGTTACGGATTCTAATCACGGTCGGAGTATGTTCGAAGGTCAGACACCAACTTCCATGACGACTGATAATGACAGAGTATGGGTGATCCGAGCTGACTTCTCAGATGACGCTGTGTGGAATCAGGTGAGTGAGCCGCAGGGCCCGGATGGCTTCCTCGCGCATGTCAGGTTCATCACTGATCCTGCTGGAGCACGTGCGTTCCCACTCTGAGTCTGAATTCTGTTTTGTCGTGGACTCACACTTTGTGCAGCAACCACAGCACCGGGTCCGGGTGATCGATCCCGGAGATGATGGTGCAGTCAGCACAACAACGTTTCGAGCGGTGCCATCAGCCTTGCAGTTGATCGAAGACAGTCTGTCGATCGCCAACATGGACTTTGACGAGTTGCGGCGGCGGTAGACTCGACGGGATTCCTTCCAGGTTTCTCGTGAACTGATCCGGCGATCTACTCGTTGACGCTAATCAGCTCAACGACAAAGTGCAGCGTGGCGTTTGGCGGAATCTTGTCTCTCCCTGCCTTCCCGTAACCCAGACTTCCCGGAATCCACAATTCGATCATGCCACCTTCGCCAATCAACTGCAGCCCTTCGCCCCACCCAGCCACGACTTCGTTCAGGCGGAACTTTGCGGGAGCGCTGTCGTACGAGCTGTCGAATTCCTTGCCGTTGTCCAGCCAGCCTCGATAGTGAACGGTTACCGGGCTGGTGGGACCAGGTTTTCGGCCTTCTGATTTACGCAGAATGCGGTAGCGGAGACCAGACGAAGTGCTCTTGAACAGCTGCGGGATTTCCGGATCTGTCTGGCCGGTGTCGTATTGCAGGGTTCTGCGATCTGTGAATGTCACCGGGATCGCTGTGGTTCCTGAATCTCTCGACCGGACATCTGCGGTCTGCTGAGGAGGGTCCTCGAACTTGTTTCCGGTCACGCAACCAGACAGGGCGAGCAGACCAAGTGAGATGTAAGGCAGCAAACCGACAGCTGACAAAGTTCGGACGTTCATTTCAAAATCCATTTTGAAGGAAGGGGGAAGTCTACGGCGAAAACCTGGTGTGCTGATAGAGCGATTTGAGCCTGCCCGAACAGCTGGAATGGTGGAAATCCCTCGGAAAATGCAGTGTTTCAATTTGTCAGCATGTCTTTACCCCATTTGGTGATTTGTCATAGAATGCGGAATCTACGGTAGTTCCGGAAACTGTTGTCAGGTCTTGGTTTGTGTCAAACCAACTCGCAACATCTTCGAATTCCTGTGGCTGCGTCGGTCTGGTTCGCTACCTGCCGTCGCAGATTCCCATCACCCTTCTCACTGTGTACCGTCTTTCACATCATGAGATGACGGGCACTGATCTGAATAAGTTCTCTACGACATGAGCCGATCCCTGACGATTCTGCTGGCGGGCCTGATGGCCCTGACTTCAGTGGTAAGTGCCCAGGAAGAACATCACCCGCAGATTTCGATTGCTCACCCAGGCGTCAAACGCCTGAACGCCGACATGGCGCTAATGCTGGAACTCGCGACGAAGAAGGAGCAACCCAGACAAGACTGGAAAGACATCATTGAGGCCTTCGCGTTTGGCGTTGATTTTGAAAAACCTTTACGTGCAGACCTGCTTTCCGGTCTCGTTCCATCGCCGATGATTGTGCATATTCCATACACGGAGAAGGGTGATGACCTGCTTGCCAACATCGACACGTTGATGGGAACACCGATTCCGGAAAAGGGTGCGACCAACCTTTATCAAACCGATAAGAATATTGAACCGGGCTGGGTGAAACTCACTCCTGCACCCAGGTGGGCCGTCGTTGGTGTGTCGCAGAAAGTGCCCAATCAGAAACTGATTGGGCAGATCGTCAAGAAAGCAATCAGCCCGGAAGCGCTGATTGGCCAGATCCTCGAAGGTGACGCAAGTCTTGGCGTTCGACTCCACAATGCCACGCACGATACAGAGAGCATCGCAAAGCGTCGCAAGTCTTTTGAAGCCATCCGGACACTGCAGCTGGATGCACTGCAGCAGCGCCCCAAAGAGTCCACCACCGAATTTGGACTTCGCGTAGGCCTGGCAAGAATCTATCTCAACGAACTGGAACGACTGCTCATCGAATCTGATGTTGCTCGCAGCCGCACATGGCTCAACAAGACGGGGCCCACTTCAAACTCAGAGTTTGATGTCACGGCGATCGATGGCACGGGATTCGCAAAGAGTATGTCACTCTTTGCTGACCAGCAGGACGCATTTGCCTCCGTGGAATCTGATCCCAAATCAGCGCTGTCACTGCGATTGAATCATCCCATTGATGAACTTCGAACAGCGAGTGCCGAAGCACTGGTTAAGCTCATCCGAGCAGATGTTGCCAATCGTCTGGAAGATTCGAGTGTGAAACTGACTGATGCCCAGAAGGCGGCTTCGCAAAAGCTGTTCGATGGAGCTGCTCAGATTGTGCTCGACGGCATCAGGGGTGGGCACCTGAATGGGTTCCTGGAATCTGTTCCTGTCGATGACACATTCAGCACTTATGGATGCACAGTTGTTCCTGGTGCCGGCAAACTGCCCGAAGTGCTGGCGCTTATCGCAGAGTCCGGTGAAGGCAATGAAGCCGATCTGAATGCTCACAAGGTCGGTGATGTCTCCATTCATCGCGTCAAACTGCGAAAAGGGTTCCTGACCTTATTTGATTTCATCTTCGGCGCAGGTGCTGAAGCATGGCTGGGAACATCAGATCACAGGATCTGGTTCGCAACCGGACCGGGTTCACTTGACCGCCTGAAAGCGGCCATTGAAGGACTTGGGGAACCGGGCAAAGCAGAACACGCCATCAGCGTTTCCGCACAGCTTCTCCCATGGGTTCAGCGATCCAGGAGAGCCGTGGAAGGACTTCCCAAACCGACAGATGCCAAGGATCAGGAAGCGCGTCGCGAAGTGCTGCTGCGACTCACTCATGCAGTCGAAGCTCTCAAGCCAACCGATGATGACATCACCTTTGTTCTCGATGTGAATGACGGCAAGATGGTCGGAAAGACAACGGTCAACACGGGACTGCTCCGCCTGGTTGGTAAAGAACTGGCCTTCTTCGCGGAACACAATCTGCGATAAGCTGTCACCGCCACCTGTGCCATGGATGGACGCATGGATGCGGACAACACTGATCCTGACGAATCATGGGGCGAAGACGCCCACATTCCGGACGATGCTGCGCCTGAGCAGGACGAATTAACGGAAGAAGCCGATGACGTCACCGGGGTCGAAGAGGGCGGCTTTGATGACATTGAGCTGGCCTATCGTGAGGCCATGAAGTCCATTGACGATGCTGAACTGCAGGTCGGTTCGGCGTTGATGGAGCTTGCAGAAGACGACGACCCACAGGAAGCAGAAGAGTCCGCCTTCACCTCAATCGGAGACTCGCTGGCCCGAGATCTTGAAGAAGAAGCGGCGGAAGATCGGGAGGCGGACGCACAGGAATCTCGAATCTCCCCTCGGAGCGTGGTTGAAGCAGCCCTGTTTGTCGGTGGTGAAGTTTCCCTGACCGCGCGTCGGCTCGCGGGACTCATCGGACACGACACAGACGCGCGGTTCGCCGTGCGTCTGATCGACCAGCTGAATGAAGAATACGCCGAAGAAAACCGACCGTACGAAATTCGACTGCACGAAGGCGGCTTTCGTATGGAGTTGCGTGAGAACTTCGCAGACGTGCAGGCAGGCGTCTTCGGCCTGGGGCCGCGGGACGTACGTCTATCGCCCGACGCACTGGAAGTGCTTGCATGGGTCGCTTACAACCAGCCTGTGACGAAGGCTGACCTTGAAGGACTCAGTCAGGAACGCCCGCTGACCATGGTTCGGCAACTGGTCCGCCTGCTGCTTGTGGAAACCGAACAGGTGGGCAAACGCAAGAGCGACGTCGTCTAC
The DNA here is from genome assembly GCA_913031625.1 of uncultured Planctomycetaceae bacterium. Taxonomy (GTDB): domain Bacteria; phylum Planctomycetota; class Planctomycetia; order Planctomycetales; family Planctomycetaceae; genus Fuerstiella. Next base: position 7,694 of record CAJWGB010000001.1, on the reverse strand, counting down.
AGGACCGGGGACCGGTTTCTCAAGCTGTTTAATCTGAGCAGCATTGAAGACCTTCCACAGGCAGATGTCTTCAGTTTCCGCTGATCACGGTTTGCGCCCCCTGCTGCGGATGATTCTCGGCAGTTGGATGGAGAACTGTACGCGGCCGAAGAAGGCCTCTCGTCCGTTTCTCAGTTGCTGCGTCAGCACACTCCAGAAGGTGTGGGATGGTTGGCTGATTGCTGCGAAAACGGTAGTTTGCATACGCGATTCCCACGTGTTCACGACCGGCGAGAGGCGACAAATCATGACTTCGGATTCCACACCCACAACACTCAACCGTCGCTCAGCCCTCAGGGCTGGCCTCGCTCTTGCGGCACCGATGATCATCCCGCAGTCTGCCTTCGGGGCGAACGAGCGATTGAATATTGGGGCCATTGGAGTCGGTGGTCGCGGTGGCGGTGACCTCGCAGCAGTCAGTACGGAATCCATCGTTGCTCTTTGCGATGTCGACAGTCAGCGGCTGGGTGCAGCAGCCGGCCGGCACCCCAATGCCAGACAATATCGTGACTACCGTAAACTCCTGGAGCAAAAAGAACTGGACGCGGTGGTCGTGGCAACCCCTGACCATCATCACGCCCCAGCCACCATGCGAGCGATGCAGCGAGACCTGCATGTGTATTGTGAGAAGCCACTCACCCACACCGTGGAAGAAGCTCGAAAGATTGCGACGGTCGCCGCCGAACGAAAACTCGCCACACAGATGGGAACTCAGAATCATGAACATCCCGGATACCGCCAGCTCGTGGGCATGCTGCAAAGCAACGCCATCGGGGACGTGACGGAAGTTCACATCATCACTGACCGCCCTGGTCGATGGTGGGGACAGGGCCAGAAACGGCCGACTGAAAAACAGCCCGTTCCGGCCAACCTCGACTGGGACCTCTGGCTCGGTCCGGCACCGGTTCGCAACTACCACTCAGCATATGTGCCATTTCGCTGGCGCGGCTGGTGGGACTTCGGCTGTGGCGCAATCGGGGATATGGCGATTCACCTGATGGACCCCACGTTTCAGGGACTGAAGCTTGGCGGCCGACCGGTGACCGTCTCGTCTGTCGGATCAGGCCTGCTGCCGGAAAGCGGACCCACTCATATGAAGACAAAGTTTGTCTTCCCGCAACACGGGGATCAGAAACCTGTCACGGTATTCTGGTATGAGGGGACGGCCAAACCGGATGCTCCGATCGCCTCTTCACTGCCAATGAACGGCTCACTGTTTATTGGCACGAACGGACGGATCGCGATCGCGCACGGCAAGATGCCCGTTCAGACAGGCGGACGACCGCAGTCCGGGGAGCAGCCAGACTCCGCCTTTCCGGGAGACCATCATCATCAGCAATGGATTACCGCCTGCAAGACGGGGAGTGCCACCGGCAGCAACTTTGGGTACGCCGGCCCGTTTACAGAAGTTGTGTTGTTAGGCAATGTGGCCTTCCGCACGGGCGCAACCCTGAATTACGACCCGCAGAAGATGACCACGGGCAACAAACAGGCCGACGCACTGTTGAGCAAAGAGTATCGCCAGGGCTGGGAAGTTTGAGGAAGCCGTGGAAACGAGTGTTATTCACGGGCAGCAGTCTGGACCTCACCTGCTGGTTTCCGCGGGAGTCCATGGTGATGAGTTCGAACCCATTCGCACTGTTCAGGTGCTCGCACAGACGTTTGAAGGTAACCATGAGCGTCTGCAGGCAGGGACACTGACACTGGTTCCCTGCGTGAATGAACGTGCCTTTCAATTGGGGCAACGCTGCGCAGAGGATGGCATGGACCTGGCACGCACCTGCCCGGGACAGTCTGATGGCAGCGTCACCGAACAGGCGGCCGCAGAACTGTCCGAGCTCATTCGTTCCGCTGACTATTACATCGATCTCCACACCGGAGGGGTGGCGTATGAACTCTTTCCGCTGGCTGGATACATGCTGCACTCCGACCGGCAGGTTCTGGACAGCCAGCGAAAGATGGCCCAGGCAATGAATCTTCCGCTCGTCTGGGGAACTTCGTCACAACTGGAAGGCCGGTCATTATCAGTTGCCCGGGATGCAGGAGTTCCGGCCATCTATTGTGAACATGGTGGTGGCAGTCAGGTTCGAACAAATGCAGTCAATGATTACCTTACGGGAGTCCTGCGGATTATGAGCCAACTCGGGATGGCGCGAGAGTCTCCTGCAGCACCGAGTGTGCGATGGAATGTGGAAGATGACCGACCGGAATCCGGCCACCTGCAGGTCTGCAACCCGTCTCCGCTCACTGGAGTTTTCGAACCTGCCACTCGAACGGGGGAGATTATTCGTCGGGGCGAAGCTTTGGGTACCGTCTATAGTCTTGCGAATACATCAGCGGCGGTCCTGTCGCCCTGCGATGGACTCGTTGTGATGATGCGCGCCTTTCCGCGAGTCCTGGAAGGCGAGGCGCTGGCTTTGGTGCTTCCGGTCTGATGAAAACGTGCCACCCCGCTGGCACACGCCAACCACGACACACTGGACTGCCCCGCGCCTGTTCGAATACCGGAAAGAAACAGAGCTCGATGGCGGGGTTTCTGCAGTGCGGTAGAACGGCAACCAGGTCGACGGCACAATGAAGTGACTTCATTTCGTACATCGCGAGGCAACCAATGAGACAACTGATTCAGACTCTCTGTTGTACGACAATTCCTCTGATTTTTCTGGCGGACTCATTGTCTGCGCATGAGGGCCGGCATCGGTTCCTTCCTGGCAGCCAATCAGGATGGATTGCTGTTCGAGCTCAGGGAGTACCTCACCCGGATCAACCGACGGGAAATCAGGTCTGCCACGCCAGTCCGGTGTATGTGGAAGTTCGTGACAGGCCATTAAATTCGCGCACGGAAGCCCAGTACTTTCTGAAGTGGGTCGACCGCCTGGAAGAAGACCTGCGACGTCGCGATCGCGTTCCAATGCGGCATCGGGAACACTTAGACGAACAGCTGGAACAGGCGCGTGAAATGTTTCGACAGCTTGCCGGCTAATTGATCGCATGAAGATTTTTCGACTCCGTCGACACGACTTCGAATCCAGCTTCCTGAATGACCGCATGAAGTTCGGCGGCGGAGACGGCTCCGCTGATCGCCACACTGTTTTGCTGCCATGAGGCATCGGCTCGAGTCACTGACTCCACCTGTTCCAGTGCTCGCTCGAGACGTCCGGCACATCCATCACACGTCATCCCATTGACCGCGATAGTGGTTGTCTCTTCCTCGGATTCCGCACGGCTCCCGCGAACTGCCCGAGCAGCCTCCTGAATCGCAAAGACTCCCGTAATAACAAGCAGCACAACTCCCGAAAGAGTCTGCCACCATCCGGAATGGAAGTGCGGTTGCAGAGTCTCTGCATCAATCGGGATGACTCTGTTAAACAACAGACCTGCTCCAAGGCTGCCAATAGTGATGGCGAAAAGATACACGATGAACGAACGTCGGCCGAGCGTTCGATAGACGGCTCCCATCGTGGCAATGTTGGTTGCCGGTCCGGCCATCAGGAACACCAGCGCTGCGCCCGGTGAGAGCCCGGCGGCAACAAGCGCCGCTGCGATTGGAATTGACGCCGTCGCACAAACGTAAAGTGGCACGGAGATCAGCAGTGCCAGGAAGAGTGACGCAGGTCCGGTGAGCGCAGGCCATGCAGCCAGTTGTTCGGCCGGAAGCAGCCATGTCAGTGCCGCGGAGACAATGACACCGATAACCAACCAGCCCCAGATCGACCGGATCAGTTCTGCAGAATGTTCAAAGGCCTTCCTGATCGACACCTGTCGTGATTGCCGGGCGCCAGACTCAGTCCGAACGGGTTCAGGGTGCGCTCCATCTTCAGCCAGCAATCCGCCAACCAGTCCTGTCACAAGAGCAACAACAACCTTCAATGCCGCAAAGGGCCAGCCCAGAAAGGATGCACTCACAAGAATGCTGTCGACGCCCGTCTGCGGCGTGCTGATCAGAAAACCGACGGCGGCCCCGTTTCCGGCGCCGTCTTTCTTCATGCCAAGCCCAACCGGAATCACACCACACGAACAAAGTGGCAATGGAACTCCAAGGGCGACCGCACGCAGGACTCCCGCTCGACCACTCAGCTTTTTACGGAGCAAGTTTTCGGGCAACAGAACGTGCAGGACGCCACTGACTGCGGCTCCCAAAAGTATCCAGGGCGCCAGCGCAAGCCAGATGTTCCACGCAGCAGTCAGCATCTACCCTCTCCGCACTGCAGGAAGCAGGACCCCTGGAGCGCCTGTCGCTCGACTCTCCCGAGCCGAGGCCTGAACTGCTCGACTCTCGAGAGTCGGGCTACGAACCTATTTCCCGAATTTGACATCCAGCTGTTCACTCCGAACAGAATGAGGGTCAACTATGGTTTTCCACCTGGAAACCGAACGGTGCGCCAATGCCACGCATTGGATTCCAGATCCGTCCAACCGAGCTGATGATACAGTTTGCGGCGTTTTTCCAGATGCCAGTAATTCCTGTCGCTGGCATGGCGATTGAGTACCTTCAACGCTGCACCCGCATTTCCTCGACGTCCTTCATGCCTCAGATACAACAGGAAATAGTCCTTTTCCGTCGGATCAACCCATTCACAGAACGCCTGGTAAGCCGCCTCAAACTGCTCATCAAAGGCAGATTGATCGTTGATTGGATGGCGTTCGAGGACTTCGGGAAGTTCCTGATATCCGATCGCTCTGGCCTTTCGATACAGCGTGTCAATCAGCAGTGCTCGTAACTGTACCGCACGCCGGCGCCCGGCAGCAAACGACGGGTCATCGGACTTTGACCGCCTGGCCAGAGTCAATGCGATCTCATCCTGATCCAGTTCGCTGAGAACCGCGTCAGCCGCCTCAACGACATCCGGGAGATGTTGCTTGCGCCACTGAACATGATCCAGCCGGTGCAGCCGCAGGGCGAGCACCGTCAGGTCATTTTCGTTCTTCCTCAACAGCAGTTCGATCTGCTTTTCAAACTGTTCCCGCTGAGTGTCAACCTGGAACTCGGCAATCAGTTGTAAGCGTGCTTCCCGCGCGGCGACACTCACTCTTCGCTCGTACTCCCGCCGACCTTTCACTGACTTCGACTCGTCGAAGCTCTGAAAGGACGCAGGACCTGACGTTCGCGATGGGGCTGGAGTACCAGGCACGACCACGCTCACAGGAAATCCGGCGGGACGACGCAGACTTTCACCGTCAGAAAGACACTCGCCCCATGTCACAGTACCAACAAGAATTTCGCCAGGCTTGACATCAGATGGGTAGCCGGATGGCTGTCCCACCCAGACAGTTTTCCGCTCACCAGCAAGAATGGAAGCAGAGGACAGTCTCGTTCCGCCCTCTCCTGCTGCCGTCGGTGACGAATAAACAGGCACTGTGACAGAAGATGAGAGTCTCCGCTCGAGCACCAGCGGTCGACTCTGAATTCGTTCGAGTCGACTGCGGTCCGTGTTGAACACCGTGAGCTTTAACGTGTAACTGCCGGCACTGACTGACATGGGGTCACACCAGATGTCGTCTGTTGCAGTTCGCCGCCCGTCTGCCTCGTACAGACTCCAGACAGCACCCCCCAAATCTGATCCGTATAACAGGTCATCGGTGGCCGCGAAGTGAGGGACAATCGACCCTGATCGTTGAACGTCAAGAGACCATGAAATCGTCAGCTCATGAAGTCGACCATCTGCACCAGTGCGGTCAGAGGGACACTGCCGAATCGTGGAGGATACCGGCACGTGCTGAGACCTCACAGCCGTCAGTTTGATCTCCGGGCTGACGCGGACGTCGAATCCCGCTGAATGAAGCGTGACAGGGACGACCGCTCGGTCAGGTGTCAGCGACAACAGCTCCACACTTGATTCGATTCCAAAGAACTCGACTTCGTAGTCAAGCGAACACTCCGCCGAATTGCTCCAGTAGGACGCCAGTGCCAGTTCGAGTGTTCTGCCCGCGTGAACCGGAAAACTCACGTCGCGCGTCTGACCGTTCTTAAGCGTGACGTAGGAACGTTGTTCGGCATCGCGATTCGTCAGACCGGGAATCACCTGAACACCGTGCACGACAAACCGTCGCGTGTCTCCGTCGTCACTGGATTGCGCCCCAAGCCTCACACGAACCCAGCTGGCACCGTCAGGCACCCTCAGAAACCGTCGCAGAATTGTCCCGGGCGGTACCTCAACTTCGTCGACCAGTCTTCCGTCCACGAATGAGGGCTTAATCGTCAGGCCACCGATAATGTCGAGCGACAGCTCTTCAGGCGTTTCCCCGGAAATCATTCGCTCAGGGATGAACGGTTCGATCAGGCTCGCAGCAGCTTCCTGTTCTTCATTCGTCTCACCGTCCGCATAGACGGGGTCTTCGTCGCCCGTCTCTTCGGGAAGCATCTCTTCCGCCGGCGCCTCATAGGACCTAAACGACAACTCCAGCCTGGAAGTGTCGTAGTGCTCAATCGATTTTGTGACAGTCACCGGAATCCGAAACAGTGGACCACGCTCCGGATCATCAAATGCAAGACCGGTCACCTCACCGAAATGAGCGCCAGGCTCAAGGTCTCGAGTGTCAACAGTGACGTTCAGGCTGGTACCCGATGAGTTGATCGTGATTTCCTCGCCGCAACGAATCCAGCTCTTCGAGGCATGCAGCTTCAACCGAATTCTCCAGCCGGTTTTCTCTGCGTTAGTGACCGCGTCATTGAAACTCGGACGCACTCGAAAGCGGGTGACGGTCGGCACAGCATCACTGGACGTCTGATGATCTTCCCGCAGGTACACGCCGCGTCGGCCCGCACCATCAGTCGCCTCAAGGATCACGTTCTGCGAGGGCTTTTCTCGGTCACGGACAAAGGCGGCCCATGCCTGAGGTGTCTGAATCAGACCTTTGCCCTGAGCCCACGTCGTCAGTGGTTTTACGCTTCGAGCCGTATTCTCGAACGCACGACGAACTGCAATGGGCGTAAAGGAGTGACCGTTGGCTTTGATGGCCGAAAGCAGCAGAGCGAAATTTCCACAGCAGTTCGGAGACGCCATAGAGGTGCCGTTTTTCTGTTTGCTGCGATTCAAGGTCCACCGTGGCACCGTCGCCCATGCACCGCCCGGGGCGAACAGGTCGACACCGAGATCCCCGTCAAACGTGGGCCCGTGCGAAGTCCATGTGTACGGAAGCTCTTTAGATTCCGTCATCGCATATTGAGCGCGTGCCATCTGCGGGGAAACATAAGCGCCGACGCCGATAAGTGATGATGTCGTGCCCCCGGGTGCCCCTACCGTCGACAGCGCAGGCCCCGCATTCCCAGCGCTGCCGATGAAGATCACGTTGTGTTGACGAACCAACTGGTCCAGCTGCCGAATGAGAATCCCACCATTGGGCCGCTTTGTCGGTTCGCCGTAGCTCATGTTGATCAGCGAACACTCGTTCCGCAGCACTGCATCCGCCGCGCGCATGAGAGCGACCCCTGACTCCATCCCATCCAGATAAGTGTCACCGATCTTGACGGAAACAATCTGAGCACCTGGAGCAACTCCATTCCACTGAGGATGTTCCTCATCATTCCCCGCGACGATTCCGGCGACATGTGTGCCGTGGTCATTGGATTCGGTCACGATCGAGAGGACCCGTCCGTCGTCGTAAAAGTTCACACCGAAACTCACCTGCGATTCTTCATCAAACTGAGCATGCTG